>DATBID010000401.1:0-7484 GCA_036557125.1 Bryobacteraceae bacterium | reverse complement strand
GTGTTCTACAACCGCCGCAAATCGGGTTCGCGCGCACCACCAACGAGTATTACCACGGGAATCCAGCAGTCGAATTCGTGATGATCGGAGGGCCTTCCGGCACGATCTCGCACGGTGACTCGCCAACCCGGCGGCGGATTTTCGTCTGTACCCCGAATGCTCCTGCCGCGGAAGAGCCCTGCGCGCGAAAGATTCTTTCTTCTCTGGCCGTGCGGGCGTATCGGCGTCCGGTTACCAATGATGAAGTGAACACCTTGCTCGAATTCTACCGGTCCGGCGCCGCAGAGAAAGATGCCGAGAAAGATTTCGATCTGGGAATTCAGAGAGGCCTCGAGCGCATTCTGGCCGCGCCCGCGTTTCTGTTCCGCGTGGAAGCCGTGCCGCCGAATGCCCGGCCCGGCGAGCCTTACCGGCTGAGCGACTTGGATGTGGCGTCCCGTTTGTCGTTCTTTCTGTGGAGCAGTATCCCGGACGATGAACTGCGGAATCTGGCCGTTAGCGGGCAGTTGAAAGAGCCCAAGGTGCTCGAACAACAGGTCCGAAGAATGTTGCGTGACGAGCGCTCCGAGGCTCTGGTCGATGGATTCGCGGATCGCTGGCTGGGAATCAGCAAGCTGGCCGGCATCGTTCCGGATACGGATATTTACAGGGAATTTGACGAGGGCTTGCGCGACGCCATGGCGAAGGAAACGCAGCTTTTTGTCGCCAGTCAGCTAAAAGAAGACCGGAGTGTCGTCGAGCTGGTCACAGCCAACTACAGTTATGTGAACGAACGGCTGGCGAAGCATTACGGCATCCCTGATATCTATGGACCCCGCTTCCGTCGCGTCGAATTCACCGATGGCGTGCGCGGCGGTCTTCTGGGACAAGCCGGCATACTGGCGGTGACGTCGTATCCGAACCGGACTTCCGTCACTCTGCGCGGCCGGTGGTTGTTAGCAAATCTTCTGGGCGCCCCTCCTCCCCCACCGCCTCCGGATGTTCCGGCTCTCAAAGATCCGGGGCAGGACGGCCAACCGCGGTCGCTGCGCAAGCGCATGGAACTTCATCGCCAGTCCGCGGTCTGCGCTTCCTGCCATCAGCGTATGGACCCGTTGGGCTTTTCACTGGAAAACTTCGACGCGCTCGGGAAATGGCGGACGGAAAGCGACGGCGCGCCGATAGATGCCGCGGCCTCCCTCCCGGACGGAACGCGCTTTGAAGGGATCACCGGTTTGCGGCACCTGATCGATACGCACCGGGAAGACTTCGTCCGCACCGTCACCGAGAAACTTTTGGCGTATGCCATCGGCCGCGGCATCGAATCTTCCGATTATCCCTTCATTCGCAAGATTTCCCGTGATGCCGCGTCCCAGGATTATCGATGGTCCGCGATCATCTGGGGAATCGTGAACAGCCCAGCCTTTCGCATGGGCGTAAGCGGCAGTGAAGGGGTTCTGGCCGCAAGAAACGAAGGAGTTCACAAATGATCATCACCAAGAAAGCCATTTCGCGGCGCGCTCTGCTACGCGGAATGGGTGCGGCGGTAGCACTGCCTTTGCTCGATAGCATGGCGCCGGCACTTGCCGCGGCCGCCAAACCAGCGCTCCGTTTTGGCGTGGTGTATGTGCCGAACGGCATGATTATGGAGAACTACCTGCCCGCCAAGGAAGGGCCGGACTATGAGATGACTCCCACCTTGAATGCTCTCGCTCCGTTGCGCGAGCACTTCCAGGTGTTGAGCGGCCTGAACTGCATCCCTACACCGGGGAGGCCGGGCGGCGCGCACGCCAAAGCGACCACTCGCTTCCTGACCGATATTTCACCGCCCACCAGCGAAACTTGGTTGGACGCGGGCATCTCAGTCGACCAAATTCTGGCTCAGGAGATCGGCAAGAATACGCAACTGGCATCGCTCGAACTGGGGATAGAATCGGGCGAAACAGCCGGCAGTTGCGACACGGGTTATGCGTGTCCCTACACCAACACGCTGAGCTGGAAAGGCCCTGCTACGCCTCTACCAACGCAAAATAATCCGCGATTGATCTTTGAACGCCTGTTCGGCGATAGCAGCAGCACGGACCCGAAAGAACGACTCGGGCGCATGCGCGAGCAAAAAAGCATTCTCGATTCGGTGACGCAGGAGGTTTCGCATCTGGAGGGCGCGCTTCCGCAGAGCGATCGGACCAAGCTCACCGAGTATCTCGATGCCGTCCGTGATGTGGAGCGCCGCATTCAAAATGCGGAAAACAACAATCGACAGGTCCCCCTCGTCGAACATCCCGCAGGCATCCCAACCAATTGGGAAGATCACGTCAAATTGATGTTTGACCTGATGGTTCTGGCCTATCAGAGCGACCTTACTCGTGTCATCACTCTGATGATGGGCCACGAGCAGAGTGGCATGACGTATCCGCAGATCGGTGTTCCCGACGCCCATCATCCGATTTCGCACCACCAGCACGAACCTGAGAAGGTCGCCAAGACCGCCAAAGTCAACGCCTACCACGTCAAAATGTTCGCCTATCTCCTGGAGAAACTGCGCGACACTCGCGATGGCGAAGGCACACTGTTGGACCACATGGCTATGATTTATGGCGCAGGGATTGCCGATAGCAACTCGCACGCACCTGTGAACATTCCGTTCGTGTTGGCCGGAGGCGGCACGGGCTACTTGAAGGGCGGCCGCCACACCAAGCTGAAGGGTGTTCCACTGGCGAATCTGCACCTCACCCTAATGGATCAATTCGGCGTGAATTGGGATCACATTGGAGACAGCACGGGGAGACTCGATCCGGCCGTGCTCGCTTTGGGCCGGTCATGAGAATCTGGCTCCTGCTCGCATCCCTTTCCATCGTGAGCATAGCCGCGACTCCGGACTTGGGTCTGATTCAGGCCGTCAAGAGCCAGGATGACGCAGCGGCGCGCTTGCTGCTGGAACATCATGCGGACGTGAACGCCCGGCAAGGCGATGGCGCAACCGCGCTCCACTGGGCGGCCTATAACGACGATCTTGCGATGGCCGACGCCTTGATCCGCGCCAGCGCGCGCGTCGATGCAGCCAACGACCTCGGCGCAACACCGCTCCACCTGGCCTGTAACAACCGCAGTGCCGCGATGGTTAGCCGGCTTCTGAACGCCAAGGCCAACCCAAACGCCAAGCTACTCAATGGTGAAACCGTGCTGATGACCTGTGCGCGCGCCGGTAGCGCAGCGGCGGTAAAGGCACTGCTGGTTCAGGGCGCCGACGCGAAGGCCAAAGAACCGGAACACGATCAAACGGCCCTTATGTGGGCCGCCGCCAACAATCACGCTGACGTAACGGGGCTGCTCATCGAATTCGGCGCGGATGTCCGGGCTCGCTCCCGCTCCTACCCGCAGACTGTTGTCGGCGAACAAACGCAAAGAGCCGGCCGGGAAGAGTTGAATTATACGGTGATGCGAGGAGGCAGCACGCCGCTGCTCTTTGCGGCGCGCTCGGGCGATGCCGAATCCGCCAGACTGCTGCTGGCACACGGCGCGGACCCGAATGACGCGCTCCCCGATGGCACCAGCGCCCTGGTGCTCGCGGCTCACAGCGGCCACCGCGAGGTCGCGCTGGCTTTGCTGGATAAGGGCGCGAATCCCAACGATATGGGCGTCGGTTACTCCGCCCTGCACGCGGCCATTCTCAGAAGCGATCTCGAGCTGGTAAAGGCGCTCCTGGCGCACGGCGCAGATCCCAATATCCGCATGACCAAAGGAACGCCGGTACGCCGCAATTCCACGGATTATTTCCTGCTCGCGCCACTGATCGGCGTCACTCCCTACCTGCTCGCGGCGAAGTTTCTGGAACCCCAGATCATGCAAGTCCTCCTCGCCGGCGGCGCAGATCCCAAATTAACCATGCCGGATGGCGCGACGGCCTTGATGTTAGCCGCCGGCGCGGATTCCCCGACAAATTCAGACCGGCGGGGCATCAACGTGATCGATTTTGGAAAAGTGGAACCGGAGACGAAAGTTCTGCCTGTTGTGGAAGCCGCATGGAACGCGAGTGCCAACGTGATCGCTTCCGACAACAAAGGAAATACCGCCTTGCATGCCGCCGTGACTCATCGGTACCCAACGGTAGTCCAATTCCTTGTGGATCACGGCGCGGATGCGAATGCCCGGAACAAAGCGGGCCAAACCCCTTTGATGTTGCTGCAAAATCCGCAAAGAACGGTCGAAAAACCGACGGCCGTGGTAACTGCAAGCGCAGCGAGTTCGGGGAAACAACCCGCCGATGAGTCCACCTCCGAACGAATTGCGGCACTACTCCGCGAGCATGGCGCGAAGCAATAACCGCGAGCCATCCATGAAGATCTCGTTTGCAATTCTCGGATTTGCTGCCGCCTGCTCGGTCGCTGCGGCGCAGGGGCAAACCGGAGGCGCTGGCGGAATTCAATTCTCTGCCTCTCAGTCCGCTGAGGGAAAGATTGCTTACGATCGGAGCTGCCGGCAGTGCCACGGCCGCGATTTGGACGACGGCGAATTCGCTCCTCCATTGCGGGGGGCGGCCTTTTTGCAAAAGTGGGGCGGCAAATCCTTGGCGGAATTGTTCAGCTACACCAGCACCCGTATGCCATCGGACGCTCCCGGATCGCTGGGAGCGCGGGTCTACGCTGGCATCGTCGCTTATATGCTGCAGGCGAACAATGTCCCCTCCGGGACACGCGAACTGCCTTCTACGGCGGCGGAACTTGCCTCCATGCGAATCCCGAGCGCCGGTCAAAGCCGCGAAGCGCCGGGTGGCGGCCTCACTCCTGGCGTGTCACTGCCGAATCAGCCAACGACGAGCCCGTTGCTCGATCACCTTACCCCCGTTACCTCTACGCTTCTGTCCAAGCCTCCGGCTTCCGAATGGCTCACGTGGCGGCGCACTTACGACGACCAAGGCTATAGCCCGCTGAAACAAATCGATCGGACAAACGTTAAGAATCTGCGCCTGGCGTGGAGTTGGTCGCTGCCTCCGGGACCCAATACAGCTACTCCGCTAGAGCACGACGGCGTTTTGTTTGTACAAGGCTACGGTGACCAGGTGGAAGCTCTCGATGCCGCCACCGGCGATCTGCTGTGGCACTACCGCCGCGCGCTTCCCGAGGACGCACGCCCCTCAGTGAAGAAGAGCATCGCCCTGTATGGCAACTTGGTTTACGCGGCCACTTCCGATACGCATTTGATCGCACTCGACATGAAAACCGGCAGACTGGTCTGGGACACCGAACTGGGCGATCGCAAAACCGGGATGCAATTAACCGGCGGCCCCATTGCTGCCAAGGGGAAGGTCATTATCGGCACCGGGGGTCAGCAACCGGGTGGCAACTTCATCATCGCGCTGGACGCGGAAACCGGTAAGGAAGCCTGGCGATTCCGTACTATTCCGCAGCCGAACGAGCCAGGCGGTAATACCTGGAACGGACTGCCCGACGAGAAGCGTTCTGGCGGCTCCTCCTGGACACCCGGCAGCTACGATCCCGATTTGAACCTGGTTTATTTTGGAGCCGCGCCCAGTTACGATACCGGCCCGCTCCGAATCCGGTCTAAGGCGGCTGGGATTACCAACGATGCCCTCTACAGTGACTCCACGATCGCGTTGAATCCGGACACTGGCAAACTCGCCTGGTATTTCCAGCACCTGCCCAACGATCAGTGGGATTACGATTGGGCGTTCGAGCGTACCCTGGTCCGCCTTCCGGTGAATGGTCAGACGAAGACGCTCTCGGTCACCTCGGGGAAGATCGCGATCTATGACGCGGTCGAGGCAGACACCGGCAAATACGCCTTTTCGATTGATATGGGATTGCAAACCATTGTCAAGAGCATCGATCCGAAAACGGGAGCCAAAACGATCGACCCCAGCTTGGTGCCCGGTGACGGCGAAGCTAAGATGGTCTGCCCCCATACCGGGGGAGGCCGCGACTGGATTCCCACCGCGTATAACCCGGAGACGCGAACGCTGTACTCGCCGCTGGTGGAGACTTGCATGGATCTCACTCCGGTCGGCAAAGGCGAGCGCGGCTTTCTGAGTACGGGAGTGAGACATAGCGTGCGCCCCCGCCCGGATAGCGATGGCAAATACGGGCGCATTCAGGCAACCAATCTGGAGACTCGCCAGACGGTTTGGATGACGCGGGAGCGCGCTCCGGGGATTTCGGGCATTCTGGATACGGCCGGCGGCCTGATTTTCAACGGCGGATTCGACCGCTGGTTCACCGCTCGCGACGACAAAACCGGAGCGGAACTTTGGCGCGTTCGTCTCAACGAAGTTCCGAACTCATGTCCCATCACTTACTCGGTAAACGGAAAGCAGTACATCGCCGTGACGGTGGGGACCGGCAGCGCCATTTCCACCATCTGGCCGGCGCTGGTTCCCGAAATGCAGAACCCGCCCGGGCGTGGCGGATCGGTATGGGTTTTTGCATTGCCCTAAGCCTCCATTGCGTCTGCTGAGTGATTTCGCGCAGACTGGAGGCTGGCTGCGCCATGAGACTCGACATTATACAGTTCGAGTCCCGAAACTCACCTGATTCAGTTGGTTTCCAGTCAACCTCGTTGGACCACCGCGTGCAATCACCTCCAAGCGAAAGAGAGGACCTATGAGCTTCAATTTCATGCCGTTCGCGATTTTATGGGTGGTGTTTGCAGCGGTGATTCTGGGGTTGGCTGCGTACCGAGCGCTGGTGAGCGAGCACGAAGAGGATGCGCTTCACCTGAGTAACCCTCGGGAAATGGCGCACCAAGCCGTCATCGCTCAGCGGCTTGACACAATCGATCATTGGGGAAAGGTTCTGACGGTCGCGGCCGCTGTCTACAGTCTGCTCCTGGCCGCGGGTTACGCGTATTACGTCTGGCTCACGTGGAACGCCAAGCCGTTCTAAAGCGCCACACCTTGCTGGCAACGGATGAGACTAGTCCCAAGATTCTGGCCGACCTCGGTGTGGCGGCGAAGCATTAACGACCCGCTGACTTAGTTCCGTTTCCTCTCCCTCACGCTCGTGGCTCTGACCGGAGCCGCGACCGTAAGAGAGCGTTAGCCGCCTTTTGATGCGTATTGTCCCTGCTCAAACCGAACAATCTGTTCGGTCTGATTTTACCCCGGTTCATTGAAAGAAAAGGAAAACTCAAACCAGCGACCGAACAACTGGTTCGGTCCTGCGGCAGGGTTAACTAAAAACAGAAAGCCGCCGGGCAAGAGCGACTGACATCGCTTGCCCGGCGGCCGGGGGCCGGTCGAAACTTCCGGCCGCCCCATTTCTGGTGGCAGCTTAGATTGCCGCCACCGGACATGGGGATTCGCGCAGAATGGCATAGGCGTTGGTGCGCAGGCGGCCCAAGACTCCCGCCGCGTGGCCGCGGCCAATCACCAGCAAGTTGGCGCCGCACTCTTCCGCCACCGCACCCACCACATGAGGCGTCTCACCGGTCTTAACGATGACGTTACAGCCGGCGCCAAGTGCAGCCAGCAGAGAACAGATCATACCCTC
>DATBID010000400.1:0-6043 GCA_036557125.1 Bryobacteraceae bacterium | reverse complement strand
TTTTCGATGCGCGTTGAACAGCGTCGATGATGGCTGTGTAGCTGCCGCAGCGGCAGAGGTGCGGCGACGGGCCGGATGTGGTGAACGCCTCCCTGATTTCGGCCAGCGTTGGCCGCGCGTTGCGCTCGAGCAACTCGGTGGCTTTGATCATCATGCCGTTCTGGCAAAAACCGCACAGAGGCGTCTGCTCCTCAATCCACGCCTGCTGGATAGGGTGCAGCGTCTGTTCGGCTGCGGATTTCGAAAGGCCCTTCTGCTGCGCCCAACGCGCGGGGAGTCCTTCCAGCGTGGTGACTTCCTTATTGGCGGCGGCGGAAAGAGGCGTGATGCACGACCGGATTTCCTTGCCCTCGAGCAGAACCGAACACGCTCCGCACTGCGCCAATCCGCAGCCGAATTGCGGTCCGGAAAGCTCAAGTTCGCTTCGCAGAACATAAAGGAGCGGAGTGTCGGCCGGCGATTGTAACTCGCGCCGATTTCCGTTGACGGTGACGGTTACCATGAAAGACTCCTTCGGAAATGTACCGCTGTGAGAGCCATCTTATCAGGAACGGCGGCGGCAATCGCGCTACCATGCGAGTCGGGATGAAGCGAGTTCTATTCATCACCATTCTTGTGGCTTGTCTGGTTTACGCGGGCGACTACCTTTCGCTTCGTCTTCAAGTTCCGAATCGCCGGCCGCAATTCGGTTCTGTGTTAGTGGAGCGGTATTACGCCGTGCCGCTCAAAAACCGCAGGACGGAATTCATGCCGGCACAGCCGGCGCCGGTGACTTGTGTCCATTCGCTGTTTCCGCACTTCGGCGATCCGCCTTGCTGGTATTTGAGCCGGCATACGAGGCAGGAAATTAAACTGGGTGCTCTTCGCAGCGCGGCGTCACTTACGGTAGCATAGGGGGACATTAGGAGTGAATCCATCGCTGCCCGCGCGGCGCGGAAAACCGCATGACATCCGAACCGTCACAAGGCGGGATTCTCGATTTCGCGCTGCGGCTATCTCGCGAGGCCGGTCAATTGATTCTCCCGCTATGGAAAAATGCCGCTGTCGCCAATAAGGCGGATGGCTCGGAAGTTACCGAAGCCGATCGCGGCGGCGAACAACTGCTGCGGCGGCGGATCGCGGAACGCTTCCCGAATCACGCCATTCTAGGAGAGGAATTCGGAGGAGAGGCCGCGCGCGATGCCGAGCATCTTTGGGTGCTTGACCCGATCGACGGCACCGCGTCCTTCGCCATCGGCTTGCCGCTATTCGGCACGCTGATCGCGTATCTCAGGCGGGGCCAGGTGTGCGCGGGCGTGATCGGCGCGCATGCGCTAGGCGAGACCGTGTACGCCGCGGCTGGTCATGGCTGCTGGCTCGAACGTGACGGCGCCGAACCGAAGCGCTTGCGTACGTCAACAGTTGCCGAGCCGGCCGATGCTTTCATGGTTTCCACCGGGCTCGAACATACCGATATGGACCCGCGCGATACCGCTGCCTCCATCGGGCTTTCGCGATTGTATCGGCAAGCACGGCGCTTCCGCTGGTCGGGCGACTGCATTAATTACGCGCTGGTGTGCCAGGGCCGCATCGATGTCGCGATCGATCCTCGGATGAACCCGTGGGACATCGCTGCCGTGGCCCTGTGTGTGCGCGAGGCGGGCGGAGTGGCAACTTCGCTCGACGGCAATGAGGATGTGGTCTGGCAACCCAATCTGGTGGCAAGCGCGAACCCGGCTTTGCACACCAAGGTTCTGGATTTGCTTCGCGGCGAAGAGTCCAATCAATAGTCCGACGGGATCACTACATTTAGTTGCGCGCCTTTAGAATCTGCCGGTTTCCGATCCTCCCGTTCGCCCTGGTAGCGGCGAAGCGTGGATTCGATGGACGCTATGAGTTCGGACTTCAATTGCCCGTCGGGCCAGCTTTTGACAACCTCCAGGCGGTACCGGTTGAATGCCAGGGCCGAATCGAACATCTTTTTCTCCCCTGAAGTAGTGCTCCGAGGATTACGAACGTATCCTCGATTTCCACTATTTCGTACGCAAATTCCGGACCGTTCGACAGAATTCGCGTCACAGGTTCGTCTGCAAACAAACCCTCTAGGGGAAGCACTGGCTGATCATGTTAGGTGGATAGCGCGATCTACACCACCCTGGAAGTACACGTAAATCAGCAGGCCAATCGCAAATGCCAGCACCAATAAGAAGATTCCTATCGCCAAGTGCCTTGGGAAGTGAATCATGGATTCCGGCTTTTCCGCGTTCTTATTACAGCATGGCGGCGGCTGTTTGGATGTATTCTTTTACACCTGTCAAGGCTATCGTGCTTCTGATAACTTACTGAGAGTACGCCGGGTAAAAGTGTTCACGCACATTGGAAATCGGCCTCGGTCGAGTCACACTCCTATGTGAGATCATGAGTCGAAACTTGCCAATCGAATGCCCGAACCCTTTCGACCTGTTGCGAATACGATTTTCAGGTTCGTTTTGTTGGGTGGGGCGGCAGCAACAGCTTTTGCATTGTGGATCTTGTTCCTGGTGGTTCGCTCGCCCTACGAAATGATGCAGCAGACGCCTCGTGAGCAGCCCGTAGCATTCAGTCACGAGCATCACGTGGGCGGTTTGGGTATCGATTGCCGCTACTGCCATGTCACGGTTGAAGAGTCGTCATTTGCCGATATCCCACCGACATCTATTTGTATGAACTGTCATTCTCAGATGTGGGCCACGGCTCCCGACCTGGAACCGGTGCGTGAGAGTTATCGGGGCGGCCGGTCCATTCAATGGACGAAAGTATACCAGTTGCCCCAGTACGTGTACTTCGATCACAGTATTCATATCCACAAAGGCGTGGGCTGCTCCACATGCCATGGGCGAGTGGACCGGATGCCGCTCACTTGGCAGGCTCCGCAACTGACTATGGGATGGTGTCTCAATTGTCATACCAATCCCGAACAGTATGTAAGGCCAGAATCTGAGGTATTCAACATCAGTTACAAGCCGCCCTCCAACCAGGAAGTTGTGGGTAAGAGATTAGTCGAGGAACATAACATCCAACGTCTCACGAGTTGCTCCGTTTGCCACCGATGAAGAGAGCGCCCCGATGAACAGCGAAGGGTCCGATCTGGTAAACATTAGTGGCGTGCAGGCGGCTGGTTCCTCTACCGGCGACTACACAGATGCCGATACGCGCCGGCGCTTTCTGGAACTGATGGGAGCTTCTATCGCGCTTGCGACCGGTGCAGGTTGCACGCGGCCGGCGACCGAGTTCCTGATGCCCTATTCCGAGCCTCCGGAAAACGTGATTCCGGGCAGGCCCAAATACTATGCGACTGCCGCAGTGGTGAATGGGTTGGCGCAAGGGGTAATTGTAGAAAGCCACTTAGGACGGCCAACCAAGGTGGAAGGCAATCCGGCCCATCCCGCGAGCCTCGGCGCCACGAACGTACACTCGCAATCCTGTGTGCTCGATTTGTATGACCCGGCGCGATCGAAAGAGGTTGTTTACAAAAACCAGATCAGGTCCTGGGATGACTTTGTTATCGCTTTTGAACAAGCCTTGGCGCCCATTCGGGCTGCCGGAGGACAAGGCTTGAGCATACTGACGGAAACCGTCATTTCTCCAACACTGGGATCGCAGCTCAACCGACTGCTGACGGAACTACCCGAGGCGAAGTGGCACCAATACGATCCGACCGGTCCGCACTCCGCACGGGCGGGAGCTATGGCCGCTTTTGGCCGCTACGTGAATACATACTACCGTCTTGACCGCGCCGACGTTATTCTCTCACTCGACTCAGACTTCCTGGCGGTTGGTCAGACAAGCACGCGCTACGCCCACGACTTCGCCTTCGGCCGGCGTGTGCGCGGATTAAACACGCAGATGAACCGCCTCTATGTGGTGGAAAGCTCGATGACTGCCACTGGCGGAAAAGCCGATCACCGTCTGGCCTTGAAGTATTCGGAAACGGGCCGGCTAGCGCTCGAGTTGGCTGGGGCGATAGGCGCTCCGGGTATAGCAGCCGCAGGTGAAAACCAACACGCAGATTGGGTTGGCCCGCTCGCGCGTGATCTGCTGGCTCATCGCGGCCGCTCGGCGATTCTCCCGGGCGAGAACCAACCGCCTGCTCTGCACGCGCTGTGCCACGCGATGAACGCCGCCCTGGGGAACATTGGCGCTAGCGTCGCCTATACCGATCCGCTGGAAGTACGCCCCGAAGATCAGGTTGCTTCCCTTCGCGAATTAATCGCCGATCTCGATTCCGGGGCGGTCCGGATGCTGGTAATTCTGGGAGGCAACCCAGTCTATGATGCCCCCGCGGACCTTAACTTCGCCGCCGCTCTCGATAAAGCTTCCCTCTCTATCCATTTCGGCTTGCATCCCGACGAAACTTCGGGAGTGACTCACTGGCACATACCCAAAAGTCACTTCTTCGAATCCTGGGGCGACGCGCGCGCGTTCGATGGAACCGTCACGATCATGCAGCCGCTGATTGAGCCCCTCTATTACTCTCATTCAGGAATCGAATTCTTGGAACTGTTCTTTCAGAATCCCAACGGACCCGGCCAGCAGATTGTGCGAACTTACTGGCAAGCCAACGGCAAATCGGCGAATTTCGACCAGTGGTGGCGCGAGTCCGTTGGCCGCGGGCTGATCGCCGACTCTGCACTACCTCCCATCACTCCCGGACTGCAGGCGTTTGATACGGCGGCCCTTCTCCAAGAAGGAAACACATCGGGCCTTGATCTCGTTTTTCGGCCTGATCCTTTTCTTTATGACGGCCGTTACGCCAGTAATGCCTGGCTTCAGGAACTGCCGAAAAATATTACCAAGCTCACATGGGACAACGCGGTGCATGTCAGTCCGCGCACCGCTGAGCGGTTGCATCTCAACAACCAGCGCTTTGCGGACATCCGGTTCCGGGGCCGCTCAGTCAAAGGTTCCGTCTGGATCTCGCCAGGCGACGCTGACGATACAGTAACCATACACCTGGGTTACGGCCGCAGTCAGGCCGGAGTGGTGGGGAACGGCGCCGGCTTCAATGCCTACCTCATCCGTCCGTCGGATGCCCTGTGGTACGGCAGCGGCCTCGAAATTCAAGCTACGGGCGAAACCTACCCGCTCGCCACCACGCAAATGGAAACGAGCATGATGGGGCGTACCATTATCATCTCTAAGTCCGTAACCACCTACCGCACCGATCCGGAATTCGTCCGTCAGATCAACCCCGAACCCGCCGAAGATGAAACTCTTCATCCCAGATGGAAATTCACCGGATATAGCTGGGGCATGGTCATCGATCAAACGGCGTGTGTCAACTGCGCGGCATGTGTCATTGCGTGTCGAGCGGAAAATAATATCCCGGTAGTTGGTAAGGAGCAGGAGCTGTTTCACCGTGACATGAACTGGCTCAGGGTCGATGTCTATTTCAACGGCGATCCGAGTCACCCGACCGCATCCTATCAGCCGGTTCCCTGTATGCAGTGCGAGAATGCTCCGTGCGAGGTGGTTTGTCCCGTGCAGGCGACGGTACACAGTTCCGACGGCCTCAACGACATGGTTTACAACCGATGCATCGGCACTCGCTACTGTTCCAATAACTGTCCCTATAAGGTGCGGCGATTCAACTTTCTACTCTATGCCGACTGGTACACCGAACAGCTCAAGATGCAAGCGAACCCGGACGTGACAGTGCGCAGCCGCGGGGTCATGGAAAAATGTACTTACTGCGTGCAGCGGATCCGCGAGGCGGAGATCCGCTCACAGAATCAGAACCGCTTCGTCCGGGATGGCGAGATTCAGACCGCCTGCCAGCAGGTCTGCCCCACCCGCGCCATAACCTTCGGAGATATGAATAATCCTAGTAACGAGGTATCGCGCTGGAAGCGAGAACCCTTGAATTACTCACTCCTTGCGGAACTGAATACCCGGCCTCACACGACATATCTGGCTGAACTGCGGAATCCGAACGCCGAGATGCCAACATGAGAGTTGAGGAGCGACAGCGAGAGGCCGCGCGGCCTATCAGACCGGGGGAAGAGGGCAATCTTCCGCTCATCGC
>DATBID010000399.1:0-3305 GCA_036557125.1 Bryobacteraceae bacterium | reverse complement strand
AACACGCCGAGCGTGTCGGTGTCGGCCTGCTTGATGAGCGCCTTCACGATCTGCTCTTCGCTCATGGTGGAGATCTCTTTCGGATAGAACGGCTGCGTATAGAAGCCGCCGCCGGCGACGATCGGCATACCGGATTTCATCGATACCTGGCGGAGGAAGCCGATATCGCGGCCCATATCGGGATGGCCGCCATCAACCATGCAGCCGACGCCTTCACTTTTGGCCTTGGTTACCTCCGCGACCATAAGATCGACATTGTGCTGGATGTCCGGCCCGCCACGGCCGCCGCGTCCGGCGAGCGGCGGCAAACCATTCTCCGCGCGCACGGCGTTCGTCGCTGCCGTGAATCTTGCGTTGAAATCGGGGCCCAGTTGCATGTGCTCGTGAAACAGCGTGGCGGCGCCGGCTAGTTCTTCAGGGGCGTAATCTCTGAGAATGGTCCTGATGATTGCGCCTTTCGGAAACGTTGGCCCCTCGGCGGCGCGCGCGAAGGTTGCGGCTGCGCCGATTCCCAGAAATTGGAGAGCCTCGCGGCGCGTGTACTTTTTCATGGTGCTCCCATCCCCTTATATGTGTACCGGTAATAGCGCTGCCCGTTGTTGACTTCGCCTAAGAAGAGATTGCCTTTCGAATCGCTCGCGAAGCTGTGGATGTGAAAGAACTCGCGCGCGTTGTGCCCGGCATGGCCGCCGATCGACCCGAGGATCTCCAGCGTCTTCCGGTCCAATATACGAATCGCCTTATTGGAGCCATCCACGACATAAAGATATTTCTGCTCTTTATCCGGCGATGTAGCGAAAGCATGAACCGTCCCTTCGGCCTGGAGTGTGTTGCGGGCGATAAACACCTCGCGAACGAACGCACCGTCAGGCTTGAAAACCTGAAGCCGGTTATTGGAGCGATCGGCGACATAGACCAGATCGTCGTTGGTTACGAGGACGGCGTGAACGGGATTGTTGAAGCCTTCCGGCGGCGGTCCCTGAATAAGCTGCGCGCGCGGCGGGAACTTCAGATCATCGTTCGGCCTTTTCCCATACGCGCCCCAGTGGCGTTTATAGGCGCCGGTATCCGCGTCAAACACGATCACGCGGTGATTGAAGTACCCATCGGCGACGAACAGTTCGTTGGTTTTACGATTGACGAATAAGCCCGCGGGACCTCCCAGGTTTTCGGTATCGTTGCTGCCGCGATTCTTTCCGGCATGGCCAATCTGCATGAGGAACTTGCCGTCTTTGGTGAATTTCAAGATCTGATTGTCAGTTTTGGCGTTGCCGCTCAGCCAGACGTTGTCTTTGTAGTCCACGAAGATGCCGTGCTCGGAGGTGAACCACTCATAGCCCTTGCCGGGGCCGCCCCAGGCTTGCAGGAATTTTCCGTTGGTATCGAATTCGAGTACCGGCGGCGCGGGAATGCAGCACTCGGCTTGCGGTGGCTTCAGGGAGGCGGCTTTCTCGCCGTCAGGAATGGTCGCGGGCCGCTGAAATACCCAAACATTGTCGTGGGAATCGACTGCGATTCCGCCCACCTGTCCGGTGACCCATTTGTTTGGCAGAGCCTGCGACCAGAGCGGATCCGGTTCGAACCGCGGCAACGGCTGGGCAGCGAAGAGGAGGAAGCCGCCCACTAGACTGCCGCCCAGTACCCAGGGTTTCCTTCTCATCGCTTATCTCTCCGCCCCTTTGGACCTACCACGCCCCGGAGTCGCGGTTGCCGCACCTGTTCCGGGTTTGGCGCCCTTCTCCGTGAGATACTTCACCACGCTTGGGTATTTCAGATTCTTGGCGCCATCGAGGGCGGTTCGCCCCTCTTTGTCCGGGATATTTACGTCCACTCCCAAGTCGACTGCTGTTTTGACGGTTTCGAGCGTCTGCTCTTCCCGCTCTCCGCGGGGGACGGCAACCCACGGCACAACACCGCCGGAATCCCTGTTTCCGTTATCATTTGTCAATCCGAGCGCGGCCAGCAACGCCGTGGTGGTGGCGCTTCGCTCCTGATGCCCCGTACCTTGCGCCGCAACCCAGGTCACGTGCAGCACGAAGTGTGTGTCGGCGCCGTGCTCGGCCAACAGGCGCATTATGTTCGGCTCCAGGAAACGCGCGGCCAGCCAGAACGGTGTAGCTCCCACCAGCGAGGGTTCGAAATGAAAATCCGCCGAGGAGCGGCGAGTCGGCGTCCAGGTGCGCAGAGGCGCGTTGGGATCGGCGTGGTGATCGAGCAGCGCTTTCACCATCTCCTCGTCCCGCCGCATGATGGCCTCGTCGAGCGCGGTGAAACCGTTCGGCGCGGCATTCGGGTCGGCGCCATGATCCAGCAGGAACTCGACAAAATCCCGTAAGCCGGAGTGAGCGGCCAAGGTGGTGGCGCTCACGCCCCAGGCATCCGCATCGTTCACGTTCGCGCCAGCCGAAACCAGAAGCTTCGCCGACTCCAGATCGCCCACGCGAGCGGCGAACATGAGCGCGGTTTCGCCGCCGTGAGGGATCGCCTTGTTGTACGGAAGATAGCCATGCGGCGGCACCGCCATCACTTCACTCCACACCTGGGAGCGAAGATGAAGATCGGCATGATGCGCCAGCAAAATCTTGACCACGTCGGGATGCTGCTCCGATACCGCCCACATCAGCGCCGTTTGCGCCCGCGTGCCGCTGGCATTGAAATCCGCGCCATGCGACAGCAGTTCTTCGACTAGCTCGACATAGCCTGAGCGCGCGGCCACCATCAGAGGAGTCTCTCCGGAAAAGAGCGCGAGATTCGGATTCGCTCCCGCGGCCAGTAGGCGCCGTGCCATGACGATGCTTCCATTCTGGCTGGCGAGCCACAGGGGCGTGACTCCAAGGTCCGTTGCCGCATTGACTTTGGCGCCGGCGCGCAGGAGCGCATCGGCAATTTCGAGGTCGTCGCGGTGGGCCGCCCAGTGGAGAGCGGTGGACCCATCCGCCGCGACCGCATTGACGTCCGCCTTTTTCTGAAGCAAGGCCCGAAACGCGAACTTGTCGCCATTTCTGGCGGCATCGATTAGGGATGAGCTGGTTTCCTCAGCGGCAAACAGGCAGGTTGCGCCGGCCGCAAGGGCTATCGAGAAGAGACAGATACGCTTCTGCATGGCACTTCCCGTCTCGTGCAGTATACATCCGTCGGCTCGGGTCCGCATGTGGCCGCCATGATAGTGTCGTTAGCATGTGAATTGTCCGGTCCAATTAGCACGTGAAATGTCCGCTTTGGCGGCGGGCGACGCTGGAAGGTGGGACTGATCGCCAACCAGCAAGTATCCGTTGCAGAAATGGAGCGGATGATGAAAGTACAGG
>DATBID010000398.1:0-28365 GCA_036557125.1 Bryobacteraceae bacterium | reverse complement strand
ATTTTAGAACTGGAATCGCGCGACCAGTTGGCCCTGCCGGGGCGGGCTGAAGACGGTTCCGAGATTGATGTAGCCGAAGCCCGAAGTGGTCTGGCCGGCGGGGTTCCGGAGCGGAGTTGACAGCGCGTTCGATGCGCTGGGATTATTCATCTCCGTCCGGTTGAAAATGTTGGTGAACTCGGCGCGGATTTGCAAGCTGTATCGCTCCTTAATGTGGAAGATGCGGCCGAGGCTGATGTTTTCTACCGGGCGGCGCTCGTAACGGTAATTGCCATAGTAAGCAGCGGCCGTGCCCCACTGGCCGGCTGGGGGATTGACCCAAGCGGCCGGGTTCAGCACGAACGTGGTGTTGGGGTTGAAGCAGTGGCAGTTCAGATCTTTCGTAAACAGCGGCAGGCCGGGAACGCGGTTCATGAACGTGCCGCCAGTGGTCCCAACCGCGCCAGTCCCTCGGAACAGAAGCTGCGACAGGCCGTTGCTGGCAATCGGCGATTCAATCGGCAATCCGCTGCCGTACCGCAGCACTGCGCCGATCTGCCAATCCCGCGTGATCCAGGAGACTACCTTGTTTCCCAAAAAGCCGTTGCCTTTGTAGGAGGGCGTTGTGTAGTTTCCGGCAAACACAAACAGGAAAGGTTGATCCAGGCCGGACAGATATCTATTCTGCGTGTGGTTGAAAACGTCATTGGTAGCAGGCGACACGGGAGACAACGTCGAAATATCGCCTTCGGTGCCTTCGGAAAAGCTCTTGCTCCAGGTGAAGGAAGCGGAAAAATCGAGACCGTGAGAGAAGCGCTTGGTGACTTTGGACTGAAGGGCGTCATACCAGGTATCGCCATCCGGGGCCCAATGCATGTTGGTGATGTTGCTGAATTGCGGGAAGGGCCGGAGCGATTGGGCCACCGACGCAGTTAATGGGAAGCCAACATAGGGCGGGTTATTGAAGCCCATCGCGATTGCCAGCGGCGAATTGAGTGGTGAGCCGAGGAGCTGCAGATCGGTGGGATTATTGCGGCTTAAGCCGTGGGCCGCCAGAATCTGATCGGTGATGCAATTCGGGCAGATCATGTAGGCGGAATTCCAGTACGCACCCCGGTTGCCGACATATGTTCCTTCCACCATCAGGTTAGAGCCGATCTGGCGCTGCAGCCCGGCGCTCCACTGGAGGATTCGGGCGGGGCGGCCGGCATGCGGATCGATCTGCTGGGCGGGCGACGAAATCGTACCCGCTAGAGGCACCTGGCCGGGATTGAAGTTGGGCCAAGTGACTTGATACGGCAAACCGGACTGAAGAGTGTAGGCCGGCGTGCCATAGGCCGGCGCGGCGTAGATATACTGGGACCCCGTGGAAAGGGAGTTCAAACCGTTATCATCGGTTTTGTAGTAAGAGATGCCGGAGCCGACGCGTAGAACTGTTTTTGGTGTAATCTGGTAGGCCATTCCGAGCCTGGGACCGAATGCATACGGATAATTATGGGCGATATTGCAATTGCAATGGCCGGGGCCATAGCCATCGAAAGCCACGGCGCCTAGCAGACCTCCGGTGCTGGGATTGGGAGTACTGGCGGAGAAGTAAGGTATGCGGCCATGCTCTTCTTTCAAGTAAGTTTCGAAATCATACCGCAGACCATAGTCTAAGGTAAACTTTCGAGTGACTTTCCAGGAATCCTGCACGAACCAGGAAAAGGAATGACTCCCCATGCGGGATTTGGACGGAATCCCAATGAAACCATTATCCGGTCCACCTAAGAGAAAGCTCGCGTAAGGAAAGCCGACAGTACCGCCTGCGAGTGACTGACCGTTGGTGGAAGGCAGCCCGGATTCGATCGCGTTGAAAACGATCCAGGCATTGGCATAGGTCTGGTTGTAAGCCGGGTAGCCTTCCACGATCAATTCACCGCCCGCTTTATAGGTGTGATTTCCGCGCACCCAGGTGAGACTGGCATTGCCCGTCGGCTTGTAACCCGTAATCCGTGCGTTGGAGCCTGGCCCCATATTCGCCATTCCGCCCTGACCGCCGCAAGTACCGGGGACCGCACCCGCGGGGCACATTCCTTGCAGCGATGGGAACAAATCCGTATAAGTTCCACGAAGCCCAAGCTGCGAAACCGGATCGAATGGCGGCATGGGGTTATTGTCATGCAGATCGATCAACCCCGCGCCGAAGTGCAACAGCATGGTGGGAGTGAGAGTTTGGTCAAAGTTCACACGAATGGTATGAGCAACAATGTCGCTGGGCACAGCGGTGGTAATCGGAGCAGGCAAAACATTATTGTTCGGGCTGTTGGTTGAAGTACGAGACCAGTAACCGGAAATCTTCGACTTGGAACTGATCTGATAATCGATTTTCACAGACGGAATGTAACTCAGGCGAGGATTACCATAGGTAGCGATATAGTTATTAATCGAGCCTGAGCTTACCGGCGCCGGTATCAGTTTCTGAATGGCGAGTGCTACGGGGTCCTGCTCGCTTAACGGAATCGTATTGTTCGGGAATGGATCGCGAACCACCTGGCCATTTACTACGCGCTGCGTATTGGGATCGTAAACGGTGTTTTCCAGAATTTGGCGGCCCAGCGGATCGCAGCCGGGGTTGGACGCGGGGCACAGGTTGCGCCCGGTAAGGGCCTGGCTGAAATTGCCTTGGCGATAAAGCGCAGTCGGCACGGTGGTCGGAACGTTATTGGTGATTACAGTTTCGCGAAACTGTTCGAAGCTGAAAAAGAAGAACAGCTTGTCGTGCCCGTTGTAGATCTTGGGGAGAACAACCGGGCCGCCGGCGGTGAAGCCGAAGTCATTGCGCCGCTGCCTAGGCCGGAGTAAGCCGCCATTACCGTTATTGGTGAAAGGAGTTCCGGCGTTTAAAGCTTCGTTGACGAAGTATTCGTACGCGCTTCCATGGAACTGGTTCGTACCCGATTTCATGGTGACATTGAAGTAGCCACCGCCGACTTGCCCGAACTCCGCCGCGAAGTTGCTGGTCTCGACGGCAAACTCCTGAATGGCATCCACGCTCGGCTGAGTCATGGATTGGGTATAGATCAAACCATTCGTCGAATCCTGGCCTTCGATGCGCAGCGATTCGGTATTGCTGGGCAATCCATTCATGCGAATGTTCGTATCGGGCGTCCAGGCCGATCCCGGCAGGACTTGCAAAACAGCATAAGGGTTGCGAATTCCCGCTGTGCCTGCACCGGTAGAACCAATGCCCAGCACAGGCAGATTGTCCATAGCATTGGTGTTGACGTTGTGGCTCAGCTCGCCGCTCTCGGTTTTCAGTAAAGGCGCGGCCTCGGACACAGTCACTGATTCCGTGTTAGCGCCGACTTCGAGCATCACATCGATGCGCAAAGTTTGAGCTACAGGAAGCGCCAGATTCTGCCGGACGAATTTCTTGAAGCCGGGTACATTGACTGTCATTTCGTAAGTTCCCGTCGGCAACTGAGAGAGCGTGTAATTGCCTGTATTGGAGCTCCCGGCCTGATACACTGCGCCAGTTTCCAGAAGTCTAACCTGGATTGAGGCATTGGCGACCACTGCGCCGGCGGGATCGACTACGGTTCCAGTGATTGTGCCGCGGTCACTCTGTGCCAGTAAGCTGATGGTTGCCACGAATAAGTAAGCCGCAAAGGATAAAAGGCGACGCATAATATCTCCCTGACTTGACGATGAACAGAGCGGCAGCGCGTGCCTGACCCCATTCCCAATTTCTGATGATTGGGCGGATCTTATCACGCGTGCCGTGTCGAACGCAATCAGCCCGAATCGGTCATTGACATTTTTCGGCATGTGGGGTTATAGTGCCGCGGGGTGCCGTCTGATGCGTATGATTTGCACGATAGTGCTGGCGGCCGGAACGCTCGCGGCTCAAAGCGCGAAAAATCCGGGCGCCGATTGGCCAACTTACAACCACGACCTTGCCTCTACTCGCTTTTCGCCACTAACTGAGATTAATCGCACGAACGTTTCGGAACTGACGCTAGCCTGGTCATTCGCGCTGCGGCCGGAGGGCAACAGTCCTCCGGCGTCCACGATGAATCAGGTGACTCCC
The DNA here is from genome assembly GCA_036557125.1 of Bryobacteraceae bacterium. Taxonomy (GTDB): domain Bacteria; phylum Acidobacteriota; class Terriglobia; order Bryobacterales; family Bryobacteraceae; genus PSRJ01. The sequence continues at coordinate 24,314 of DATBID010000398.1, read as the reverse complement.
ATCGTAGTAGATGGAATTATGTATCTTCCCGCCGGGAATCGCGTGGTTGCGCTCGAAGCCGATACCGGCAAAGAGGTGTGGCGGTATGAACTTAAATCCGGCGTCGCTTCGCAGCGCGGAGTAGCCTGGTGGCCGGGAGACCGGAACAACCCTTCGCGGATCTTGTTTACCACGGGACATAAGATGATCGCGCTCAATGCGCGCACCGGCAAACTCGATCCAGGGTTCGGCGAAGAAGGCGAAATGACGATGGACGTGCCCTATGCGGGCGTGCCCACGATCTTTAAGAACGTGATTGTGGTGGGGATGAATGTGTTTGGACCGGGTGAGCCGAATCCGCATCCGCAGGACGAAGTGCCTGGGGGATTGCCAGGGGATTCCCGCGCTTACGATGCGCGCACCGGCAAAAGACTCTGGGATTTCCATGCCATTCCGCATAAGGGGGAGCCGGGCTATGACACCTGGCCGACCGACGCATGGAAGGGCCACGCCGGGAACAATATGTGGTCGTATTCCGCCACGGTGGATGAGCAGCGGGGCCTGGTCTACATGCCGATGGGCGGGCCTGCAGCGAATTACTACGGCGGCGATCGCAAGGGGAACGATCTCTACGCCAACTCAGTTGTAGCCGTCGATGCCGGAACCGGCAAACTGAGATGGTTCTTCCAAACCGTGCATCACGAGCTTTGGGATTACGATTTGCCGCCTGACCCGATATTGATCGATATCGTCAAAGACGACAAAAAGATTCCGGCTCTGGTACAGACCGGGAAGTTGGCGTACATGTTTATTCTCGACCGCAATACCGGCAAGCCGGTCTTTGGCGTAGAAGAGCGCCCGGTGCCGCAGGGCAATGTTCCCGGGGAATGGTACTCGCCGACGCAACCGTTTCCGCTGAAGCCGCCACCGCTCGGCCGGGTGAGCATCACAAAAGAAGACATAGTGACGGCGGAAGACACTACTGCCGAACATGCCCAGGCGTGCCGCGAACTTTGGGAGAAGAACGGATTCGAAGATTCCGGCCCGTACACTCCGTGGGCTTACCAGGCGGAGGGCAAACCTCAGAAGGTCACGATCAGCTTTCCGGGCCCGACTGGGGGGACGAACTGGGGCGGCGCCGCGGCCGACCCAACAATGGGCTATGTGTTCGTCAATTCGCAGGACAGCCCCGGGGTTGGTTGGATTCGCAAGAATCCGAATTACGGCCAACCGGGACAACTGGAGTACGACAAAGCTCCGGGGTTTCTTAGTTTCAGCGCGCCCGCCAAAGACGCGAACGGCAAGCCGATTGGGAATCTGCCTTGCGTGAAACCACCATGGGAGCGGCTGTTTGCGGTGAATGCGAACACAGGCGAAATCGCGTGGCAAGTGCCGCTCGGGATCACGGAGGGTTTGCCTCCCGGGAAGCAGAATACCGGGCGATCGGGCGCTTTTGCCGGTCCGATTGCCACGGCGGGCGGGTTGGTGTTTATCGGCGCGACCAATGACGATCGCTTTCGGGCTTTTGATTCGAAGACCGGGAAAGAGTTGTGGAGCACGAAGCTCGATTACACCGCCACCGCGGTTCCCATCACGTATCAAGGGAAGAACGGCAGGCAGTATGTAGCGATCGTGGCGGCAGGCGGCGCAGCGCGCGGGAACGGGCAGGCCTTGATGGTATACGCACTGCCGGATGGGGCGAAGAGCCAGTAGGCCAGGGCGGCAATTGCGAGCCGCCATGGCCCCAGGGTTATCTTCTTGGCGTACCTGGCGGTATTGCGGTCGCCACGGGCGCGTGTAACCAGGGCGACGTAGTGACCGATGAGCCGCTCACCGTACTGCAGCCGGTTGTTCCGGGACCGCCGGGGCAGCCAAAAAAGTTCAAGGTGGCGTTGACCGAACCCTTGCCCAGGTTCGCTACGCCCACGCCGCTGCCCAACAGGTTGTTGAGGTGCAGATCCATCCCGCCGGGGTTGTTCATGACCACGTCGTAGGCTTCATCTTCGATGGTATTTTCCAGAATCTCGGTCGCATACACCGGCGCCACGCTGTAGATATTGATGCCGGCGGTTCCGGGCGTGGTTGAGTCCTGCACGTCCGCGCCGTTACCCGAGATGAAATTGTGCATGATCACGATGCCGTTCAAATTGATTCCCGGCGCTCCGGGAGGAGCCGCATGATTGTGCACGGTCACGCCGGGAAGATTGTTGTTCAGGATGATATTACCGATTACCTTATTGCCGAATGCCAGGTTTCCTGGCCCCGGCGCAAAGATTCCCACGCCCGCGCCCTCGCCGCTGAGCCCGTTCCTCGAAACCGAGTTGCCCACAATGTTGTTGTTGAACACTCCGTAAGGACTCTTAGAACTTGCCTGCGGAGCGGGCGCGTGCGACGCCAGCGTGATGCCGCAATCGAGGGCGTTATCGTGCACGGAATTGCTGGTAATCAGATTTTCGTAATTCTGCCCGGTTTCATCGCTCAGCAGAATCCCGCCGGAGTTCAATTCCACTTCGTTATTGGCGACAGTCGTGTAGGTCGTGCCGATCAGGTGTATCCCCTCGCCGCAGTCGTCTCCCTCGTTAGTTTCAAATGCAGGCTGACCAGGGCACATACCGGCGCCGAAGTTAAGGCTTTGGTCGTTATTGGCCACGTGGTTATTGGAGATCACGACGTAGGACGCATTGGTAACCAGAATGCCCTCGAAATTGGCATTGATGATGGTGAGACCGGTCACCAGTACGCCGAAGAGCCCGCTATTATCCAGGCCGTTCACGTACACGCCGTTTGCCAGCCCACGGGCGTTAATCGTTGTGGATCCCGCCCCGGCGCCTACCAGCGACAGCGGCTTTGTCACCACGACATCTTCCGCATATTGGCCAGGGCCGATATTGATCTGATCGTTAGCGGACGCCGCTGAGACCGCAGCGCCTATCGTCGTATAGCACCCCGACGTTCCCGCGGGATTGACGCACAATGTTTTGGCGGCCGCGGGATGACCGAAGCCTGCAAGTAGCGCGCAGCCAAACATAGCCGCACACAAAGAAGTGTTGCTCCGATTTCTTAAAACCAACATTAAGCTCCTCTTTCCGGCAGATTGGCCCTCAAGGCACTTTGGGGCCTAGACTTGTTTAAACTCACCCTTTATACACCCATAGCGATTGGCGTGACAACGGTTTTTCCTGCAATAGCAGCGCTACGGCTCTTCCGCACTGCCCGATCCCAGCGCGCGCTGCATCAGAATCGTATCGATCCAGCGGCCGAATTTAAAGCCGACGGCCTCCAGAACGCCCACGTGCCGGAAGCCAAACTTCGCGTGGAGCCGGACGGAGGCGGTGTTCTCCCTGCCGCCGATGATGGCCACCATCTGCCGGGCGCCGGCTTGTTGGCAGCTTTCGATCAGCCGCGGCAGCAGCGCGGTCCCGATTCCCTGCCCGAGATACGCGCGATGGAGGTAAATGGAATCTTCCACGGTAAACCGGTACGCCTCCCGGGTGCGGTACGAACTCGCATAGGCATATGCGGCGATGGTTCCGTTTTCCACTTCCGCAACGAGCCACGGCAATCCTCGCGCCAGAACTTCCGCGCGGCGCCGGCCGGTCGCGCCGGCATCCGGAGGCTCGCTTTCGAAAGTTGCAGTCGAGTTTCGGACGTAGTGCGCATAGATTTCCGCGATGGACGGCGTGTCCCTGTCTTCAGAGGGCCGGATGATCAGGTTGGTCATGGCTGGCCCTTGGCCCCGTTTTTGCCTGTGCTATCATGACATACGTACCGAAAAGAGATTAAGAGAAGACAAGGAGCATAATCCTCTAGAATGGCACTGGCGATTGAAGCAAAGCGGCAGATTCTTTCCTCGAATCAGCGCCATAGAACCGACACGGGGTCGCCAGAAGTACAGATTGCTCTGTTGAGCCAGCGGATTTCGTTGCTGACGGAGCATTTCAAGACGCACAAGAAAGACCATGGCTCCAGGCGTGGCTTGTTGACCCTGGTCGCCAAGCGTCGGCGACTTTTGACGTACCTGCGGGATACGGACCCGGAGCGCTATAAGGCAGTTCTGCAACGTCTCGGCATTCGCCGCTAGTCCGTTCTTCGGGAACACTCCGAATGAGCGGAGGTTTCCGGTTCATTCCTAACCTGCCGGGCCATCGCCGCTGTTTGCAGGCGATGCGCCGGAGAAGATCGTCCTGTCAACTCCAGTCTCTCGGCCGCGCACAGCGGCGCTACCACGGTCCTTAACAATGAAGGCCGTGATTGGAGGCTAGAAAAAATAAAGATGGCACATACAGTCGAAGTGGATTTAGGAGGCGGCCGGTCGCTCCTTTTGGAGACCGGCAAAATCGCCAAACAGGCGAATGGTGCGGTAGTGGTGCGCTCCGGGGACTCGGTGGTCCTGGTGACTGCCTGCATGGCGGAAGAAGCCAAACCCGGCGCGGGGTTTTTCCCGTTGACCGTGGATTACCGCGAATATACGTACGCAGCCGGCAAAATTCCCGGCGGCTTCATCAAACGCGAGGGGCGGCCCTCGGAGAAGGAAATTCTCACCAGCCGCCTAATCGATCGGCCCATCCGGCCGCTGTTTCCTGAAGGGTTCCTGAATGAAACCCAGGTGATCGCCATGGTGCTTTCGGCGGATCCCGAACAGGACCCCAACTCTTTGGCGATCGCCGGCGCGGCCGCGGCTTTGGCCATTTCCGATATTCCCTTCCCCTACGTGCTGGGTGGCGTGCGCGTGGGCATGAAGGACGGCGAGTACATCGCCAACCCGACTTATACCGAGGGGCGCGAATCGACGCTAAATATCGTCGTGGCCGGCACCGAAGACGGGATCGTGATGGTGGAAGCGGGAGCCGAAGAAGTTTCCGAAGCGGACGTGCTGGGCGCAATCGAGTTCGGCCACCAATGCTGCCGCAAAATCGCCGCAGGGATTCGCGAGCTGATGAAGCTGGCAGGCACGCCTAAAAGGCCGTTCACGCCGCCCGCACTGAATCAGGAGTTGTACGCCGAGATCGCCAAGAGCGTTCGCGAGGAGCTGAGCGACGCGCTCAACACCCAAAAATATCCCAAGCTCGAAAGCTATGCGCGGGTGCACGATCTGCGCGTCCGCGTGGTAGACGCGCAGTCGGACGACAAAAAACCGGAAGCCGGCAAGTGCTACGACGCATTGAAAGAACGGATTTTCCGCGATGAGATGCTCAAGAACCACCGCCGCCCGGATGGCCGCCCGTTCGATGAAGTCCGGCCGATCAGCATCGAAACCGGCATCCTGCCGCGCACGCACGGCTCGGCGCTGTTCACTCGCGGCGAGACGCAGGCGCTGGTGACGGTGACGCTGGGCACCAAGGAAGACGAGCAGCGTATTGAGCTGCTGGAGCCCGGGGAGGCATCCAAGCGCTTCATGCTCCACTACAATTTCCCGCCCTTCAGCGTGGGCGAAGTCGGCTTCATGCGCGGGCCGGGAAGGCGTGAGATCGGCCACGGAGCATTGGCCGAGCGGTCGCTCACCGCGCTGATTCCCGATGAGGAAGTGTTCCCATACACCCTGCGTGTAGTCAGCGACATTATGGAATCGAACGGTTCCAGCTCCATGGCCACGGTCTGCGGCGCGTCGCTCGCCCTTATGGATGCCGGAGCTCCCCTGGTTTCGCATGTCGGCGGTGTGGCGATGGGCCTGGTGATGGAAGGCACGGACTATGCCGTGCTGACCGATATCGCCGGGGCCGAGGACCATTACGGCGACATGGACTTCAAAGTCGCCGGCACGCGCGACGGCATTACCGCCCTGCAAATGGACATTAAGGTTCCCAACGTTACGACGTCCATTATGAAGGAGGCGCTGGAACAGGCCCGGCGCGGGCGGCTGTTTATTCTGGACAAGATGCAGGATGCGATGCCGCAACCGAAGACCAGCATTTCGCAGTACGCTCCACGCATCTACACCATGACGATTCCGCAGGATAAGATTCGCGACGTGATCGGACCCGGCGGCAAAGTGATCCGCGGCATCATCGAGCAGACCGGAGTGAAGATCGACGTGGAAGATAATGGCACGGTCCACGTGGCGTCGAGCGACGAAGCCTCGGCCCGCAAGGCCCTGCAGATCATCTCCGATATCACGGCCGTGGCCGAGGTGGGGAAGACCTATCTCGGCAAAGTCGTGCGGCTGGTGGATTTCGGCGCGTTCGTCGAGATCTTCCCGGGAACCGATGGACTCTTGCACATCAGCGAGATCGCGGAAAACCGGATTCGTGAAGTCCGCGACGAGTTGAAAGAAGGCGATCAGATCCTGGTCAAAGTTCTGGCCATGGAAGGCAACAAAATCAAGTTGAGCCGTAAAGCCGTGTTGCGGGAGCAGCGGGAAAAGCTCAAGCAGCACGAAAAGCAGCACACCAAAGCGTAATCTGAGCCGCGACCAAAGGGAGCGGCTGGGAGGGCTTTATGAACGCTCGGGCCGGTTTTGCCGTTCTGTTTGGCGGCGCGGTATTAGCAGTGGGGCAGGCGCTTCCGCCTGCCAACCCCACTTTCTCGAAAGACGTCCTGCCGATTCTCCAGAAGAATTGCCAGAGCTGTCATCGGCCGGGTCAGATCGCGCCCATGTCGTTTCTGACTTACGAGAGCGCGCGGCCGTGGGCCAAAGCTATGAAAGTGGCGGTGCTCACCAAGAAGATGCCGCCCTGGTTCGCCGACCCGCAGTTCAGTCACTTCTCTAACGATCGCAGCCTGGCCGAAGCTGACATCGAGACAATCGCGAAGTGGGCCGATGCGGGCGCGCCCGAAGGGAACCCCAAAGATGCGCCGGGCGCCCTAAAATGGCCCGCGGACGGCTGGGAAATCCAGCCGGATATCGTCGTGAACGGGCCGGAAACGATGGTTCCCGCTCATCCCAAGAACAACGTCATCGAGTGGACCTACATTACGGTGCCCAGCGGGATCACCGAGGACACCTGGATCACTTCGATGGAGATCCGCCCGAGTGAGCCATCGGTAACGCATCACATCTGCGTCTACTTCAAACCGCATACGCCGGATGTGGTCTATAACAAGCCCTATTGGTACGACCGGGAGCGCGATGATACCGGCGCGGCCGTGGAGTCTGCCGCAGGTGTTAACGGCCGTGGCATTCCGGAATCGGTTACCGCCGGCAGCAATGGCATCGAAGGCTGCTATGTTCCCGGCCAGCGGACGCAGGACTATCGCACGCATAACGCCGCCAAGTTAATCAAGGCCGGCACCGATGTCGTTTTCCAGTTGCACTATACGCCAAACGGCAAGGACGTCAGCGACCAACCCCGCCTCGGCTTCACGGTGGCTAAATCGGCGCCGGAGCGGATCTATGTTTCGCTGGGCATGTCCGCCCCGAGCGACCCGAAACACTTTGCCATCCCGCCAAACGACGGTAATTGGGCGAGTCCGCCGGCCGTAGCCGAATTTCTGCAGGATGCCGACCTGGTCTGGATGTTTCCGCATATGCACGTTCGCGGGAAAGAGATGACTTACAAGCTCATCTATCCGGATGGCCGCACCGAAACCATCCTCAGCGTGCCGCATTACGATTTCAACTGGCAGCTCGGTTATGACCTGGCAGAGCCAATTCACGTTCCCAAAGGGACGCGGTTGGAAGTCACGGCTCACTACGATAATTCGGTGAACAACAAGTTCAATCCCGATCCCAACCGCACGGTTTACTACGGCGATATGACCTGGGAAGAGATGATGTTCCCGTTTTACAGCCTAGTGGTGGACCAGGGAGTGGACCCGCACAAAGTGGTGAAGATCGTCAGAGGCCGCCAGTCGGACGGCGCTTGACCGTTCGCATTACCAATCAAACCCGCAACACGATCGTGGCCACAGCCGCCGATGTGGCCAACACCAGCGCCAAACGCCGGACCGGACTTCTGAAGAGAGAGAAGCTTGAACCTGGCGAAGGCTTGTGGATATCGCCCTGCGAATCGGTCCACACCTTCTTCATGAAGTTCGCCATCGATCTGCTTTACCTCGATAAGAAGAAGCGGGTCCGCAAGGTGCGGCATGCCGTGCCTCCCTGGCGGCTCTCGACGTGTCTAACCGCTCACTCCGTGCTGGAGCTTCCGGCGGGAACGGCGGCCGAAACCGGCACGCAACCCGGCGACCAATTACTGTTTGATACGCTGGCTTAATCATGGGGTCCATCAAGCGCCGCCTTGGTATGGCTGTGCTGATGCTGGCCATTGTCGCCGGGTTCTACTGGAAACTCACGCTCACCCGCCAGTTCGAATGGGTGTGGGGGCCGGACCTCGCGCAGCAGGTTTTGCCGTGGTTGACAGTGCAGGCGCGAGCGTTGCACCAAGGCGCCCTCGCGCTTTGGGATCCTTACGTCTGGGGAGGGCAGCCGCTGCTCGGTCAGGCGCAGCCCGGCGCGGCATATCCGCTCAACTGGCTCCTGTTCGCAGTGCCGCTGAGGCACGATGGCTTCATCCGAAACTGGGCGCTCACCTGGTATTTCGTCGCGATCCGCTTCATGGCGATGGCGTTTTGCTATCTGTTGTGCCGCGATTTGCGCCTTTCGCGGGTTGCCTCACTGCTGGCGGGCGCTGTGTTCGCTCTTGGCGGCTACATTGGCACTACGGGTTGGCCGCAATTGGTGAGTGGCGCCCTATGGCTTCCTTTGGTCTTCTTATTCCTTCTACGTGCCGGCAGAGGGGAAAACCAGATGCGCAACGCCGCTCTTTCGGGTGCTTCTCTGGGCATTGCCTGGTTAAGTGGACATCACCAGGCTCCCATGTTTGCGATGCTGGCGGCTGGGGGCGCCTGGCTCTATTTCATCTTTCGTGGCGGGCGGCTCAACGGGCGCGTTGTGCGCCTGGCCGCTATGGCCTTTGCATTTGCCTTTCTAGTCGGTGCTCTGCAGATCCTTCCCACCTACGAATACGGCCACCTGGCGAAACGCTGGGTGGGCGCAGCGGAGCCTATCGGCTGGAACCAAGCGGTTCCCTATTCCGTTCACGAGACCTACGATTTGAAGCCGTTCGACTTGCTGGGGGTGGTTTTCCCGCAAGTCTTTACGCATTCGTCTCCGTTCGCCGGCATCACCGCGCTGGGATTGGCGGTCCTTGGCTTGGCGTGCGGGTGGCGCGATGCGAGGGCGCGGCTGGAGTTGCGTCTCCTGGCGGCTGTAGGTCTCGGCGCCCTCTTGTATGCTCTGGGCCAGCACAGCCTTTTTCAAGGTTTTCTTTACGCCGCTGTTCCGGAACTGGATAAGGCGCGGCAGGCCTCGGCCGCAATTGTGATCTTCAGCTTGGCCTTGGCCGTCTGCGCGGGCTTTGGCCTGGACGCTCTGGCGACCTCCACATCTCCGGCATGGTCGCGGCGGGTTATGTGGTTTGCCTTGGGGTTCGGGATGTTTTCGCTGGCGTTGTTTCAGACCATCTTCTTCGCCAATAAGTTCAGTTTCACAGGGCAGGATGCCGTGATGCTCACCCCTTTTATTGCCATTGGCTTCGCCGCGCTCATACTGGCCCTGAGGCGTGGCGCGCTGAGTGTGAGGCAAGCCGGGGTCTTGCTTTTGCTGCTGGTGGTTTTCGAATTGGGCAACAACATGGGATCCATCGTCATCTCCCGAACGGACGCCAAACTGTCGAAGTGGCTGGTTCAGATGCGCGCCAATGCCGATATCGCCGATTTCCTCAAGCGTCAGGAAGCATTTCCCAGAGCGAGCGTTGGTGGCGAGGCGTTCGCCGAGAACTGGGGCGCCATGCACAACGTAGAGATGTGGGGAGGTTACCTGCCAAGTCTCACTGCGAATCTATTGCGTTTTGATTGGAACAGTCCGCAGTCGCGCTTGCTCTGGGGTGTCGGCTATACAATTGCTCCCGCGACGGTCCCGGAAGGTCAGTTGGTGTTCATTGGAAGCAGCGGCCTCAAAGTCTACCGGCACCAGGCTGCATTTCCGCGAGCCTGGGCTATTCACGAACTGATCGAGGCTCCCGATGCTGAGGCAGGCAACCGCATCATCCAAGAGCGGCTCCCGGACTTTCACCGGTTAGGATTCACCTTCGATGCGCCGCCGCCCTTGGAGACTTGCGACGGAGGAGAGCAGATCAAGCTCAGCAGTCATCAAACCGATATGGTCCAGATCCGCGCCAGCATGCGCTGCCGAGGTATGGTGGTGCTCTCGGATGTGTTTTTCCCGGGCTGGCGCGCTGACGTCGACGGCAGGGCCGCTCCAATATACGAAGTGAATGCGGCAATGCGCGGCGTGGTTGTGCCCGCGGGCGACCATACGATCACCATGCGTTATCGTCCGGCTTCGGCACTCGCCGGCGGCACCCTGACGCTCGCGGGAATTTTAGGCGCGCTGGCCTTCTGCCTGGCGCCTGCTCGGAGCCGTGACCGTAAGGAAGAGGTGGCGCGGGTTATGGAGTCCGCCAAGTAATCATGGGTTCCGCCAAACAGCGCCTCGGCATGGCTGTGCTGATGCTGGCCATTGTCGCGGGGTTCTACTGGAAGCTTACGCTTACCCGCCAGTTCGAATGGACCTGGGGGCCGGACTTAGCGCAGCAGGTTTTGCCGTGGTTCCTGGTGCAGGCGCGGGCGTTGCACCAGGGCGCTTTCGCGCTCTGGGATCCCTATACCTGGGGCGGTCAGCCGCTCCTCGGTCAGGCGCAGCCGGGCACTGCATATCCGCTCAACTGGCTGCTGTTCGCTGTGCCGCTAGGGCACGATGGCTTCATCCGTACCTGGGCGCTCACCTGGTATTTCGTCGCGATCCGCTTCATGGCGATGGCATTTTGCTATCTACTTTGCCGCGATCTGGGCCGTTCGCCAATCGCCTCGCTCGTGGCCGGCGCAGTGTTCGCTTTAGGCGGATACATCGGCAACACAAGCTGGCCGCAGATGGTGAATGGCGCGTTGTGGCTGCCGCTGGTGTTCCTGTTCCTGTTGCGCGCGGGCCGGGGCGAAAGCCCACTGCGCAACGGCGTGCTCTCCGGAACCTTTCTCGGCATCGCCTGGCTGAGTGGACATCATCAAGCGCCTATTTTCCTGATGCTCGCGGCCGCGGGGACCTGGATCTATTTCATTTTTCGCGCGCGCCGTCCCGATTGGCTCATGGCCCGCGCCGCGGCGCTGGCGCTCGTATTCACTCTGATGACCGGTGCTCTGCAGATCCTTCCCGCCTATGAATACGGCCATCAGGCCAAACGCTGGGTGGGCGCACCCGAAGCCATTAGCTGGAATCAACCCGTTCCCTACTCTGTCCACGAGAACTATGACTTGAAGCCCTTCATGCTCCTGGGTATTGTGTTCCCGCACCTGAAAACTGATTCTGATCCGTTCGTCGGCCTGGCCGCCCTGTCACTGGCGGTCCTGGGGATCGCCGCGGCATGGCGGGATGGACGCGTGCGCCTGCTCGCGGTTGTGGGGCTTGGCGGGTTGCTCTATGCTCTCGGTCAGCACAGCGTCTTTCAAGGATTTTTGTATGGACTTATTCCGGAGTTGGATAAAGCGCGCGTGGTTTCGGCCGCGATCGTAATTTTTCAATTCGGCGTCGCGGTGCTCGCGGCTTTCGGGCTCGATCTGCTGCAGAACGCCGAAGATCCCTCGGCAAGCGGCTCACCTTGGCCGCGCCGCACCATGTGGGGCGTGCTTGTCTTCGGCCTCTTCACTCTAGCGGTCTTCCAAGCCATTTACTTCGCCAATAAGTTCAGCTTCACCGGCGACGATAGCGTCATGCTCACGCCGTTTGTAGCATTCGCTTTCGCGGCTCTGATCATTGCCTCGCTCCGCGGCTCCCTGACCCGCAAGCAGTGCGCCGTGTTGGCTCTGCTGTTAGTCTTGCTCGAACTGAACAACAATGTCGGCTCTGTGATTGCCTCGCAGTCGGATGCCGTCGCCATGCACTGGCTTGCCGCCATGCGCGGCAACCAGGATATCGCCGATTTCCTGAAGCGCGATGACTCCTACCCGCGAGCCGATGTGGCTGAGGATGCTTTCGCCGAAAACTGGGGCGCGATGCACGGAGTAGAAATGATGGCCGGCGGCCTGGCCGGCCTCACCACCAACTGGCAGCGGTTCGATTTCTGGAAGCTCAACTCGCAACTGCTTTGGGGCGCCGCCTACACCCTTTCCGCCAAGCCCTCCAAGGAAGGCGATCTCGTCTTCACCGGCGCGAGCGGCCTAAAGGTCTACCGGCACAGAGGCGTCTTCCCGCGGGCATGGGCAGTGCACGAGTTGGTGCAAGCGCCCCAATCCCAGGCGGGCAATCGGATGATTCAGGACCAGCTCGCGGATTTCCGCCGGCTAGCGTATACGCTGTACCGTCCACCGCCGCTTGAATCGTGCGCTAAGCCGGACGATGTAGCCATGACCGCGCGTTCCACTGACCTCGTGCGCATCCGCGCTAATATGGCCTGCCAGGGCATGGTGGTTGTCTCTGACACCTTCTACCCCGGCTGGCGGGCGGATATCGACGGTCACTCGGCTCGCATTTACGAAGTGAATGGGGCCATGCGCGGCGTAGTGGTGCCGCGCGGCGCACATACCGTGACCTTCCACTATCGACCCAACTCGGCGATCATTGGAGGCTTGCTGACCTTCATCGGCCTCGCCGGTGCGGCGTTCGTTGCCGCGCGCCGAAAGCCGGTCGTGGTGGAGGAGCAGAAGCATCTCTACGCGGAACCCAGCTAAGTCGTGGCTCGGATCGGAGCCGCGACCGTGAGGGAGCGTTCATTCGGGCAACGCCGTTTATTCCGTTGCCGCTGCCGGGGCCTTCTCAGCCGCGGCTTTTCGGACAGCCGCCGCTTTCCGGGCAGCACCCTTCTTCGCTGCGCCTTTCCTCGCAGCTTGCTTTTTGGCCGCAGCCTGGCGGAGCTGCGCCCAGCGCTTGCGGTTGGCTTCGATAATCGCCCTGCGGCCTGCGGCGCTCAGCCTGCGCTTGGCTCTTCCGGATCGAGCGGCGGGTTTGGCGGTTGCCGCCCCTCCGGCCGATTTCTTCTTCGCTTCGGCCCAGCGCTTGCGTTGCGCCGCCGCAATCCGCCTGCGCGCGCTTGCGCTCATTTTCCTCCTGGGTTGGCGCCCGGGCTGGCCGGCACTCTGAGACGGGGCCGCGGCGCTCGCGCCGCCGCCCGATAGCGCCGCGCGAAGTTCTCCGATTTGCTCGTCTATCCGTCTCTTCTGAGCTTCGAAGCCCTCAATGGCGGCGGTGATCACTTCCGGGTTTATCTTATTGGGCATGTCAGTTGTCGCACTTCCCTTGGTGCATCTACATTCTACATGAGAAATGTTCTGAGTGTAAGTGGCCGATGGAGAGTCACTCGCGCGCAGACCGCTCCTTGACGGCCGCGGCTCCGATCAGACCGCTTAACTAGCGGTGAAACTGATCGCCGCGCCGCCAGTCCGGAAGCTTGTCCTGATTGGCGATATCTATCCCCAACAGCATGCCGAATTCCGCAGCCTGCTTGAGTGCGGTAAAGTCCCAATCGGCATGGAATTCGTCCGAAGGCTGATGATAGTGCTTCTCATTGAACTCCTGCCATAACTTCTGATAGTAATCCGCCGGTTTGCCGGCGAACTGAGTGGCATGGTCAATCGAGAATGCAGGTATTCCAGCCCGCGCAAAAGAGAAGTGGTCGGAGCGAAAGTAATTTCCCTGTTCCGGCTCGCTATCCGGGGAAATCGTTAGATTCAGCCGACGGGCAATCGATTCCGCGAGCGGCAAGACAGTAGTGCGCTCAGCCCCGGCTATCACTACGTCCTTAGCCCGGCCCCACGGATAAATAGCGTCATAATTCAGGGCAATCGCAGTCTTTGCGGGTGGAAAGAGGGGATGCGCGCCATAATATTGCGACCCGCGGAGCCCATCCTCTTCGGCAGTCACTGCCAGAAACAGAGCGGATCGGCGGGGCTTTTCGGGCAGGGCGGCCCAGGTGTGAGCCAGTTCCAGCAAAATGGCGCACCCGGTGGCATTGTCAATCGCTCCGTTATAAATCGGATCACCGTTCACCGGCTCGCCGATCCCCAAATGGTCCCAGTGAGCCGAGTAAATAATGACTTCGTCTTTCAATTTCGGATCCGATCCGGGAACGATCGCCGCGACATTCCGCGAATTGATGGCCCGAATCTTGGAGCGAATGTCGCCGCGAATCCGGATGCCCAGCGGAATCGGCCGGAAATCCCGCGACTCGGAAGCAGTCAGAAGCTGATCCACCGATTTGCCGGCCGTCGCCAGCAACTTGTCGCCCGCCTCTTTTGTGATCCAGCCTGCCAGAGCGAGCGACGGCTCTCCCGGCCGCAGCGCCACAAACGTATTTTGGCGTCCCCACGAACTGCGCACTACGTCCCAGCCATAGCCTGCCGTCGGAGTCGTATGAATGATGATCGCCGCTACGGCGCCCCGCCGGATAGCTTCCTCGTACTTATAACTCCATCGCCCGTAGTAAGTGAGCGCGCGGCCATCGAAAAATTTCGGGTCGTTGGAAGTGGGTTCGTTGGTGAACAGCACCACCACCTTCCCGCGCACGTCGACGCCCTTGTAATCGTCCCAGTTCCACTCAGGAGCGGCGATGCCATGACCCACGAACACGGCTTCGGCATCGAACTGCGATTCCGGCTTCTGTGACTCGTTCAATCCGACGAAATCGTTGAGCCATTCGAAAGAAGAGACCGTCTTGCCTGAGCCAGACGCGGTGAGCCGCGTTTCCGGCCGCGGATCGACCGCCACCAGCGGCACCTTCTGGAAGTAAGTGCCGTTATCCCCGGCGGGCTTCGCCCCCGCCAGCGCAAATTGTGTCGCAATGTATTCGGTGGCCAGGTCTCCTCCGCGCGTGCCGACGCCACGGCCCTCGAGCAGGTCGCTCGAAAGGAACCGGTCGTGCTCCCGAATGCGTTCGGCGGAAAGGGAGTTGCCGGATTGGGCCAGTACCGGCCAAACCGCAATCACCCCAATTACGATGGACTTCATGGTGATGGATATTGTAACCTTGAATCTAGGCGGCCCGGTCATAACCTAAAGCCGCCACCCTTGACCGTAGCACACCTTTTACGTTGTGGAACCACAGATCACCCAGCGGACCCTGACCCATTTGCGGGCGCTCGAAGCCGAGAGCATCCAGATCATCCGGGAAGTAGCGGCCGAATTCCAGAAGCCGGTGATGCTCTACTCGATCGGCAAGGATTCTTCCGTAATGGTGCGCCTGGCACAGAAGGCTTTCTATCCGGGCAAGATTCCGTTCCCCTTCCTGCACATCGACACCACTTACAAATTCCAGGAAATGATCGAGTTCCGCGATCGCTTTTGCGCCGAAATCGGGGTGCAACTGATCGTCCACACCAATACCAGGGCCATCGAAGAAGGCGCGAATCCGTTCCGGTTGGGAACGCAGAAGTGCTGCGCGCTGCTGAAAACCCGGGCGCTGCTCGATGCACTGGCGGAAGGCGGCTTTGATGCGGCCTTCGGCGGCGCCCGCCGCGACGAAGAGAAATCGCGCGCCAAAGAGCGCGTCTACTCCTTCCGAGATTCGTTCGGCCAGTGGGACCCGAAAAACCAGCGCCCCGAGTTATGGAATCTCTACAATAGCCGCATCGATAAAGGCGAGAGCATCCGCGTTTTTCCGCTTTCGAATTGGACCGAGCTCGACGTCTGGCACTACATCTACGTGGAAGATATTCCCATCGTTCCGATGTACTTTGCCAAGCCGCGGGAAATGGTGGTACGCGGCGACCAGTTGATCACGCTCGAGCACAACATGCCGCTGCGTCCTGGCGAAGAAACCGAGACCGTGATGTCGCGCATGCGGTCGCTTGGCTGCACCTATTGCACCGGAGCGATCCGATCGGAAGCCGACACTCTGCCCAAAATCATCGAAGAGATGATTCAGTTCCGCCGCTCCGAGCGCGAAAATCGCGTCATCGATCACGATCAGGAAGGCTCCATGGAATTGAAAAAGCGGGAGGGATATTTCTGATGGCCGCCGTTTCTGAGCCGCGGCCGTTAGGGAGCAGTCCCGCCGCTGACTGGCTCGCCTCCACATCGCAAACCGAGTTGCTCCGCCTCACCACCGCCGGCAGCGTCGACGATGGCAAATCCACCCTGATCGGCCGCCTGCTCTACGATTCCAAAGGAGTCTACGAAGATCAGCTCGCTTCCGTCCGCAAAGCCACGCGCAACGTTTCTACCAACGGCCTCGATCTCTCGCTGCTTACCGACGGTCTGCGCGCCGAGCGCGAGCAGGGAATTACCATTGACGTAGCTTACCGCTATTTCGCCACGCCCAAGCGCAAGTTCATCATTGCCGATACACCTGGCCATGAGCAATACACCCGCAATATGGCGACCGGCGCTTCCACCGCAAACCTGGCCGTGATTCTGATCGACGCCCGATACGGCGTACTACCGCAATCCCGCCGTCACGCCTACATCGCCGCGCTACTGGGCATCCCGCACCTGATGGTGACGGTGAACAAGATGGACCTGGTGGACTACCGCGAAGATGTTTTCATCTCCATCCGTGAAGACTTTCGCAAATTCGCCGAACAGCTCAAAGTCCGTGACGTTCAATTCATCCCGATCAGCGCGCTCCTCGGCGATAACGTAGTCGAACGCAGCACAAACATGTCCTGGTACACCGGCCCCACGCTGCTCGAGCACCTGGAAACCGTGCCGATCGCGCAGGACCACAACCTCACCGACATGCGCTTCCCCGTGCAGTACGTGATCCGCCCGAACCTCGATTTCCGCGGATTCGCCGGCCAGGTGGCTAGCGGAGTGATTCGCCGCGGTGATGCTATCACTGTGCTGCCTTCCGGCCGCACGAGCCGTGTGAAGTCGATTGTCACTTACGATGGCGATCTGGAAGAAGCCTTCGCGCCCATGTCAGTCACGGTGTGCCTGGAGGACGAAATCGATATCAGCCGCGGCGATATGCTGGTGCATACCTCGAATCCGCCTCACGCCGGCCGGCGCTTCGAGGCCACAGTGGTCTGGATGAACCAGAAGCCGCTTGAGCCGCATCGTCCATACCTTCTGAAGCAGACCACGCAAATGGTGCACGCGCGCGTGCGCGAGATTCGCCACCGCGTCGATATTCAAACGCTTGGCCATCAACGCGCGAGCGATCTGCAATTGAATGAAATCGGTGTGGTGAGTCTGGAGGCGCAGCGCCCCGTCTTCTTCGACCCATACCGCGCAAACCGCGCCACCGGCAGCTTCATCCTGATCGACCCGATCACCAACGAAACCCTCGGCGCAGGCATGATCATCGGGCCGGATACATGGCGTCCCTCCGGACCCGTCACTCCGGCCGAACGCCTCGCGCGCATCGGCCACCGGCCGTATCTTGTGCGGCTGGTGAATGGCGATAGCGAAACCGCCCGCGGAATCGAGCGCCACTTATTCGATCAGGGGTACCTGGTGCATGTCGTGGAAGCGCCGCAGTATTTAGCGCAGGCGGTTCGGACGGCCTTCACCGCGGGCTTGGTTGCCATCGTCTACGGTGCCGCCGCCCAGGACGCTGCGACGCTCGCCGCCGGCATTCCCGCGGACCAAATCATCACTCTAGACCGCAGCCATTTTGAAGACGAAGCCGCGCTAGTCCGCGCCCTGATGCAAGCCCTGACCAGCGCTGCCGGCGGAAACGTGCCGCTCACGGATGGCGCGGGAATATGAGAGTCTCACAAGTCTTCTTAAACACCTTCCCCATACCCTTCACAAACATCCAACCTCAGGATTGCCGCCAACGTTCCAACGCGTCCAACTCCTCCAATTCCAACTGAATCTGCCGGATCTGCTGGCGCGTGATCCGAAATA
Source organism: Bryobacteraceae bacterium (assembly GCA_036557125.1). Taxonomy (GTDB): domain Bacteria; phylum Acidobacteriota; class Terriglobia; order Bryobacterales; family Bryobacteraceae; genus PSRJ01. The sequence continues at coordinate 6,559 of DATBID010000398.1, read as the reverse complement.
GCAGCACAAACCAAAGGGCCATCAGCGCGAAAAAAGGAACCATATTGATTGCCAGTGCAGGCCGGTGAATCACGCCTACAATCGCTGGATACACCAAAGCCGCGGCCGCTATGAAAACAGGGATCACCACCTTGCCCCACGTCCGCCAAGGCTTTCGAAAGTACGCAAGCCGGTGTTCCAGTTCGCTCCGGTAAAAATCGACACCGCTGAGTAAACCCGCGTCGCCTGCCGGCGGCCGTGCCCATGTCCGCCGAATTGCAGGCAGATGTACGATCAAGATCCACAGAATCGCCACACCGCAGGCAATCCGCGGAATCGTCCCGCGCGAAATCGCGGACGCCACCAGACACGCCGCGATCAATACGGCAGGCGGTACCACCACCTCCCAGCGGGTTTTTTTGTGAAGCGCCCTCGCTTTCTCCCGATGAATCTCTTCTAAAGTCATTTTTGGGATCTCCCTTGGCTGGTTTTGCCAGATTTTCAGAGGGTCGTCCGACGGGGGTTCATTTCCCATGGGTTCCTCCTTGTCGAAAGCGTCGAGCCAGGACGCTCTTAATGCGGTGGATCTTCATGGCCACGTTCCCGGCGGATAGCCCTGTGATCTCGCCGATGGACGCAGCGTCCAGCCCCTCGAGGTACGAGACCATGATCTGCCGGTCGAGAGGCTTCAGCTTACGGATCAATCGGGACAACCGTTCGAGCGCAGTGTGTTCTCCGGCCCCGTAACGCTCCGGATCCGGAGCGGCCACGGCCTCCAGGTCCTCGATATGAACGAGCCTGGCGTAGACGCGCCGCTCGCGAATCACGTGCGCAGTCGCGGTATGATGGGCCACCCGGTATACCCAGGTTCTGAGAGAACACTGCCGCGCAAAGTAGCCGAAACTCCGCCAGACTTGGAAATGAATCTCCTGCAGCAGATCGCGGCGCTTCTCAGAGTCCGATTCGTACGCGCGTGCCAGCCGTTCCAGAGCCGCACCGAAGACTGTTGCGGCCTCCTGATACAACTCATCCTGGCTGGCGCCGGCGGGTGTGCCTCCCGGCGGGCTGGATTCGATTCCCTCCACACTTACGGTAGTATTCGCTCACGCGGTTTTCTAACGCAATTTCGAAGTTATTACACCAACACGTTCCCCGGCCCTAACTCTCTAACTTCTTGCGCTCGAAAATCAGAGACATTCGACGCGCAGCAGTTCGGTGCGGTACATGGGCTTCGTCTTCTTCTCCAGCGTATACAAGACGTCTGCCTCACCAAGATATGCGGCAGCAACGTGCAGCGCGTCCATTACTCGCAAATCGCACAACTCCGCCTGCTCCTGCGCAATTCTAACTGTGGATTCTACGTCCTGCACCCAGATGAGCACTTTCTGGTCGAAGTAGGACCTGAGAAACTCAACTTCGGGTAAATTTCGATTAAATACAGGTTTGGGCATCGCCTCAAGCCGAAGAAACGGGCTACCCACAAACAATAGCGACGGTCGTTCAAATCCTCAAGGCTGGTTCTCGGCCGTTCCCTGCTGCACGGTACGCGGCGATCAGGACACAAGTGTCAAGAAATACACGGCGTCCGGCTAGCTCCGCGATGCTCCCCGCCTTTCGTCAACGTCACGGAGGATTTCCTCACGTGACAAGAGCGTGCCGCCCCCGGCTTCATACTGGTGCGCCAATTGACTCATCCTGGCGCCCGCCTCAAAGATGCCTTTCACGTATTCTTGAATCACGGAGCTGAGATCACATCTGAGACCTTCGCGAGGCGGCTGCCGGACCAGTTCATATAGAACCAAGGTCAGACAGTTAACCAGGTGGTCGATACTCCGCTGAATATAGTTGGTCTTGGCAGCCTTCAAATACGCGATGGCCTCCGCAACCCCTGGCTCATCCCGGTGCCTATTGAGCGCCCGGATCAGCCCGTCGAACAACTCGGCATTGTTCTCGATAATCCGGTCCATTTTTCCGCCCCTTCACTTCCGAGTGTACACCTCGCCACGAGCCTCCGCCTGCCGTAACTCCTCTAACTTCTCCCAGAAATCGCAGGGCCGGACACTGGCGTCCCTCCGGACCCGTCACTCCCGCCGAACATCTCGCGCGCATCGGCCACCGGCCGTATCTTGTGCGGCTGGTGAATGCGATGGCGAAACCGCCCGCGGAATCGAGCGCCATTTATTCGATCAGGGCTACTTGGTGCATGTCGTGGAAGCGCCGCAGGACTTGGCGCAGGCGGTTCGGACAGCGTTCACCGGGGGCTTGGTTTCCGTCGTCTACGGCGCCGCCGCCCAGGACGCCGCGACGCTCGCCGCCGGCATTTCCCGCGGACCAAATCGTCACTCTAGACCGCACCCATTTTGAAGACGAAGCCGCGCTAGTCCGCGCCCTGATGCAAGCCCTGACCAGCGCCGGCGGAAACGTGCCCCTCACGGATGGCGCCCGGATTTAGAACCATCGAATCGGTAGCGGACGCCAGGTTTCAGGGTGGCTGTTTGCTCCCGACCTTCGGAGAAATTGTGCCTTTTACTGGGCCGTCCAGTAGGCCGGCAGACCCTTCTTTGTTTCGCGGACAATCGCCAGAATGTTGCCCCGGTCCTGCGCCGTCAGCCGGGCATATGGCGGACTCTGATCTTTACCGGTGAGCACTTCGTACAACCGCTTGTAGACGCGCTCGCGAACGTAATCCGGCATCGCGTCGAACGCCGAGCTGTAGATCATGTACGAAAGCGGATATTTGAACATCCGCTTTTGGAGATCGAAATCGCGTAGCGAGCGGCCCAAATGGTCTTTAGGCCCGCGTTCCGGAAAGGTTTTGGTGAAAGTGGAAACGCCCTGAATGGGATCTTCGAGCCGGCGCTCATCGGTAAATAGCATGTACCCCAGCATCTCCTCGATTTCCCCATCCAGCTTCGCGCGCGCAGCATCGTCCAACTGCCCATTAGCCTCAGCAATGCGCGTGTCCCAGCCGATGCGCGTCATCAGATTGCTCATGCGCGTCTGGTGTTCGAGGGTCATCAGCGCCACAATATCGCTGGTGGCGGCCATGTAGCGCGAAGTATCGAACTTACGTTCCAGGCTAGTGAGGTTCTGTGTGCCCTGCATATCCAGAAGCTGCGGCTGGGCGGGATTGTGCGCGATGGCATTTCCCATGTGATTTTGCGAACCGCTCAAGCCGGTCACATACCAGCCGCCCCAACGCTGGTCGATGGGGGTGCGATGGTCTGTAATCATATTGGAGCCGCGGAAGGCGGGCATGCCATCCGGCCCCGGATAGACTGAAGTCACCAGGATGCCCGGCACACCCAGCGTTCCCAAGCCTTGATGGCATTGCAGGCAAGTATCCCGCCGCACAAACTCGGGCTTATCGTCCTTTTCGACATCCATCGTATAGAAGTTGTAGCCCTGCTTGGGATCGAATGCCGCGACCTCGACCACATCGCCGTTCTGGACATATCCGAAAGCGATTTCGTCGTTGAAGTAGATGGCGCGCGGCGCGCGCGGGGAGATCTTGGCGGACTGAAAGCTCGTCTTCGAAAACACCATCACTTGGGAATCCGTATTGACGCCGAAGTATTTGAGCAGCGCCGGATACCATCCGAAGCGGTCCGAGTAATCGAGCTTCACCTCGCCGCTATCGAGCTTCTTCTGCAGCTTCGCAAGGGGATCGTTCTCCGGTTTGGCTGCGTAATGAATCGCCGGATTATCGTTCGGCAGGTAGGTGACCTCTTCGATGCGCCCTGAGGCCGCGCAGAAACCGTATACACCCAAACTCAAGCCGGCCGCCAGAACTAACAGGGTTCCGCGTTGCATCTTGTCCTCCTGTTTGGCCCTCCAAAAGACGTCTGTCTCTTTTTAGCACGAGTCCTGAGGCGAGGCTATAGCTACTGAGGGCCAAACACTGGGCGGCCCTGACTCAATCGGGCCAGTGCTCAATTCGGGCGGCGCTTCCGGCGGCGTGCCTACGGCCTCCAGAATGGCCCGAAAGAGCGCCTCCTTACGGAGAGGTTTGGCCAGGTGGATTCCCATTCCGGAACGCAGGCAGCGTTCGCGGTCTTCGTCCAAAACGCCGGCGGTGGCGGCGATAATCGGCACGTGCGATCCTCTCCATCCCTGCGACCGAATGGCGGCCGCCGCTTCGAAACCATCCATGTCCGGCATGTGGCAGTCCATCAGGATGACATCGTATTCGCGCTCGGTGAATAGCGCCACCGCTTCTTTGCCGGTTTCCGCCTGATCCACCAGCGCTCCCGCCCCTGTAAGGAATTTTTCGGCGATCATGCGGTTGATGGCATTGTCCTCGGCCAGCAGCACACGGAGGCCGTAAGGCAACTGAGTGCCTGCGGAAAGCAACCGAGCGCCCAGCGCATGGATCGTAGCGGATGCAGGTTCGCAGACCGGCAGCGGAATTTCAAAATAAAAGACGGATCCCTTTCCCAACTCGCTCTCTGCTGTCAGAGTGCCCTGCATCAAATCCGCCAGATTCTTGGAAATCGCCAGTCCCAGGCCGCTGCCGCCAAACCGCCGGGTGGTGGAACTGTCGCCTTGGGCGAAATCCTGGAAAAGTTCAGGCAGTTTGTCCGCTCCAATGCCGATCCCCGTATCGGCAACGGTAAACAAGACCCATCCCTGCCGGCGGGACTGCACCGTCAGGCGGGTCTCTCCGCAAGGAGTGAACTTGACCGCGTTGCTCAAAAGATTGCGTAGCACCTGGCGTATCCGCAGGGGATCCCCGCGAAAGCTTTCCGCGAGATCAGGAGCAACTTCGACGCGGCAGTCCACGCCCTTAGCCGTTGCGACCGGGACCATAGGTGTCACCACATCACGGACAAGGCTGCGCAGTTCGAAAGGAACGCACTCAAGCTGCATTTTGCCGGCGCGCATCTTGGAAAAATCGAGAATATCGTCAACCAGGGCGAGGAGGTCCTCTGCGGAGCGGAGCAGCGCGTGCATCACTGGCTGCTGTTTCGCGTCTAATGGACCTTCCGCCAACAATTGCGCCGAGCCGAGAATGCCGTTGATGGGCGTGCGAATCTCGTGACTCATATTGGCCAGGAATCTGGCGCGTGCGGTGGAAGCCTGTTCGGCAGCTTCCTTGGCGGCGCGCAATTCCTCGCTTTGCTTTTCGAGGAGCATCTGGGCTTCGATCGTGGTGACGCTATGGCGGTGCTGAATCACCACAATACCCACCAGAAATGCCGCGAAGATCACCCCAATCAAGAGGAGCAGTATTCCCAACTGGCCGCGCGCAAACACCGCCCAGATGAGATCGGGGATCATCTGACCAGCGACATAGACCGCCGCTACCGCCGGACGGGCTGCAAACATACTGGCGCCCATTGCTGCAAAGCCGCCGACCGAGATGAGCAGCGCTGTCTCCAAAGTGTGGTTGCCGGAGACCTTGTAAAAGGCGAAGCCGAGAAACGCTCCCCAACAACACGAATGGAAGTGAACCGAATACTGCAAGGCAGCCAGCCACCGCTCCCCGCGGGCATTTTTCAGTTTCAGAACGTGAGCGGCGGACCAGGTCCGGAATAGCCCCACCGCCACGACCACACCGCAATAAATCGAGATCGCCTCCGGGTAGGACGTGAAGAAGTGGGACTGGCCGGCAAACAGAACAAAGAAGAGCAGGTGTGTTGGCCAACCGAAGCGAGCGCGTGTAGCCAATTCCCGGCCAAGACGCCGCCGCAGTTCCGGACGGGCGTCCGCAGCTAAACCCATGTCGCTTCTATCGGCGGAATCGCCAGGAATCTTGAGAGGTCCGATTGGGACGAATCAAAATTTATACACTGGCCTCATGCTCCTCATGAGGTCCTGTTTCGAGAACCGCCGCATCGTCGACTGGGACTAGGTGATTCCAGAATCGGCCTCGAGCGATGTGGTACAGACTCCGAGGCTTCAAAAAGTAGTCGGACAAATTGGACGGCGCTTGGGCAATTGCTTTGAGAACGCGTTCTGTGGAGCCAACCGTTGTAAAATTTCGAAGCTGAAAGAGGAAGCGGTTTCGCTGAAACACAGCGTCCACCTCGTCGGCAGAAAAATGCCGGCTTATTGTTGAATGTTGACGGTGGTGTGCCATCGATTCTGGACAAAAAAGCGACCGATATCCGAGTTTTCGAGCACGCCAGCCCCATTCGACATCTTCCCAGTAAAACGGGTCATAGACCAGGCTATCGTTAACAAATGACCGGAGCAAATCGGTTTGGAACAGGGAGGCTCCGCCACCGGCATAAAAGTTCTCGGCGGTCCCAGGAAATTCTGGAATTCGATCGTGAATCGTAGCGAGATCGTTTTCCAGAAAGAGAATTGTTAAATTCGTTTCGTCTCGAAAACGGGTTACGTCTTTGAGCGCAATCTGAGAAGCAATAGAGAAGAAAGTGACGCTGCGGTATGGCGCAAGCGATTCCAGCGCATCCCGCGCGAGTGCGATGTCGCTGTTGAGTAGATAGACCCACGGGAACCGCACCTTGTGTAACCCGGCCCTGATTGCGCCGGAAAACCCCAAGGGATTCGAGTAAAAACTCCATTTGAACCCCGGGTAGGATTTGCGAAGAGAAGCATAGTTCGATGGAGGGGA
>DATBID010000397.1:0-6833 GCA_036557125.1 Bryobacteraceae bacterium | reverse complement strand
AACGTGTACGTCCCCAGGCGTTGGCCGGTAATCGAATAGAAATGGATGCGCTCGTTTTGCAACTGGTTGCCGGTTGTCATATCGATCTGCGTCACCCGTTTGCCGGAGGGGTCATAACCGATATAGGTGGATACGCTATTTCCGGGTGCCCAGGTCATCCGGTTTTCCACATCATAGGTCTCATTGATGACCGGATTCGAGCCGGTGGGCTGATATCCGATCGGATTCCCGTTGGCGTCATACACAGTGGCCGGCGTGCTGACGACGCGATTGGTAGCCGGGTCGCGCCATTAGGCGAAACAATCGAGCTAAACGCAAACGAATCGGCATATAAGGAGGATAAGAAATGTGGGCCGGACGCCTAAATCTTTCCCTTACCGTTGGAATGTTCAGCCGTAATGATGCGGATGAGGGCGTCCAGATTCGCTTCCATTTGCTTCATGCGCTCTCGCGAATCGGTTACGTATGCCGTAACCTCTTCGGTTAAAGCGCTGACTCTTTCGCCAATGTGGGCGGTGGTTTCGGCTAGGGTGGGGAGGTTTCGCTGCTGCAACTCATCCGCTCGATTAGTCTTGCCAATGCGGTGCGGGTTTGCAACATGGAATCTGCAAATACCTTGAGCGTGTCTGTTACCGAAGCTAAATCGGTGCGCATTTGCGCGCCGGAGGCTGCGGAGACTTTCAGCGTCTCCACCACGGTCTGCAAATCCGTTTCGATCCGCTGGAATCGTTCTTCGGGAGACATGACCCAGTTCCAATTGTAACTGTTCGTCACCGAATGCAGACCATTGGGAAGGAGAAAGGGAAGTGGCGGCGCAATCTCGATTGAGCTTATTCTTCAGAAGATTTTTCAGCGGGGACCAGTCCCGGAACACTGTCTGGGCTAACGTAGTGGCAAGCATGCCGGCTGCCAGCCGATCAACGAGATAATTGCGAGGTCTTCAAAGGAACTAGCTCCGTCGAACCTACAATGTTTCCCCCAACAAAGCAGCCAGCCTCTGGTAGCCGGAGCGGCTTACGGGCAATTGCTTCCCATCGCTCAATACGGCCACGCGGCTGTCCTTCGTGTAAGGCTCCATTTTCACCACGCGCTCGAGGTTGACGAGGTAGGAGCGGTGGATGCGAACGAACTGGCGCGGGTCGAGCGATTCTTCAAGACTGGCAATCGTCTGCTGCTTCAAATAGGCTTTGCCCTGTGAGACCAGCGAGACATAATCGTCCTGCGCTTCGGCGTAGTCGAGTTTGGCGGTGGGAATGATGTGGACGCGCGCGCCATCTTTTATTACTACGCGCTCCAGGTACTTTTGGGGGCGCGCGGCGGCGGCCAGTTCGACCGGAGCGGGTGCAGGCTGGCTCGCACGGCTGCGAACCCGTTCGAGCGCCGCATCGAAACGGTCCTTGTTGAAGGGCTTCAGCAGGTAGTCCACCGCGTGGATTTCGAAAGCGCGCAGGGCGTACTGGTCATAGGCAGTGGTGAAGATGGTCCTCACATCCGGGCCGATGAGTTCGAGCACCTCGAAACCATCCAGTTTCGGCATCTGCACATCGAGAAAAAGGAGGTCCGGCTTCTGGCGGGCAGCGGCTTTGACGGCTTCGAAACCGTTGGCGCACTCGGCGATTACTTCGATATCCGGATGCGCAGCCAGCATTTCGCGAACCAGCCGGCGCGCCAGTTCTTCATCGTCCACGATCATCGCGGTCATCATCATCTGTCCTTTTCCCCGGCAGCGACGTCCGCTTCCGCCTCGGCGGGCAGGCGCATTTCTACGCGGTAAACGGAATCGGCCGCGGCCGCGTGAATCGCCGCCGCAGCGCCATAGTGGGCCTGGATGCGTTTTTGTACGCTCGCCAGCCCGAAGCCGCCGCGCTGGCGGGAACTCTGGCCATCCGGATCGAACGCGTTCTCCACGACAATCCGCATCTCTTGCCGGCCATCGTCTGTGGGCATGCGGTGCGCGCTGATGCGGACAAAACCGGGGTCGACCAGGTTCGCGATCCCGTGCACGATAGCGTTTTCCACCAGCGGCTGCAAGAGCAATGGCGGCACGGCGAAGGCCCCGCATTCGGGGCCGATATCTTCTTCCACTTCCAGGCGCGCGCCGAACCGCACCCGCTCGATACTCAGATAGCCGCGGGTGAGCGCGAGTTCTTCGGAAAAGGGAATAGCGGCCTTCTCCCCCATGCCAAGCGTGCTGCGGAGAAAGCCCGCCAGTTGCACACACATCTCCCGCGCTTTGGCCGGGTCTACGGAGGTAAGAGCGCTGATGGAATTAAGGCTGTTGTAGAGGAAGTGCGGGTTGATCTGCGCCTTGAGGGCACGGAGTTCGGCCTTTCCGGCGAGGACGTACGCTTCCGCTTCGCGCGCTTCGGCCTCACTCGCGGCTTCTACCGCCAACACGACATAGTAAAGCGCCACGGCCAGCAGATACAGCACAGTTCCCAGGGCGAACACCGCGGGCAGCGCGGGATGGATCGAGCCGGTGACCGGAAGAGCGGCGAAGATGGCGGCGACAGCTCCCGACCACAGCGTCGCCGCCACTACGGCGGAAGCCAGATGCGTAATCACGATGCGGGGCAAAGTCTCGCTTTGGGGGCGCAGGGCGCGGCAGGGATACCAGGCAGAAAGGCAAAACAGAGCGTAGACCAGGGAAGCAGGCGCAGCCACGGCGACGCTAGTGCGCCATGGCAGTTTTCCCGGCCCCGCCAGAACCCAGCTTAATGCGTATGCGACCGGCAGCCACGCCAGAAGATAAAGGCCGAGTCTTCGGCCGCGGATTATCGGATGCACTCAATCCTTATAATGCCAGCCCTTTTTTTGCCAGCGGCGCTCGCGCATCCGCATGTGGCGGCGGTTCCAAAAACCCGGGGCATTGGTGATGACCACACCGCCGAAGACTCCGGCGCCGGACACGACCAATTTCTTGGCGGGATTTGCCGGGGGCTGGGTTTCATCGGTGAAGCCGCCGAAGACCCCGGCGCCGCGCGGAATTACCTGCCAATCTTCCGGGACGACGATTTCGACGCCGCCAAACACGGCATCGGCTTGTATAAATGCCTGGTCGCCGCGGATCCCCGCGTCCCGCAGATCGATCTCGCAGCCGCCAAACACAGCGACGATTTTCAGGCTCTCCAGGTTCTGATCGGTAACACGGCGCTCCACGTGGCTGAAGACGGCGGCATGCTCGCCGTTGGTAGGTTGCAGGTTGTGAGCAAATCGCTCAGCGCCAGCCCGGAATTTTTCGGCGCCCGACCAGAATCGGTCCGAAAAATCGGGGCGGCCCGGAGGAGGTTCGAGCTTTGGCGGCGCAGGCGGCCGGTTGCGCTCTTCGATTGCCCGGCCCAGCAGAATCACGCCAGCGCCGATCAGCACCAGCGGCCAGAAGACCTCGCCACGAATTCGGAGAAAGCCGAGGTTGGAGGCTTGAAGAAGCAAACCGGCAGCCAACAGCACGCCGCCAATCGTGCGGCCCACGAGCGAGGCCACTTGGACCAGCAGCACTGTCCCTCCGGCCACCAGCAAAACCGGCCAAAAGCGCACGATTTCGGACAGGGGGACGATGCCCAGCCTGTCCAACAGCAGGATGATGCCAACGAGCAGCAGCACCGCGCCGTTCCAGGCGAAGTATCGTTCCGAGTTGTAGCAGCTTCGTTTCATTCTGTTTCCGGATTGCCAAACAGCAGAGCGACGCCGAGTCCGATAATGCCTGTAGGCCAGAACTTCATAAGGGCATCGGCCGCGCCGGGGTTGAATTCTACCAACAGGGCCACGATGCCGGTAAGAAGCATCGCAGCGCCGATCACCGAGGCCTGCTTCCGGAAGGGGTTGGTCCGTTCTTGCATCGCACTCTCCAATTGCGAAAGTAGCACCGGAGTGGAAGCGGATCAGCGGATTTTCGGCGAGTGGCGGCGTGGCACCGGCAGGTGACAGGGAGGTCGGGGCAAGGCTGGCCATGCGAATTGTCTGCGTCCGGACGGCCTTATGGTGTTTGGCAGTTTGATTCAGCTCGGAGTCCGGGGCTGAGGACTCGGGAAATTTTCCTGGGAGACGCGGGAACAATCAGGATCACCTGCAATTGAGGACTTCGGAACAATCGTGGCTGTTACGTCGCAAACACGATTTCGCGCCGCACAGACTAGCGAAGCGCGTTTTCGGCCAGATGGAAGACACACGAAGCTCCAGCCTGAAGGAGGTCCCTGGTCGCCGGATGTTACGGCTGGGTTGCGTTATTGGCTTGCACGCAACCGGTGCCCTGCGCGTCGATGCTCCCCTCGTTATTGCCCACGACGGTATTGCCGATGAGGGCGCTCGGGCAGTTGGCCTGAATTCCGAACAGCTTGTTAACAAATATAGTATTTCCGGTTGCAGTCCCGTTCATCACGGCCATTCCGAGGCCGCCGTTCGAGGACGAGACGTTGCCGGTCGCCACCCCGCCCCCATCCACGATGATGCCGTCGCCCGCGTTCTCCACAGCGCTGGAATCCCGCACGTTGAGGCCGATGATTCCAAAGGAACCGTTCATAGTGGCGGCGCTTTCGCTGACATTCCCGTAAACGCTCATTCCGCCGCCTGCATTGTGGTCCACCGTGATCTGCGAGACTGAACTGCCAAGGCCGCCCAGGAGAATACCCATCGATCCCATTCCCCGGACGGAACCGCGAAAGACTCGGACACCACGGGTAGCATCAAGAATGTGGGCAGCCTCAATGCCGATTCCTTTCCCGGCAGTCAGGCAGGTCACGGCCGGTCCCGCAGGACAAAGCAACGGCCCTGCAATGTTAAATCCGCTCAGGTCGAGTGTGACCGCGTCAGCGGTGATCACGATAGCGGAGGTATCGGCGTCCGGAACAGTGAGGTTACCCGCAAGTCGATAGCTCCCGGATTTTGAAATCGTCACCGGAAATCCGGGATCATCACCCGGGGTAACGTTGCCGGCTATGGCTCGGTTCTGGTCGATCAGGACGACATCGTCCGCCGCATGGATCGTCGATGAAGCGCCGAGGAGAACGCACGACCACAGGATGCGTCGCCAAAAGAAATTCTGCATGTATGCCTCCGTATTCACTTGCGGAATTTCGTTGCGAAATTGAAACCATAGTGCCCGGGATAGTGAGATTTACTTCATCGGCAACAGTGTCGGCACGCCCCCATAAGTGCTTCCCGAGCCAGCAACTTGCCGTATCGACGCTCTATGGCTCGAGGTGCGGCGTTCCTCGCCGCGCCGATTTTAGCGTGCACTGATGATGGTTCGGCGGAATCAGTTACCGGGAGTGAGGGAATGTAGCTGTTGTACTACGTGCCATGGCGAACGACGGCATCATCCCGGCGAGGACGAATCTGCGAAAATTGTGCTCGTGAGGCTTGTGCTGGTAGTCCTGTTATTTTCGGTTCGCCTACCGGCTTGCTCTTGTGCCGGGCCGGCAAGGACCCCCTGCTTCGCGGCGGGAAGTTCCACGGCAGTATTCACCGGCAAAGTGCTCGATATCGCCGACCCGCCCCCGCCGGCTCCCCTTCCCAGCAGCGGCAGCACGGGCCGGGCACTCGCCCATCGGCAAACCGGTAATCCTAAGCCTATAAATCCCCACGCGCGCTTGCGAGTAGTTCGGCTCTCCGTCGGCGCCATCCTTATCGGAGCGGATGCCTCTCAAAAAGAGATCGAGATTCTCACCGGCTATGGCGGTGGCGATTGCGGCTACCCGTTTCAACTCGGGGGGGAGTACGTGGTCTACGCGTATCAGAACTCCGCGGGGCGGCTAGAAACCGGCATTTGTATGCGGACGCGTCCACTAGACCAAGCAGCCGAGGATGTGAAATACATCCGCGAGATGGCAGCGGCTCCGGAAACGGGCCAACTCTGGGTCCGCACGGCGTTTCCGGGGATTCCGCCCCTGAGCGGAGCCACCATCATTGCCGAGAAACAGGCAGAACGCTACGCAATAGCGACTAATAGCGCCGGGGAAGCCGTATTCCCGGACTTGAGCCCGGGCGAATACGCCGTTCACGCAGCATCAGACGGCGATCTTCCGGATGATCCCACGGTGCACCTAAACCCGAAGGCGTGCGTCGAGGTGAACCTGTTCCGGGCCCTTAAGATCACCGGACGCGTGATCACCCGAAGCGGATTGCCTGCGTCACGGATTCAAGTGCAGTTTCGGTCTACCGCCAATCAGTTCGGTGATGGCTTAGTGACCGATGCGGATGGTCACTACGAACTCCGAATCCTGCGGCCGGGCGAATACTATCTCGGTATCAACCTGAACCACGGAGCAACGCGGGAGGAGCCATACCCTCGGTGGTTTCATCCCGGGACGGAAGACCCAGCGGCGGCAACCAAAATCGAATTTTCCGGGAGGCCGGAAACCCGCGTTTACGACCTCACCTTACCGGACCCTCTCCCGGAACGCACCGTTGACGGTGTCGTGGTGAGAGCGGACGGACAACCCCCCGTGCGCTGCCTAGTGTTTGCCTTCGACGCATTTCGGAATATCTCGGCACAGGCGTTTCCCGACCCCAGCGGCCGCTTCACCATGCATCTGTTTGCCGGAACCTCCTATCAACTACATGCCGTGCTTCCGGGGCCCGAAGCCGTCTCCGCACCGCCCGTCGACATCCCACCGGGCAGCAGCCCATTGAGCTTGCATTTGACTCTTAGCCAACCTGGAAATTCGGCCTACGAAGTGATGCGAAACAGACGATAACCCCAAGGGGATCTGATACGACCCCGCAGAATCGGCGCGAATATTTTCGCCGGTTTCTGTGACTGGTTCTATGATCCAGCGGTGCTTCGCCATTTTAACCAGAGCCTTCCGCGAGATTTTCTCAGGCATGGTGGACAG
>DATBID010000396.1:0-13259 GCA_036557125.1 Bryobacteraceae bacterium | reverse complement strand
GCCCCTCGAGCACTTGGAATTCGGGTTCCAACTGGGTCTCCACGTTGATTTGGGGCAGTACGGTGCTTACGAATGGCGGGACTGGAATTTGGAATTCCAATACTGCGTGGGGAACGAACACCGCTTGGGGAACCAATACGGCTTGGGGTTCCAACACTGCGTGGGGCAGCAATACCGCGTGGGGGACGAATACGGCCTGGGGGACATCGGGGAACGGGGAGTGAGGTTGAGCGGACCGCGACCGCTCCCTAACGGTCGCGGCTCTGATTACTCCGAAAGGATCGGTTCGCGGCGCTCTTCCTGAGCGGGTTTGAGCTGCGGGTTGCGCATGAGCACCCGTGCGCAGGTGTTCCAGCGCAATACAGCGTCATCGTTTTGCGGAGGCCGGATGGCCTCCGCTTTTTCGTACCAGTTCATGGCCTCGGTAAGCCACTCATGGATGACGGGGCCGCTGCCATGGCGGGCCTGGTGGAGAAGACAGTAGGCGCGGCGCTCGGAAATCAAACCTGAGTAATAGGCGCGATCGTATTCGCCGTGGAGGCGCGGAAGCAGCTCCTTGGCCTCTTCCACTCGGTTTCCTTTGTCGAATTGATCGGTGAGGGCCAGGATCAGCGTGATCAGAGCCTGCTCGTTGCTCTGGTCGATGCGCAGGACATCCTGGCAGATACTCTCGCTCTGCCACGGCTCGTTGAGCAGCCGGTACCGTTCCGCCTTAGCCAGCGCGGCCGGGATGGCGTCCTTATGCAGGGATTTCAGTTGCATGATGCAGACCGCTCCCTATGGTCGCGGCTCAGAACTGCTCCCGAAGATTTTCGTGACCAGCATGCGCAGCGGATCGTAAAACTCATCCACCACGCGTTCCTTGAGCGGAATAATGGCGTTGTCGGTGATGTGAATCTCTTCCGGGCAAACGTTGGTGCAACATTTGGTGATGTTGCAGTAGCCTACGTTGTGCTTGTCTTTGAGGTCTTCGCCGCGGGTTTTGGTATCGAGCGGATGCATCTCGAGCGCCGCGGTATGGACGAAAAATCGCGGCCCGGCGAACTCATCGAACTTCTTGTGCTCGCGCAGCACATGGCAGACATCCTGGCAAAGATAGCACTCGATGCACTTGCGGAATTCCTGGATGCGGTTGACGTCCTTCTGGCCCATTTTCCAGGTTCCGTCAGCGAAATCCGGCTTGCGCGGCGCGAATTTTTTGATCGTCTTCTTCACGCCGTAGTTCCAGGAGACGTCGGTGACCAGATCCTTGATGGGCGGGAAGGTGCGCATGGGTTCGACGGTTATGATTTCGCCGGGCGGCAGCGAATTCAGCCGGGTCATGCACATGAGCTTGGGCCGGCCATTGATTTCTGCGGAACAGGAGCCGCACTTGCCGCACTTGCAGTTCCAGCGCACCGCCAGATCGTTAGCCTGCTCCGCCTGCACTTTGAGCACGCCATCCAGCACGACCATGCCTTCGGCCACCTCGGTGCTATAGTCCTGGAACTTGCCTCCTTTTGGGTCGCCCCGCCAGATTCGAAAGGTCGCACTGGCCACTATTTCATCTCCTCAATTACCTGTTTCAATTCAGCGGGCATTTCGGGAATGGGCACGCGTTCGAGCTGCATTTCGCCATCCGCGCCTTTGTGGATCACGAGGTTGAATTTGGCGCCCTCGGGGTCCTTGTTGGGAAAGTCTTCGCGAAAATGCGCGCCACGGCTCTCTTTGCGGTCGAGAGCCGCGCGCGCGACGGCTTCCGAGACAGTCAGCAGGTTGGTTAAATCGAGGGCAGTGTGCCAGCCGTTGTTGAACTCGCGGTTGCCGTAAACGCCCACGCGATCGGCGCGCTGTTTGAGCTTGGCGATGCCTTCGAGAGCGCGCAGCATTTCGTGTTCATTGCGCACAATGCCGACTTCATCCTGCATCATGCTCTGCAGATCGTGCTGGATCTGGTAGGGACCTTCGGCGCCCGCGCGCTGCCGCTCGAAGGGGAGCAGGGCGGCCTTGCCGGCGCGATCGATTTGCGCGTCGTCAGTGCGCACGCTGCCGTGCTCCTTCGCAAAGCAGGCGGCGTACATGCCGGCGCGCCGTCCAAAGACCAACAGATCGGAGAGCGAATTGCCGCCGAGGCGGTTTGCGCCATGAAGTCCGGCCGCGCATTCTCCGGCTGCGAATAAGCCCGGAACCGTAGACATTTGAGTTTCGGCATCCACCCGAACGCCGCCCATCACGTAGTGCGTGGTGGGGCCGATTTCCATCGCTTCTTTAGTGATATCGATATCTGCAAGCTGCTTGAACTGGTGATACATGCTGGGCAGTTTGCGCTTGATGTGCTCTTCGGAATTCGGGAGTTTTTCCTTGATCCAGGAGATATCGAGATAAATGCCGCCGTGGGGGCTGCCGCGGCCGGCCTTGATTTCTCGCACGATGCAGCGGGCGACATGGTCGCGCGTGAGCAGCTCCGGCGGGCGGCGGGAATTCTTATCGCCTTGTGTGTATCGCCAGCCTTCCTCGGGATTATCCGCGGTCTGATTGCGGTAGAGCTCCGGGATATCGTCAAACATGAAGCGGCGGCCTTCTTTATTGCGCAGCACGCCGCCTTCGCCGCGCACGCCTTCCGTTACAAGGATTCCTTGCACGCTGGACGGCCAAACCATACCCGTGGGGTGGAACTGGACGAATTCCATGTCCTGGAGCGCCGCGCCGGCATGATAGGCGAGCGAGTGGCCATCGCCGGTGTATTCCCAACTGTTGCTAGTGATGCGGTAGGCGCGGCCGATGCCGCCGGTGGCGAGCACCACGGCCTTAGCGGGAAACAGGAGAAACCGGCCGCGCTCGCGATCATAGCCGAATGCGCCCGCCACGCGGCCATCATCGAGCAGCAGCGTGAGCACGGTGGTCTCCATGTGGACTTCCATGCCTTGATGGATGCCGTGATCCTGCAAGGTGCGGATCATTTCGAGGCCCGTCCGATCGCCCACGTGCGCAAGGCGGGGATAGCGATGGCCGCCAAAATTGCGCTGCAGGATTCGGCCTTCGGGCGTGCGGTCGAAGACAGCGCCCCAGGCTTCGAGCTCGCGCACGCGATCGGGTGCTTCTTTGGCGTGGAGCTCGGCCATGCGCCAGTTGTTGATGTACTGGCCGCCGCGCATTGTGTCTGAGAAATGGACCTTCCAATTGTCGCGGTCGTCGACGTTCCCAAGCGCGGCGGCAACGCCGCCTTCCGCCATTACGGTGTGCGCTTTGCCGAGCAGCGACTTGGTGATGACGCCCACGCGCGCGCCGTCCATCGAAGCCTTGATGGCCGCGCTCAATCCGGAACCGCCGGCGCCGATCACCAGCACGTCATAAGCATGCGTCTGATATTCGGCCATCAGAAGAGTCTCCAGTCCGTAATCGCGCCGCTCGCGCCGAGGCGGATGTAGATGTCGCAAATTGCCACCATGAACATGCTCACCCATGCCCAGAGGGGATGCCGCCCGTTCAGGCAGGTGACACAGTCGTACGATTTCCTGCGAAATGGCGAAATCCTATCGAAGCGCCCGCCCACCAGATGGCGAAGTGAGTGGCAGCCGAACGTGTAGCAGATCAAAAGGATCACGTTCACCGTAAGAAGCAGAGTGCCCAATCCGATGCCAAACGAAGTGCCGCCGGACGCGTTCGGAAACCACATGGCGACCCAAGCGTCGTGTCCCAGAACTGCGATAAAGAAAAATGCGATGTACAGAAAATAGCGATGGACGTTGAACAGGATTAACGGGAAGTGGCGCTCTCCCAAATAGCTTTTTCTCGGCTCGCCGACCGCGCAGGAAGGAGGATCGGCCCAGAATGCCTTATAGTACGCGCCGCGATAGTAATAGCAGGTGAGGCGGAAAAGTCCTGGAAACGGAAGGATGATCAGGGCCGGAGAGAACTTCAGCCAGCCGGGCCACCACGCCGGTTGCGGCCCGAACCAGGCGAACGGTGAACTACCGAAGATTTCCGGCGAATAAAACGGCGAAAGGTACGGCCCCCAATAATAGTTCTTGCCTTGAAAAGCGGCCCAAGTGGTATAGACCACGAATGCGCCGTAACCGAGAAAGACCAGCAGCGGCGTTTGCCACCAACGGTCGCGGCGCATCGTCTGGCCGAAACCTCTACGCTTGTCCCAGGACACCTGGGCAACAGCCATAACGGATTTCCTCCCCGTGAACAGCCGGTTTTTTTTGCCGGAAACCAATGATATCGGGTCTACGCGGCTTATTTCAAGTTTGTCCGAAAGCGACTTGTCTAGACAGGTGGCGACTGCGCATCCGGCTGAAAAGGATATTAGGGTGGGGAAAGCTATTGTGGGTTGAGGCCGGCCTGCTCGCCCAGTCTTTGTCCCAGGAAAGCTACGACGGCGGCCATTTCCGCCAGGGCGTTGCGGGCCTGATTCGGAGCGGCGGAACGGGTAAACCGATACCAAAGCCGCATCACTTTGAAATCGAAAATAAGAATTCGCTCCTCGACGGATGAATCACCTAGTCCGGCGCCGTGCCGGGAGAGGTATGTCAACATCCTGTAGTCGCGTTCAAGCACCTGCCGCAGCACATCGGTCTTACCCTCCTCGATAACCGAGGGCCGCTCGCCGTGAGTCCGCAGGAGGAGAATGCAGGTATAGCGGAACCAGTAGCCCAGCAAAACCACGGAAACTACAGCAATCAGTACGCTTGCAATCATTTCATTTCACGTGATGAACCGTACTATGCCAACCATGACGAGTCTACCACCTGGGTACGACGGTTGCAATACCCCTTACAGATTTCTCAGTTAAATGTTTACAAAAACTCCTAGAAAATTCCACAGGATTTTGTACGCGTTTACACAACGGCGGGAGTTCGCGCCGTCCATACCGTAGACACCTTTTGGATACGAGCAACGGCTTCGGTGAGTTGGTCCAGCGAGTTGGCATAGCTAAACCGAATGTACTCTTTACCGTATTCCCCAAAAGCGCCGCCGTCAAGACAGGCGACGCCAGCTTCTTTTAGCAGGTAATCAGCCAATTCCTTAGCTGGCATACCGGTGCCGGCGATGTTCGGGAAGGCGTAAAACGCGCCTCCCGGCAGGGCGCAGCGGAAACCGGGAATGGTGTTCAAACCGGCACAGAAGGCATCGCGGCGTCTTTGGAATTCGGCCACCATGCGATCGACGGCGTCTTGAGGTCCGTTGAGGGCGGCCAGCCCGGCACGCTGGGTAAAACTAGCGGTGCATGAGTTGGAGTTGACCATTAATTTATTTACTGCACCCACTAACCAATCCGGCATAAAGCCATAGCCCATACGCCAGCCAGTCATGGCGTAGGTCTTCGAGAAGCCATCGAGCAGGATGGTTTTGTCGAGCATCCACGGAAATTCGAGGATCGATGCCGGTGGATGCTCGCCGTAGTGGATCCGCGAGTAAATTTCATCGGCGAGCACCATTACGTTCCGATCACGGAGGAGCAGCGCAATCTGGCGGAGATCCTCGCGGGGAATTACGCCACCCGTGGGATTGTGCGGCGAATTCAGAATAACCAGCTTCGTTTTTTCGGTTAGACGATCACGGAAGAGATCGAGATCGAAGGAGAAGCCGCGGCTTTCTTCGAGGGGGATGGGCACCGGTTTGGCGCCCAGGAAGCGAATCATGGATTCGTAGATGGAAAAACCAGGGTTGGGATAGACGACCTCGTCGCCGGCTTCGAGCAGGGCGATCATAGGAAAGAAAAGGATTGGTTTGCCGCCAGGCGTGACGCACACGCGGGCGGGATCGGCCTGAATACCGCGGGTGCGCGAAATGCTGGCGGCTATGGCTTCGCGCAATTCGGGAAGGCCCTGGGTGGGGCCGTAGTGGGTCCAACCCTCATCGAGAGCCTGTTTGGCGGCTTCGATGATGTGAGAAGGAGTGGCGAAATCCGGCTCTCCGATTTCCAGGTGAATGATTTTGCGACCCTGCGCCTCGAGGGCGCGGGCGCGGACAAGTACATCAAAGGCCGACTCGACTCCGAGGCGGGCGATACGCTGGGCAGGTTTCATGTTAGTAGACTTTTACACCACAGAGACGCGGAGACGCAGAGAAAACAAATCAATTTCAAAACCCGAGAGCGCAGAGGAGGCAGAGGGCACAGAGGGCGTTCTAATGACTATTTCTCCGCGACTCCGTGTCTCTGCGGTGAGGAATGGGTTTGATCGCTTCACAGATCAGGCTTTACGGAAGAAGGGCACGCCGTTGCGCGGTTCTACTTCCACTACGCGATCGCCGATGGAGACGCGGTCTCCGGCGATGCGGGCGGTGAGGCGGCCGCTGCCATCATCTAATGTGATGATGGCGGTTTGAAAGGGCACTTCGCCGGCAAAGGCTTCGGCAGCGGAATAGATCACTGTTTCGGTGTAGACAGTTCCGGCTCGCACGGTTAGGCCTCTCCCAAAATGCTGACCACGCAGGTGGCTCCGGAGCCACCGAGATTTTGCGCAAGGCCGAGTGAGTGGCGCGCCACTTGCCGCTCGCCAGCTCCGCCGCGAATTTGCTCGACGACATCGCAGAGCTGCGCCACGCCCGTTGCACCGACCGGATGGCCCTTTGATTTCAAACCACCGCTGGCATTGACGGGCCGCTCCCCTTTGAGCGACGTGTGGCCCGCCATAGCGTAAGGGCCGCCGCAACCGCGCTGCGTGAAGCCGAGGTCCTCGGTAGCGATGATTTCGGCGATCGTGAAGCAATCGTGCAATTCCGCGAACTGGATATCCTGCGGGCCGACTCCGGCGATTTTGTAGGCCTTTTCAGCGGCGCGGCGCACGGCGGGAAAAGTAGTGATATCCGCCTTCTGATCGAGGGCTACGTAATCGGAAGCCTGCGCGACGCCAAGCACGCGAACGGGTTTATCGGCAAATTCGGAGGCGCGCTCGAGAGGCGCGAGAATGACGGCGGCTGCGCCATCGCTGATGAGCGAGCAATCGTACAGACCGAGCGGATCCGCGATCGGGCGGCCGGCCATAGCCTGCTCGAGCGTGATGACCTTTCGCATATGAGCATTGGGATTGAGCGCTCCGGCTGCGTGATTCTTTACAGCGACGGCGGCGAGATGCTCTTTCTTAGTGCCGAATTCGTACATGTGGCGGCGGGCAATCATGGCGAACAGGGAGGCGAAAGTCGAGCCGGCGCGAATCTCTCCGGCGAGATCGCCGGCAGAGGCCAGAATTTCGGTGATACGGGCGGTAGACTGCGAAGTCATTTTCTCGACGCCCACCACCATGACCAGGTCGTAGATGCCGGCTGCGACTTCCGACCAGGCGTGAAAGAAGGCAGAACCGCTTGAGGCGCAGGCGGCTTCGATGCGCGTGGCGGGAACGCCCTCAATCCCGAGCGCCATAGAGATATAAGGAGCCAGATGATTCTGGCCCACGAAGGCCGGGCCGGCGAAGTTGCCCAAATAGAACGATTCGATACGCTCGCGCGGCACACGCGCGTTTGCGAGACATTTTTCACCAGCCTGCACCGCCAAAGCGCGCAGGTCCAGATCGGGGAAGGCGCCGAACGGAGTCTTGCCCGCGGCGACGATTGCCACAGGTCTCATGCTTTCAGGTTAGCCGATTTGACGCTGGACGCCGAGTTTGCAGAAACTCCGGCGAGCCTGCGAGCTTTGTGCATGACTTCGCTGGAATGTCTCGTTCATGGACCCTTTATTTCGTTTGGCCTCTCCCCGCCGGCGGCCCGGAGCGTTGGAACAATTCGAGATTCATGCCATTCGGATCTTCGACAAAGATGTCTGGGGTGCCGCCACCGAAGTCCACAATCTGGCCGTTAGCGGAAATCAGAGGGACGCCCGCAGCCCTCATCTCGTCAACCATCCCGTTCAGGTTGTTCACTTGGATGGCCATTGCGGGAGCACCGGGGTCGCGGACCCGCAGGTGGAACTTGGTGCGCGGCACGCCGCGGAACTCTGTGAACTCGACATAAGCGGGGGGACCGGGAAGCACGCCCGTGAGTTTCCGAAATTCGGTTCCCGGCGGCGCTCCCACAAGCTTCAGCATCGCTGGATCTTTAGAGAACGCCGACGGGCCGGCGAGATCCAGGCCCAGCATGCCGTTGTAGAAGCGGGCTGTCGCCTCGGCGCTTTCCATCGTATAGGCGAGCGAGACGCGGTGCACATTTCCTTCCGGCGCCCCCGGAGCGGGCGTTTCCTGGATCACCTGAACGAAAAAGCCGTCCGGATCGCGCATTAGGATCGAGCGGGCCTTGCCTTTTGGAGTGGTAATCTCGACGGGCATGCCGCCGGTAGTGACGATGGGCGCATTCGCTTTCTTCGCATTGGCCAAGGCTTCGTCCAAGTCGCGGACATAGAGGACAATGCTGCCGGCGCCGGGATCGGTGTATGCGGCTCGTCCGGGCTTACGTTCGAGACCCTTGAAATGGGTTAGCTCGAATCGCATCGCGCCGGGAAGCGGCATCATCGCAAGGCGCAGCGTCACGCCGGGAGCATTGGTAAGCTGCGGCACGGCCGGATTGCGAAAGTCGTTAGGTGTGCCTTTGAGGCCGAATACGTCGCGGTAAAACGCCAGAGTCGTATCCAGATCTTCGACGGCGTGGATAGCGTGCGACAGGCTTCGGATTCGGGGCTTCGTTTGCTCCGAAGACTCTGTCTGGCCAGAAGCGAGAAATGCCACAATCGTCATCGCCGGAATGAAACGGGAAGCAAACGTGATCCTCATAGATCTCCCAGATCAGAGAGTATATCGCGATGGACGGAATCAGCGAGGTCGCCGCGGAGACTTTCCTGATATCTTAGACTACGACTTGTGAAGAGGAGGGATTTCATGCGGACGATCCCACTGTGTGTCCTATTGCTTGCTGCGCTTCCGGCGGTCTCGCAGGACCAGAACCCGTTGCCGTCAGACATCAACCCGGTGACGCTTTCGCGGCTGCCGCCGGTCACCGCGGCAGACCTGGACGAAGCGGGACAGCGCCTTCTGGCCGAGCGGACCGACTTCAAGCCCGGGCCGGGACCGAACCACATCTCGATCTACAGCCCCAGGCAGCTCGATCTGGGGATCCCATCCGGTGTAAAGAGCCCGGTAGGTCCTCGATATTTTCAGCTCGCGGCGCTGATTGCAGCGAGGGAAAGCGACCAACAGTACGAATGGTCCGCGCACGAGCCGGCGGGCCGCCGTCAGGGCTTGGAGCAAGCAGTCATTGATGTCGTCAAGTACAACCGGGATGTGTCAGGACTATCCGACAAAGATGCGACAGTGATCACGTTCGGGCGCGCGCTATTTCGGGATCACCGGGTCAGCAGCGAACTGTGGGCAAAGATGGTGAGCTATTTCGGCCGTCAGCGGACGGTCCAGCTCATGATGATCATGGGCGATTACTACCGGGTCGCCATAATGCTGAACGCCGTCGATCAGCACCTTCCGCCGACGCGCGAGGCACTGCTCCCGCCATTAAAGAAATAATACCGGCTGATATATAATCGGCTGGCTGAAGGGAGAGTAGCGATGAAAGCTTACTGGTTGGCATTCGTGTTGATCCCAGTTGCCTATGCACAAACATCGAACAGGTGCGCGGACCTGGTTAACTTCAAGATTCCCGGCGTGCCAATGGTGATCACCAAAGCCGTAACCATTCCCGCATCCTCTGCTGCCGGGACGGCTACCGCCGAAACATCGGCAACATCAGCCACGATCCCGTCGCATTGCCAGGCTGACGGCATGATCAATGAGCGAAAGGGCGCGGACGGAAGAACTTACGGCATCGGCTTCGCCCTTACGCTGCCCGACAACTGGAACAACCGTTTCCTGTTCCAGGGCGGCGGCGGATATAACGGCAGTGTGCGGCCACCCGTGGGCGCTGCAGCCGCCGGCGGCGATCCTGGACTGGCGCGCGGATTTGCTGTTGTTTCCACCGACACCGGCCATAAGGGCGCCACGTTTGACAGGAGCTACGACGTAGATCAACAGGCCAGTCTCGATTTTGCGGAGGTTGCGGTAGACCGTGTGGCGGAACTCGCCAAACAGATTATCGCCCACTATTACGGACAGGCTGCCCGACATTCCTACTTTGCGGGTTGCTCGACGGGCGGGCGGGAAGCCATGCTGATGACCCAACGCTATCCCACCGAGTTTGATGGCGTGATTTCCGGCGACCCCGCCATGCGCACAGGCTTTTCGCGAATCGGAAATAACTGGTCCGCAGTCGCTTTCAACCAGATCGCTCCCAAGGACGACTCTGGAAGGCCGGAGCCTAACAAGGTGTTTTCCCAGAGCGACATCAAGTTGGTCGTCAACGGGATACTGAACGCCTGCGATGCCAAAGATGGATTAAAGGACGGCATGATCTTCAACACGCGGGCCTGCAATTTCGATCCGGATGTTTTAGAGTGCAAGGGCAGCAAGAATGATTCCTGCCTGACCTCGCAACAGACGGCAGCGATCAAGAAAGCTTTCGCCGGGCCGCACAATTCCCGGGGCGAGCTGGTTTACCCGATGAACCATTACGACGCGGGAATCGCCAATCTGCTCCCGAAAGCGTCCGCGAATCCACCCGCGGCCGGCGCTCCGGCGCCGCCGGTGAGCATCGACGTCGACGGGCGCCTCTTTTCGCTGCTGGGAGATCCGCTGGAGGCGGTAACCGACACCACCTGGACCAACCTGACCACTTTCTCGGCGCACGGCGGCAAGCTGTTGTTCTATCACGGAATGAGCGACCAGGCATTCTCCGCGATGGACACGCTCGATTACTACGAGAGGATGGCCAAGGCCAACGGCGGCATGGACAAAGTAGAAAACTGGAGCCGTATGTATCTGGTGCCCGGCATGTATCACTGCCGGGGTGGCGAATTCGCACTCGACAATTTCGACCTGCTGACGGCTTTGGTCAATTGGGTGGAGAAGGGAACCGCTCCGGATTTCGTGGTCGCGACGGGGAAAGCTTTCCCCGGCCGGAGCCGGCCATTGTGCGCATATCCTAAATACGCGTACTACAAGGGCCAGGGCGACCCGGAAGACGCGAGAAATTTCGAGTGCCGCGAATAGCGCGCGAGAGATAGCGTTCTCGAAGCAGTAGACTACCCGAATGCGTCTTCTCCTGCTGGTCATGCTGTTTTCGACTGCCGGCCTCGCGGCGGACGAAGGGCAGTTCAGTACGTGGCGTGAATATCTGGGTAGCGCTGACTCATCGCAATACTCGTCGCTCACTCAGGTAAACAAATCCAATGTGAAACAGCTTGCCGTGGCCTGGACTTCCCCCACAGGGGATTCCAAGCAATATTTGTTCAATCCTCTGGTGGCCGACGGGATGATTTTTGTACAGGCGAAGAACAACTCCATCGTCGCGCTGAACGCGGCCACCGGCCGTGAATTGTGGGTGCATCCTTTCCAGGGGCCTGTAACCACGCGCGGCATCAATTACTGGGAGAGCCAAGACCGCTCCGACCGCCGCTTGTTTACGATCAACGGAGGCTTTCTGACGGCCATTGACGCTCGTAACGGGCAGACAGTAAATTCGTTTGGCGACAACGGACGGATGGATCTGCGGATCGGCCTCACTGACCGGGACTGGAGCCTGAGTGCTCCGATTCAAACGAACAATCCCGGGCGCGTGTTTGAAAACCTGATCATCGTGCCGTTGATGCGCAGCGGCGGCGACTACGCATACTTACCCGGCGATATTCATGCCTACGACGTGCGTACGGGAAAGCTGGCGTGGGTCTTTCATACGGTGCCGCGGCCTGGCGAGTTTGGCTATGACACATGGCCTAGAGATTTCTGGAGCCGTTCTGGAGGCGGCATCAACTGGAACGAGCTAAGCGTAGACGAAAAGCGCGGCATCGCGTATATCCCGACCGGGACCGGTAAATTCGATCATTACGGGGCGGACCGGTTGGGGCGGAATCTCTTTGCGAATTCCATCATTGCGCTCGATGCCCGCACGGGTAAGCGTCTCTGGCACTTTCAGACCGTACACCACGATCTGTGGGACTACGACCTGCCCGCCGGCCCGAAGTTGCTCACCGTAAAACACGACGGCAAGAATGTGGATGTTGCCGTCCAGCCCACCAAGCAAGGCTTCCTGTTTGTGTTGGATCGGGTGACTGGCTCACCACTCTGGCCGATTGAGGAGCGGGCGGTTCCAAAGTCGGACGTGGCCGGCGAACAAGCCTGGCCCACACAGCCCTTCCCCACCAAACCGCCGCCGTTTGCGCGCCAGACGTTGAGCGAAAAAGACATCAACCAGTTCATTCCGGAAGAGGAGCAGACGGCCTGGCGCGAAAAGATTCGCGCGGTTCGCGACGAAGGATTGTTCACTCCACCGAGTTTGCGGGGAACGCTCTCCATTCCCGGCGTAAGCGGCGGCGCGAGTTGGGCCACCGCAGCGGTCGACCCGGCGAAGGGAAAACTGTACATCGTTTCGCACGACGCTCCCACCATCATTACGTTGGTGCCGAAGGGAGAGCCCGGAGCGGACATGAGAGCGGCCGCCCCACCGCGCCCGGCGCCCATTCCACTCGCCGGACCGTTCATTCACTACACGGCGCCATATACTTCGTTTCTTTCGAAGAGCACGCGCCTCCCTTCAATCACGCCTCCCTGGTTTCAAATGACAGCTTATGACCTGAACAAGGGGACTATTGAGTGGCAAGTTCCTTACGGTGACGTCCGCGAGTTGGCGGAACAGGGGCACGCCGATACCGGGGTCCTGCAACAACAGCGTGGCGGCCCAGTGGTGACGGCCGGCGGCTTAATCTTCGCTGCCACGAATGACAAGAGGTTCCGGGCCTACGATGAAGACACCGGCAGAGTGATGTGGGAAGCCGATCTTCCGGCAGCCGCCGAAGGGGTCCCCGCAGTTTACGAAATTGGTGGCCGCGAGTTCATCGTGATTTGCGCGGCAGCGGGAAATGGGCCTACCGTTACGCTGCCGGGATCGAATGCTGCCGCATCTCCCGCCCCGCAAGGCGCTTACATCGCGTTTGCCCTACCCAAACAGTGAGGAGCCAATGAGGATACGCCGTTCTGCCATTCTCTGCCTCGTTTGCACATTGCCGGAGCTTGCCGCCCAAACGGAGAAAATCCCCGCGGGCGACTGGCCGCGGTTCAATCGCGACTTAGCTGGCACCCGTTTCTCCCCACTCACGCAGATCGGTACAAAGAATGTGAGCAAGCTTGTGCCGGTATGGTCTTATCGGCTGCAGCCCGCCGGATTCCGCTTCGCCACCGCGAGCGGAACTTCCGAGTTGACGCCCATAGTTGTGGGCGGCGTCATGTATATCTCCGCGCAGACAC
>DATBID010000395.1:0-3601 GCA_036557125.1 Bryobacteraceae bacterium | reverse complement strand
GACTCTCGGGTTGTGGAGCACGTTAAAATTCGGTTCGCTGAAGTAAGCCGCGGCGGCCTGCGGCACGAGCCGCTCGATTTCGACGATGGTCTCGCGCTCGACCTTTGGATCGAGCGATACCGCTCCCGCCGTGATGCCCGCGCCGCAGCCGATCACCAGCACGGAACGCGGATTTGGAGCCGCCAGCGTAGTGAGGTGGCCGAGCATCCGCTGGAGGCGCATATCGCGTGGAACGTTCGAGGCTTGGATTTTGCCGGCTACATGGAAGGTGAGCGCGCCGTTGGGAAAACGCGCAACCGCAACTGATGAGTCAAAACCTTCGCGAGCATACAGGATCTCGCTTTTGCCCATCCAGGTAGCCGCATATCGCCCATAGGCGATGAGCAGCCCCGGAACGGGCGGCACGCAAAAGAGCAGCGCTCCGGCTGCCACAGCCAGCCATCTGACAGACCGCAGAAGGAACAGGCCTGCGAGAATCGAAAGCACGATCAGCAATTGCTGCGCGCGCTCGGAGCCCACCCAGCCGACGAGCAGCAGCGATACGGCCAGAGCGCCCATGATTGCGCCGAAGGTGTTAGCGGCGTAAATTCCAGCCATCAGCCGGCCGCTGTCCTTTTCTTTCGATCCTGCGGCGGCCAGTGCCAGCGGGAAGCTTGCGCCCCATAGGATGGTCGCCGGCAGCATCGCCCAGAATCCCCGCGCCAGATCCAAAGCGAAGTGAGAGCGGATGTCAGTCGGGATGGCCGGGTTAATGGGCCAGTATGGAAGCGAGCCAGCCAGATTATAGGCAGTCCAGGCGATCGCGCCAGCGGCGAGCCATTGGCACCATCCCAGCGCCGTGCGCGGCGATTCCACGATACGGCACAGCACTGTCCCGATTCCGCTGCCGATTCCCAGACCGGTGAGAAACACCGCCAGGATGATAGAGAATGCATAGACCGAAGCGCCGAACAGCAGGCCCAAGAGGCGCGTCCAGACGGCTTCCGCTGCTAGCGCGCAAAACCCGGAGAGCGCGATGACAAAGTAAACGGCGGCGGGCGCTGCTTGACCACTCGCTAACGCTCGTGGCTCTGATCGGAGCCGCGACCGCAAGGGAGCGGTCAATAGTGCCCCGCTAGCCAGCGCTACATTGATCCCAAGCCCGACATAGGTCGCCGCTGTCACGTCGTACACGCGCAGCAGGTAGAACCCGGCGAGCAGGCATCCCAGCACGGCGCCCGCGATGTTCGCCGCGTAAAGCCAACCGAGCGAGTCCTCGTCGCTCTGCCGCGCGAGGGCCGGCAGAGTCGCGCCCATCAGCAGCGTGGGAAGCAGAAGGCACGCCGCAGCCGCCGCTCCGCTGCCCACCATCGGCGCAATCCACAGCACCAGGCAGGCAAACGCGCCAATCCCGACTTCTATCAACGCATAGAAACGTAAAGGGTGAATGCTCGGGGGGACGACTCGCGGAAACAGAATACTGCCGGCGCACATTCCGCCCATGAACGACGCCAGCAGCACGCCGACCGAAACAGCGGTGGAGCCGATTACCAGTTCCAGAATCTGGAACCAGACGAGTTCGTAGATGAGTGCCGCGGCGCCGCTACCGAACGCCAACAAAAGCAGCGCCGGATTGATGTTACTTCTTGCCAGCAGCCTGCTCTTCCCGGCGGGTGCCCACCAGGATGCCGGTCATGCCGTAATTGCCCTCGTGGCAGGCGGAGTCAAAAATCATGTGGCGATCATCGGGCGCCCGGCCCATTTCAATCGTAACCGTCCAGGGCTTACTCCAGGTTTTGGGATCGTCGAATGTTATGTCCCGCCGCAGCGTGGTGGCGTTCACGCGGGTGAAATGCTCGATCATTTTGTATGTCTCGATATTCGATCCGCGAAAGCCCTGCGAAAAGTTGGTTGTCTCCACTACCAGCGTGTTTCCTTCCCAGTGGCCGCGCGAATCACCGAGGTAGAACTTCAGCTTCGCGGGAGCATGAGGGCGGCCATCCATGTAGATGACGCGGTTGCCACCGCCGGCGTGATCGTCCTCCATGTAGATTCCCAGCGATTTGGGGGATTGCACCACCTGCATTACCGTGCCTTGCGCAAAGAGGGTATTCAGCGGCAGGAACGGCATGGGCACGCCCAAGCAGCGCGGCGATTGCGGTACCGTCTCCGGGTTATCGTTCACGCCTGCAGCGATTCCTAAAACCTGCGCCGTGCTGCGGCCTCTGCCGAACGGGTTGGGTGGTTCCTTCGCGCCTGGCGCCAGCGGGGGAATTCGCCCATCCGGCGGATCGATGATCATGGAGGTGCGCCTGCCGGTTTTCAGCACCGAATTGAAGACGGCGTTATATGCGCCGCTTACATCCTGTTCTTTATCGGCTGAGCGCGCGTTGCGCCCTGGATTGATTCCTTTCTTGGAGTCAGCGGCGGCTATTTCTTCGTCAGTCAGAAACTCTTTACCCGCGTTCGCGGCGGAGCGCTCGAGCGGCACATCGTACAGCACGAACCAGGTGCCTTGCAGATCGGGGACTCCCCAGGCGGTCCGCGGCACGGCTCCCGCTGTCCCCGCGGAGACTTTCGCGGCGGCCGTGCTGCCGGACTTCGAGCGTGGTGCAGGAGTCTGTCCGGTCAGCGTCAAGGCCGCGAAGCACGCGGCTCCCAGCGCTCCCGCCAACGCTATTGCGTATCGATTGCTCATCGCCCCCTCCTCGCCCGGCAAGCCTACTTCTGTTCCGTCTTTTCGGTGTCGACTCCGGGCCGCTGCACTTCGTTGGGCGGAGCTTCGTTGGCGTTCTGCGATTGGAGGAACAGCTTCTGGCCGTCGGGCAGCGTCAGGTCACGCCCGTTGGCGCGATGCGTCCCATCCTTGGATTGATAGCCGTCGACGTTGATCTTATCTCCGGGCTTCAGTGTGTACCGCGTAATGCCGCGGCGCATCAGAATGTTGGGGCTGCCCGCCTCGATCGCCCAGTTCTCCACCGTGCCATCAGGCATTTTCACATCGACGTGAATCCAACTGTGGGGATTGATGAATTCGACCTTGGTGACAGTCGCATCTTTGAAGTGCACCGGCCGCTTCTCATCGAACTCGGCCGCAAACGCGTGGTGTGCCTTGAGAGGCGGCGCGGATACCAATGCGGCAACGCCAGTGAGGATCACGGCTCCCAATGTGATTTGCGTTTTCATAGACGTTTCCTTTTCATGCACTCTTTTATTTGGCAGCGGGCGGATTCCCGGAGATATAGCGCTGATAGACTGCATCGCCGGGTGGAATCTTGCGGGTGATGTCCACGTTCATAGTGGCTCCTTCCCAGTGTTTCACAAGCTGGTTCTTACGGAGATGGCCATAAAGAGTCTCCTCTACCATCTCGACACAGCGAAAATCCGTCAACTGCGCATTCGGCTCCAGGCGGCGGTATAAAGGCATGCTTATCTTCCACTGGCGCGTGAACACCTGTGGATCGTCAATCGTGGCTTCGTAGTGGATCACGTCTTTGCTTTGCAGGGTGTAGCGCTCAGTCACTTTCAGCGCATCGCTATGAAAATCGCCGGAGCGGTCGAACCAGGTGCCATCGGTGAAATCATCGACATTCACCACCAGCGTGTCGCCTTCCCAGTGGCC
>DATBID010000394.1:0-9627 GCA_036557125.1 Bryobacteraceae bacterium | reverse complement strand
ATGCTGGCAATCTCACCGTCCCGCCCGAGTTCGTGCAGGCAAGCCAGCATAAAGCTGTTTCCGCACGAGTCGTTCGGATCTGCAGCGAGTATCCGTTCCGCCTCTATTAGCCCCTGCTCAAAATCCCTCTTAAGAATGGCAATCTGGGCCAGGTTGACTAGCGTCTTCCTGTTCACTGGATCAATGGCTTGGGCTAGAAGAAACTGCCGTTCCGCGTCGTCCCATTTACCGAGGAGAACGTAGCAGACGCCCTTGTTGAGGTGGAATCGATATCTGGTTGCGGATGATACAAGGCCCTTATCAACCTGGGTCTGAAGCAAGGAAAGTAAATCCAGCCCCGCTCGCGCTTGCCGCCTATCGACCAGGGCCTTGACTGCGTTGAGCTGACTTTCTGCTGCACCGTCCTGTGCATTGGACGCGCCAACGGAGGAGTCGAGTTCCAATCGAGGGCGCAACGGTATCGGTTCCAAATTGGAATCGCTGCGGCTTCGCCGCTGCTCGATCAGCTCCTCATGGATGGCGGCGACCTGTGCCCCGAGGACGCGCATGCCATGCTCGCCTTCACAAAGCTGGAGGTACAGTTCGCTGTAGAAATAGACCAGAGCTTCCAGGACCAAATCAAGACCGTGCGAGGTGAGCCCGAAACCGGTGGTTTGAACGAACAGCTCAGCGTGGGCTATGTCCGATTCGATTACCGCACCCTCATCTATGCTCTGGACTTGGGACTGGAAGGCATCGCTCTGAACCCAGGACTCCAGGACTTTGTCAAACGAAGGAAGCCGTGTCTTGAACCGTTCGGAGGCTTGGCCGATCGCTCTCCCGATCGGCGTATTTCGTGGTAGCTGCTTCCAAAGCCAAGGCGCAGCTTTCAACAACGCCGAGGCTCCAGACCTCAGGGCGGATGAAACGGTGATGGGGTCAGCCACGCATCTCCAAATGCAAATTAAGAAGAGACTTTACTCCAGATATACAATATCAACAACCAGGTACACCACTTCCGACCGAATTTACACACTTGGCGCCAAGTACAGTTGGAAGCGGATAGTGGCGCGTCGCCCTAAAGCCTCTCAGACTGATAGGAGCAACAGCGCGCCTGCCTATCATAGTTTTCGCCTGCCTGCACGGACCGAACAGCTTGGGACTGTAGAGGTACGGGTAGATCACTCCCGTAAACGGCCGCTGAGGAAATCCAACTTGACGTGTAGTCGACTCGCCAATTTGGCTGAACGGTTGCCGACTGATCCATCCGCGAACCTAGCTCATGACACAATCCCTTTGCGCACCGCATACAAAATCAGCTCGGGAATGCCGCGCAAATTCAGCTTTTGCATCACCCGCGCGCGGTGTGTCTCCACCGTATAGATGCTCAGGTGCAGCATGTCTGCAATCTCTTTGCTCGAATGGCCTTCGGCCACGAGCTGCAAAATCTCGCGTTCTCGCGCGCTCAAAATCTCGTAGGAATCTTCGGCGCCGCTGCGCTCCATGGCTCTCATATAGTCTTCGAGCAGCACCTTGCCCACAGCCGGGCTGAAGAACGATTTTCCCGCCGCAGCCGCCCTTATGGCGCGCGCCAGGTCCGGTTCGGCCGAATCCTTCAGCAGGTAGGCTTTGGCGCCAGCTTTCAGGGCCCGTAAAACATACGCCTCATCGGAGTGCATGCTGAGCATCACGATCTGCGTTTCCGGCAGCGCCGCGCGAATCTGCCGCGCCGATTCGATGCCGTTCAGCCCCGGCATGCCGATATCCATCACTACTACGTCCGGCTTGAGATTCTGCGCCATGGCCACGGCTTCTCTGCCGTCGCCGGCTTCCCCAACCACCGTGAGATCGGGCTGCGCCGCCACCACCATCCGCAGCCCCGCGCGGATCAGTGTGTGATCGTCGGCGAGCAACACGCGAATCATTG
Source organism: Bryobacteraceae bacterium (assembly GCA_036557125.1). GTDB lineage: Bacteria > Acidobacteriota > Terriglobia > Bryobacterales > Bryobacteraceae > PSRJ01. The sequence continues at coordinate 7,721 of DATBID010000394.1, read as the reverse complement.
CCCGCTGCTTGGCCGAGCGGGAAGAACGGCGTGAACCGTAGTTCCCCGCCCCGGCTTCGATTCGACGCTGAAATTTCCGCCCAGCCGCTTCACCCGCTCCTCCATCCCCAATATGCCCAATCCGCGCGTCCTTGCCGGAACGAACCCGCGGCCGTTATCGGCCACTCTCACCTCGATACCAGCCGCGGCTTGCGCGACCGTCACTTTGGCGGTGTTCGCCCCCGAGTGCCGCACTGAGTTATTGAGCGCCTCTTGGACCAGTCTGTAGATGCAGACTCGAACGTCGTCCGGCAAGTCTTCCGGCACGCCTTCGGATTCGACTGCTACTTGCATCTGGCTGCGCCGCGATACTTCCCGTGCCTGCCACTCCAGGGCTGCTATGAGCCCCAGATCGTCGAGCATCGAGGGCCGCAGCAGAAGCGCCATATCGCGCACGCCGCTCAGGGTGCGCTCTGCCAGGGCTTTCATTCTTTCTAGCTCGCTCCTGGCTTCCGGCCGGTCACTGCCCAGGCTGCTCGTTAGCCACGAAATATCCACCAGCAGCGCGCCGAGCGATTGTCCGATTTCATCGTGCAATTCGCGCGAAATCGAGCGCCGCTCCGTCTCCTGCGCATCCACCAGACTCGACGAGAGCCGCTGCAATTCATCCTTGCTGCGCGCCAGCTCTACATATCGGTTCCGAGTCTGGCGCTCAAGCTGCACGATGTACATCATGCTCCCCAGCACCAGCAGCAGGCCGCTCGCGAAGCCAATCGCGAGCACGCGCAAAAGGCCGCTTTGCACACCCGTGAATTTTGCGGCCATAGCCTGGTCGGCCTGCTGTAACTTCTCTCGATTCCACGCTTGAAATCGCCGCGACCAATCCACGCGCTGCTTCTCGAGCGCGCTCACCGGCGCGGCGAGCGGCTCCTTCCTTGGCTTGGCCTGGCCGCCGCCAGAGTCCAATAGGTACAGACGGCGCTGCTCGACGAACACGTTCTCCATTCCGCCCAATAACATGGCTTCTATCGAGTCCCGATCCGCCGGATACCGCCGCAAATTCGTGTCGATCTCCACCGTGAGCCGGTCGATGCGCTGCCGCGCCGCTTGCTTCCGCTCCGCATTTGCCTGCGCCACGAACTGCCCGACCGCCTCGTTATAGTTTTGAATGGACACCCACAGCGACGAGAGCAGCTCCGTCCGGTTCATTAACGCGCGTGTCACTTCCCGCTCGCGCGAATGCATTTCGTCCAGAAACCGCACCGCGAAAATCCCGGACAAAAGCAGCAGCGCTAGCAAAACGGCGCAGACGATCGCTAGTATCCAGCGCAACCTGCCCGAAAGAGGGCCGGCGCCGCCATCGATGTACGGTGACTCCGTCATCTATCCGGAAGTTTCTCCTTCACGCTGCGAATCTTCTCCTCCATCGTCTGCGGCCGGTCGATCCGCGTGCCGAACCGGAGAGTGGAGGAGATCCGCGGGGCGCCCATGGCGTGCACCACTTCGTGACAGCGCTTGATGGCCGCAAACACGTCGTCCCATTCGCCTTCGATATTCGTGCCGTAAGCGTGCAGGTTGGTCTTCAATCCTGCCTCCGCCAAAACCCGCTCGCATGCCGCGATTTCCCTGGAAACCGAGACACCAACGCCCAAAGGCACCAGGCAGAAATCCGCAATCACTCGCATGTCACTCTCCGTGGCTATCTTCTTCTATTGTGAGGCGGGAAAAGGCGGCCCGGAGTGAGGGCCGAGGCCGGCGCTGCCGCTACTGCCTCGTGAAACTGAACTTGACCGTTCTTGGGCCTCGGCCCTTGCCGTTACCTTGCCCGCTCTCTTGAGTGGCTGGAGGCGTGATGGTCATTTCGTTGGTGTAGTGCATCTTGTCGGGCGAGAGCGTCCACACGTCGTGGTATTTGGTGCCGTTGGCTCCGGTGGTGTCCACAGTCAATACATTGCCTTCCATCTTGCCGGTGGCCGTAGCGCCTTTCCAGAGGCCGTCGTAGTCCATCTTTACTTCGCCGCCGTCGGTGGGATACATGCGAACGATCATCAATGTAGGCCGGTCGGCAGTACGTGGGGGCTGAATCTCGGTCATGACAATCGTGTTGCCCTCGACTCCTAGCAGGCGGGTCATAGTCGGGGTCCCGGGATCGCTCTTCCAGGTGCCGACGAAATCTTTCGGACCTTCCGCGAATAAGGGAACGAGCCCCACAATTGCAAATAAAATCAGCTTTTTCATCTTCGCCTCCTTGCGTCGGCCAGTCTATCAAAATTGCCGGAAGGGGCGGAGTTACACTGGAGGCCGCGATGACTCATCGGCTGTATTATCGCGATTCTTACCTGCGTGAGTTCACTGCGCACGTTATGCGCACATCCTCTGATGGAACCATCGCTTACCTGGATCGCACGGCTTTCTATCCCACCTCCGGCGGCCAGCCGTTCGATACCGGCTCGCTGGGCGGTGCGCTGGTGACGGAAGTCATCGATGAAGGGGAAAATATCGCGCACAGGCTTGCGGCTCCGGTGGGGCTTGGGGAGGCCGCTTGTGTGATCGATTGGCCCCGGCGGTTCGACCACATGCAACAGCATACCGGGCAGCATCTTCTTTCCGCCGTTTTTGAGGAAGTGCTGGGACTGCGCACAGTCAGCTTTCATCTTGGCCAGGAGAGTTCGACCATTGATCTCGAAATCGCCGGGCTCGAACCGGCGCAGGTCCACGAAGTGGAACGGCGCGCCAACGAGGTGGTGTTCGAGAATCGTCAGGTGAACGTCGAGTTTGCCGATGCCGCCGAAGCTGCTGGCCTGCGAAAGCCTTCCGTGCGCGAGGGAGAACTGCGCATCATTACGATCGATGGGCTCGACCGCAGCGCCTGCGGCGGGACCCATGTGCGCGCCACCGGCGAGATCGGCCCTATCCTGATCCGCAAGCTGGATAAGGTTCGACAATGTGTACGAGTGGAATTTCTGTGCGGCGGGCGGGCGGTGCGGCGGGCGCGGGCCGATTACGAAGCTCTGGCGCGGATCGCACAACTGTTTTCGGCCCCTCTGGACGAGACTCCCGCCTTGGTTTCGGCTCAGCTAGAGAATGCTCGAACTATCGACAAGTCTCTACGTAAAGCGCAAGTCGAATTGGCGGAATTTCGCGGCAAGCAGTTGTACGAGAGCACGCCGCCCGATGCGGACGGAGTCCGGCGGCATATCGAGCGGGCGAGTCGCGGTTCAGTGGAAGAGCGGAACGCACTGGCCCGAAATTTCACCGCGCAACCCAAGGCCATTTACGTGTCGGTCCTCGAAAACCCACCTTCCGTGATCTACGCCGTTTCCGCGGACACCGGTATTCATGCGGGCCAGGCGATCAAAGAGGCTTTAGCAGCAGTAGGCGGCCGCGGCGGCGGCAATGCGCAATTGGCGCAGGGCAGCGTTCCGAACGCGGCGCTGCTGGAAGCCGTGATCCGGAAGCTGGCGATGGATTGATCGCAATACGGCGGCAGCCTTAAATTTCTTCTAAGAGTCGCCGATAAGTCTTTTTGTATGCACGTAGGCACATTCGAGAAAGCCCCTATGCCGCCGGAGGAAGCAATAACGATTTTGCGCGCGACGGCCGATGAGGAGAAAGGCGCAGCCGATCTAGTGCGATTGCTACGGTTGCATCCGGATCTCTCCGCGGCAATCCTGCGCCATGCCAATTCCCCCGCGTACCGCTTCGCCGGCCGAATCAAGACTCTGGACCACGCAGTCCCCCTGCTCGGAATCGACACCATTCGAGCGCTTACGCTGGCGGCGATCCGGCGCGGAATCAAAAGAGAATCCCAACGCTTAACGCCTGCCGGCTTCGGCTCCTAACGCCTCGCGGCTCGGGCGCTATATAATCGTCCGCACGGAGGCTCCCATGCGCGCTCCTCTGACGTGCATCGCCCTGGCAACTCTTTCTTCCACGTGCGCAATTGCGCAGTGGACCGGTCTCAAAACCGCGGGCATTCCGCGTACAGCCGATGGCAAGCCGAATCTCTCCGCTCCGGCGCCTCGTACGGCGGACGGCAAGCCGGATTTGAGCGGCATCTGGCGGGCAGGCATGGCCGGCCCGGCCGGGCAATATGGCTACGACTATAACGTCGCTCAAGACCTCCCGCCTGATGGCTTAACCCCCTGGGCGCAGAGCGTTCGTCGCGAACGCGTGCAGAATTTCCGCAAAGATAGTCCGCTGGCGCATTGCCTCCCAGTCAGCGTCCCATTCAACAATTTCCGGGGTCTGTCCCGAATAGTGCAGACGCCCGAAATGATTGTGATCCTCTACGAGCAGCCCAACAGCCCGCATCGCAGCATTTTCCTGGATGGCAGAACGCTACCGAAAGACCCGAATCCCACCTGGCTGGGCTATTCCGTTGGCCATTGGGAAGGCGACGCGCTGGTAGTCGAATCCGTCGGATTCAACGACAAGGGTTGGCTCGATGTAGGCGGGAACCCGCAAACCGAGTCGCTGCGATTGACCGAGCGATATCGCCGTCCCGACTTCGGACACTTGCAACTGGATGTGACCTTCGACGATCCAAAGACTTTTACGAGGCCGTTCACTCTGCATATGACGAAGACCTATTCGGCCGACAATGAAATCCTGGAGGACGTGTGTGAGAACGAGCGCGACAGGGGCCATCTGACTACCGGGGCGAAGGTCCCGGCGGAAACGCTGGCCAGCTTCGCGGGCGCATATGCTCTGCCCGGACGGCAGGCGGTCGTCACCGTCTCCGGTGATCAACTCATTGTTAAAGACAGCGCCAGCCCGAAAGATCAGTTATTCGTGGCTCGCTCGCAGACTGAGTTCCTCTCCAGCGTCAGCGAAGTGACCATCGCGTTCCAAAAGAACCCGGATGGCTCGGTCGCATCTTTCACTCGCACGGCTCCCGGCAGGACGGAGAAGGGTGTGCGAGTGAGCGGCGGGACTCGACCCGAGCCGCGACCGTAAGGGAGCGGTCCCTCCGGAAAACGAAACAAATGTTGCTAGCCGTAGCGCTGGCTCCGCTTGCAGCTAAGCTTAGTTCCAAATGCGTGCAGTGATTATCGGGGCGGGAATCGGCGGGCTCGCCACTGCCGTGGCGCTTCGGCGAGTCGGCTTAGAAACGCTGACGATCGAGCGCGCTCCCAGTATTCGGGAACTCGGCGCTGGTCTTTCCATCTGGGCGAATGCGATGAGTGCGCTACGCGAACTTGGTGTCGAAGCCAGGGTGATGGCGTCAGCTTCGGTGATTGAGCGCAATGTGTCCGAAACCCGGACCGGGCGTCTCATTGGAATCACCGACCTTTCGAAGATCAGCGGCATCGCTGGACCGGCTTGCATCTGCGTGCATCGCGCGGTTTTGCAACGAATTCTGCTCGAAGGATTGCCGGGGGAGTCGTTGCGAACTGGCGCGCGCTGCGTCGGTTTCGAGGATTCGACCGCGATCCTGGAAGACGGCAATCGGATCACGGGCGATATTCTCGTGGGAGCGGACGGCATTTACTCTGTGATACGCGATCAGTTGCACGGAGCCGCACCCCCGCGATATGCCGGCTACACCTGCTGGCGCGGCATTTGCCGCGGCGAGGAACTTTTGCTGGACGGCTCGACATTGCTCGCCATTGGATCCGGAACACAGTTCGGAGCCTGGCCCTGCGGCGCGGGGCAACTTTACTGGTTCCTTACACAAAATGCACCTGCAGGCAGGACACAGACTAAAGCAGATGCTGTGGCCCTCTGCCGCCACTGGGCTGCTCCGATCCCCGAAATCGTTGAAGGCACTGCCGAAGACGCGATCCACCAGAGCGACATCTTCGACCGGCCGCCGCTCTCCTGGTGGGGACGCGGCCGCATCACACTGTTGGGAGATGCGGCCCACCCGGCCACTCCGAACCTGGGCCAAGGCGCCTGCCAGGCCCTGGAAGATGCCATCGTGCTAGCCGATTGCGTCCGTCGCGTACAAGCCCCGGAAGCAGCGCTCCGCGAGTATGAGCAGAGCCGCATTCCGCGTACGAGGGCGATCGTCAAAAATTCCTGGCAGAGCGGCCGAATTCTACAGATGGATCGGACGGCATTGGAAAAACTCCGCAACTGGCTTATGGGAACCTCAGTCGGGACACATCTCGGGATGCGGATGTTGCGCGAGCTGTTGGCTTACAAGGTCCCGATGCTGAAACCCCCGACATAGCAGATCAATGCACGCCGCGGAACGTAATGCCAGCAAAGGCAAGAGTAAGTCCGATCATTACCACCACGGTGATCCAGGAAACGAGGTTGAACCAGCGGGGATTGACCCATTCGCCCATGAGGTCGCGCTTGTTGATGAGCAGCACCATGGGAATGAGCACGAACGGCAGCAGCATGCCGTTGAGCACCTGGGAAAGAATGGTCATACGCACCAGGTCGAAGCCGGGAATGAGCACGACTCCGGCGCCTACTACGATCAGCAGGGTATAGAGCGAATAGAAGATCGGGGCTTCGCGCATGCGGCGGTTCACCCCGGCCTCGAAACCGAGGCCCTCGCAAACGGTGTACGCGGTCGAAAGAGGCAGGATGGACGCAGCGAAAACCGAGGCATTCAGCAGTCCCGCGGCAAACAGGAGAAACGCGTATTGGCCGAAGGGTTTCAGCGCCAGGGCCGCTTCGGCAGCGCTATCGATATCTCTCGGCATTACACTGTAGATCGCTCCGGCGCAGGCAACGATGATGAAGAAGGCGATGATTTGCGTGGCAAAGCAGCCGACGATGACTTCCACGCGCGACTCTTTGTATTCCTTGACCGTGATCCCCTTTTCCACCACAGCGGCCTGTAAGTAAAACTGCATCCACGGAGCAATCGTGGTTCCGACCATGCCAATCAGCATGTAAATGTACGCGGGCTCGAGCAGCAAGACGGGACGGACGCTATAGACAGCGGCTTCCTTCCAATCGGGTTTTACCAGGATGCCCGAAATCACATAAGTCACGTATAGAACACAAGCGAACAGAAAAATCTTCTCTACGTTTTTATAGCTCCCCTTTACCACTAAGAACCAGACAGCAATGGCAGCCAGTGGCACAGTGATATAGCGGCTTAAGTGGAACAACTCCAGGGAACTGGCGACGCCGGCGAATTCCGCCATAACATTGGTGAGATTCGTAAAGACCAGCAGCGCCATCATCAAAAATGTAATGCGCAGGCCGAACTCTTCACGAATGAGATCGGAAAGTCCTTTTCCACTGACTGCGCCCAAGCGGGAAGCCATTTCCTGCGTAATGATAAGGGCAATGGTGATGGGGAGCAGGGTCCAGAGAGGCAGATAGCCGAAGCGCGCGCCCGCAGCCGAGTACGTGTAGATTCCCCCGGAATCGTTATCCACGTTGGCCGTAATGAAGCCGGGCCCGATGACCGCAAAGAAAACGATGATGTGATGGCGGAAGCGGCTTAGGAGTTTCGGCATCCGGTCATTTTTCCCGCTTCATTTTTCACGCAAGACGGAAATCACGTCGTCGGCCGTCACCACGCCGGCCAGCTTTCCGTTTTCATCCACTATGGGGAGGGTCAGAAGGTTGTACTTGTCGAATAGTTCGATCACGCGGTCCTGGCGTTCGTCAACAGTTGCCTGGATCAGTGGCTCCGAAGCGAGATCGCGCAACGGCAAGGTAGGAGCGGCGGTAAAAAGGCGGGCCAGCGGGACCGCCGCCACCAGCCGCTCTTCTTCGTCCACCAGGAAAATCGTGTTCAAGCTTTCGAGCAACTCCGCGCTTTCCTG
>DATBID010000393.1:0-6372 GCA_036557125.1 Bryobacteraceae bacterium | reverse complement strand
TCCTCGGATCGATCATCGCGTTCACCTCCTACCTCTGGCTGTTGCACTACGAATCGCCGACCAAAGTCGGAACCTATGCGTATGTCAATCCAGTGGTGGCGGTCATCATCGGCGCAGTTCTAGGAGCCGAATCCATTGGCCCGCGCACCATTGTAGCGACCGCGCTGATTCTGATCGGCGTACTGTTGATTGCTTCCGGCAGCGGAAAATCCAGCGCACCAAAGTTCCTGAGAGACCGCTTCTCCCGGCGCTACAATCTAAGTTCGATTTGATACTATCGGAGCATACACTCACACGGCACGTCCCAGTTCGGGGCTGGCCGGGGATGAGCACCTTTATGGGCCTGAGTTCTGTCCTTGGGCATTGCGGACGGGACATCCGCTATGCCGTACGGCGGTTGCGCCAAACTCCGGCTTTCACACTTGCCGCGGCAATTACGCTCGCGCTCGGCATTGGCGCTAATACCGCCATGTTCAGTGTGGTGGATGCCGCTCTGCTGCGCCCCCTTCCTTATAAAGATGCAGAACGGCTGGTGGTGGTGTGGGAAAAGGAGCCCAATACCTCGCCGCATTTTGCATCGGAGGCCAATTTCCTCGACTGGCAGGCTCAGAACCACGTGTTTTCCGGCCTGGCAGCGTTCGCGCCAGGTTCCTTCACGCTTTCGAGCGACGGCGGGGCGGAGCGGGTCACGGGTGTGCGCACCACCTGCGACGCCTTGCCTATGCTGGGACAAACACCCCTTCTGGGCCGCGGATTCGAGGCGCAGGACGGCCGCCCCGGGGCGCCGGGCGTAGTAATTCTAAGCTACGGATTTTGGCAGCGGCGGTTTGGCGGAGATCCCGCCGTGATAGGCCGTAGCCTCGTACTCAACCGCCGGCCCCATACCGTGATCGGCGTGCTACCGCGCGCATTCCGTTTTTTCTATGCGCCGGATTTATTTACACCGCTGATTCTCGATCCCGCGAACGCGTCGCGAGATCTCGATTACATAGCCGCCGTAGCCAAGCTGAAGCCGGGGGTTTCGCTGCGTGAGGCACAAGCTGAAATGAACGGGATTGCTCGCAACCTGGAGATCGCCTACCCGCAAACCAACCAGCAGTCCGGAGTGCTCCTCGAATTTGCGAGCGATGCGCTGGTGCACTACACCCGGTTACAGACACTGTGGGTATTACTCGGCGCGGTCATATTTGTCCTGCTGATCGCCTGCGTGAACATCGCCAACCTGCTGCTCGCCAAGGCCGCGGCGCGGCAGCGTGAGTTGGCCGTGCGGTCCGCATTGGGAGCAGGGCGGGGAAGGTTGGCGATGCAACTGCTTACCGAGAGCCTTCTGCTGGCTCTGCTCGGCGGCTTGCTCGGTATTGCTCTCGCCCTGTTGCTTCTGCGTTTGGTTCCGAACCTGGTGCCTGATTTCGCGCGTGCGGGTATCGCGGAAATCGGGCTCAACGGGCGAGTGCTCGCCTTCACCTTAGGACTTTCCTTGCTGGCCGGAGTGCTGTTCGGCGTTTTTCCGGCCTGGCGCGCTTCCCGCCTGGACCTGCAAACTGTCCTGAAAGAGGGCGGGCGCGGCGCCGGCGGTTCGCGGTCACAGGCCACGTTCCGCGGTGCGCTGGCAGTTCTGCAGGTGGCCCTTTCGCTGGTGCTGCTCGTGAGCGCCGGCCTCATGCTGCGCAGCCTCGCCGCTCTCCAGAATACGAACCCCGGGTTTCGCCGCGACCACATCTTAACCATGCGCCTGGCAATGGCCGAAGACCGCTTCGGGCCGGGACCCCTGCGCGGCTATTACCACCGCGTGCTGGAAAATGTGGCCGGCATGCAGGGGATCGCAGGAGCGAGCCTCTCGTTGGGGCTGCCCCTCCAGGGCGCGCCGCTGATTATGCCATTCCAGGTAGCCGGCTACCCAAGAGCGGCTACAGAACCCCAGGCGCCGTTTGAAATGGTGAGCCCGGATTTTTTTCACACGATGGGCATCTCCATGCTCGCAGGGCGCAGTTTCACCGAGCGGGATGACGACCAGGCGCCCCGTGTTGCGATCGTCAACAACACGTTTGCCAAGGAATTCCTGCATGCCGAAAATCCCATCGGGAAGCGGCTGCTGATGCAATTCCTGATCGCCGGGAGCAAGCAGGTGGGCGCCGCGGTTCCCTGGGAGATCGTCGGCGTATGCGCCACTGTGAAAAACTACGGGCTGCGCGAGGGGCCATTACCGGAAATCTATGTCCCGCTTGCCCAGAGTCCCTGGCCGGGTGCGGCGCTTATCCTGCGCACGAATGCAGAACCCCTCTCGCTGGCACATACTGTGCGGGACGCTTTGACAAAAGTAGATCCCGAGGTTCCCATTACTGCCGTAAAAACCATGCAGCAGATTGCCGAAGATGCGGTCGAGCGCTCGCGTTTGCGGACGTGGGTTATCGCTAGTTTCGCCCTCGTGGCGCTCATCATGGCAGCGCTGGGTATCTACGCCCTTATCTCTTACTCCGTCGCCCAAAGCACCCACAGCCTCGGGGTGCGCATGGCCCTGGGAGCGGACCGCGGCAATATCTTGCGGCTGGTGCTCTCCCAAGCGATGACCCTCACCGTAGGCGGCTTGGTATTAGGCTTGGGCGGCGCTTTTCTCCTCACTCGCCTGCTCTCGTCTCTCTTGTTTCAAATTGCCCCCGACGACCCGCTCACTCTGCTAGTAGTTTCCGTGCTTCTCGCCTTCGTGGCATTTCTGGCCGGACTGATTCCAGCGCTGCGCGCTTCTCGCCTGAATCCGATGGCAGCTCTACGAATAGAATAGAAGGCCGATCGTAGGTCGCAAAAGCGTAGTACCAGCATTACTTAGTGATACTCGCTACAGCTCGCAAGTAAAACAAATTGTGCAGAATTTGTGCTCGGAACTAAGGAGTACTCGCCGATTATTAACGCGGGTTCATTTCGCGGATGAAAATGCGGCTGGGAGCCCGCCAAACGGCCCGTTTTGCGTTGATCTGAAACAATTTTTCTTGACATTGCCCTAACCATCAGTTATGAATATGTTTACCGCGTCCGGTTCATCTGCAATTTTGCGTTTGTGACCCGGTAAGCACAGAAGATTGTAAAAGAGATGACAGAACATGTGCTTCCGGCCCTAGCTTCAGTGGTGCGCCGGGTGGTTGACTTCGCAATCCCCGGTCTTTGATTTAATCTCCGCCCGACACGGAGAAGTTCCCTAGGTTGACTGAAAGAGTTTTAGTTTAGAGGCTCAGGTTGGAAGAGAACTTCGGCCGAATCAATTGCAAAATTCACAAGGAGAAGGAAATGGCAGATTTTCGCAGATGGTTTACTGCGCTAGCTGTCCCTCTGGTATTTGCCGGGATTGCTAGCGCACAGGTGAGTGGAGGCGGCACTACTCCGTTGACCTGCAATGTCAATACTACCAACACGCCGATCCTCCGCTCGGAAGGCATTACAGAGCAGGTCGGCGACATCGTCATCACCTGCAGCGGCGGTCAAATTCTGGCGAACGGAAGCCCGGCTCCGCTGGTAAACATCACGGTATCGCTGACCACCCAGGTTACCAGCCGGTTGCTCGGAACTGGCGCCTCCGAAGCCCTGCTCATGATCGACGAGCCGAATTCCGGGCTTACTGCTCCAATACCGGGCTTCGGACCGGCTCAGGGGTTCACAGACTGCACTACCCCGAACTCGGGCGCCATCGCGGGGGGCTGCGGCCCAGTAACAGTTCTGGCGCAAACTTCACCGAGCGGGCCGACAGCCGGTCAAGTCTTCCAGACGGCGGTCACGTCCGCGGCACCGCTCACCGCGGCGCCCAATGTTTACCAGGGCCTCGTCTCCGGCAACCAGGTCACCTTCTTGGGCGTGCCTGTTGTTCCGCCGGGAACCAATGGTAATCGCGTTTTCCGTATTACCAACGTTCGCGTGAACGCCAGCGGCATCGGTGGCGGCTCCGTTTCCGGGTCTCTGCCGGTACAGGCCTCGATTCTGGTCTCGAACCCGTCCGCATTGCCGATCTCCATTCCCACGCCAATCGTCGGTTTCGTGCAGACGAGCTTGAGCACCAGTGTCGGCGGCCCGACGGCGTTCGGACAGTGCGTTAGCCAGACGTTGGCACAGACGGCCCTCCTCACATACAAGGAGACCTTCGCTTCGGCCTTCAAGACGAGGGTAGATCCGACAGTTGCGGGCCAAACCAACGGCCAAGGCAGCTCTCTGGTACAAAACAAGCCGGGTACGATCTACAATTCGGAATCGGGCTTCACGCTGGCCGTCACTTCGACTACAGGAAGTGGCACCGCCGGCCTCGCAGACTTCGGCACGCGCTTTACAGCCGTATTCAATAACATACCGGCAGGAGCGCGCCTCTTCGTCTCGAATTTCAGTGTCGCAACGAACCCGGCCACCGGCCAAGCCACTGGCGATATCAGCAGTGGGGCCTCCTGGGCACAATATGTAACCAGCGAGAGCGCCCCCGATGGAAACGGCACGATTCCCTCTGGGACGCCGTTTACCCTCAAGGCTCCCGGAGGCACCGGTACAATCACGGTGGTCGAAATCACTCCAACGAGTGGAACCTCGGCAACCGCCACCTGGGAGAGCATGGCTAACCAGCCGACCGCGATCGATACCTATAATTTCGCGGCCTTCGTCACGTTCACTGCCAGCCCGGGCACTAATTCCCCGGCCGCCGGCGCCGGCACTGTGAACCTGCGGTATGGTCCCGCGAGCACGGCGACCACCGCGACCACGGGTCCGATCCCGCGCTTCCTGGATACTTCTGCATCCAAGAACGCGATCCAGATCGGCATCTGCCGCACGATCCTGCTCTATCCGTTCGTCACCAACGAAGCAGGGTTTGACACCGGCCTCGCGATCGCGAACACCTCTACCGATCCGTTCGGGACAACGCCGCAAAACGGCACTTGTTCTCTGAACTGGTATGGTGAGAACGCTCCCGGGACGCCGACCACTACACCGAACATACCAACGGCAACCGATTATGCGAACCTGGCATCCGTCCTGGCTCCTGGATTCCAGGGCTACATGATCGCCGTCTGCAACTTCCAATACGCGCACGGCTTCGCCTTCATCAGCGATGTCGGAGCGACGAAATTGGCTGAAGGCTATCTGGCGCTCGTCGTTCCGGATCCGAACCTTACAGTCGGCCGGAATGCTAACCCGCTATCGCTCTCGCCGGCGAACTCGGGTGAGCAGCTAGCTCAATAACGTTCGTTCAGCAGCAAATTCACCTAAAGGGGAGCTTCGGCTCCCCTTTTTTTATTCCGAATTGTTCCTCTCAGTGTTAAACTGAGATCCTCCCGCGTCTTTTCCCACTTAGCTTTTCTGGAGGTTTAGTTTGTCAAAATCAAGGATTATTCTATTTTTGGCGGCATTGGCCGTTCTATTCCTTCCGCACGCTTCGTCGGCGCAGACGGCGGCGAATATCTCAGTGGTGACGGGAAATGGACAGTTGATCTGTGACGGCTGCCCGAATACGGCTCTTCCGTTCTTTGACCCGCTGGTGGTGAAGGTGACCGATGCCTCAGGCAACCCGGTCCCGAACGCGCAAGTTAGCTGGAGCGTTGCTCCGCCTACTATAATCACCACCGGAGCCGCCGCCGCCATCGGTACGCTCGTCGGCGGCACCACCACAACCACCGGCAGCGCGACTGGATCTTCGGCCGTCTCCTGCAACATCTATAATTCCAGTGCGTCAGAGGCCAATGGAAATAGTTGTAACGCCTATGTGGAAGCTGAGGCCGCGTCCGTCCAAATCGGCCCGATCTCTACTATAGTGACTGCGTCAATACCGAACGGCAATTCGGTGACGTTTTATCTGACTCAGTCGCCGCCGCTCGTTGCGAATGCGATCGACACAGTCTACATCAACGCGCAACTATGCTCTCCCGGTCCGCCTGCCCCTCCCACAACCTGCCCGAGTTCCCTAATCACACCGGGAACCACGATCAGCGGGCCCGCCAATAGCGTTTATTCCGGTGGCTCGATCTCTGTTGTCGTGGCAACGCTCGCCGGTGTTCCGATACCGAACGTCAACATCCGCCTGATTCCCCAGTCGGCGGATCAAGGCGGAGCCTTGATCTCGTGTCAAACCTCGGGAACAAATGCCGATCCTGGATCGGTGTTGACAGGCAGCAACGGAACAGCGAATTGTATTCCCGTTTTCGGCCCCACGCCGGGCTCCACGCCGCAAAATTTCCAGATCCTCGTAGGTGGCGTGCCGGCGTTACAGAATCCATCGAGCGAGAACAGCTTTAATCAAGGCTTGGGAAGCCCGGTTGGGGATTTCTCGTTCGGGCCGTTCCGCGCGACCGCAACCGCAGTCACACCCGGCTCCATAACCCTCGTCAGTGGAAACAGCCAGACCGCCCAAGG
>DATBID010000392.1:0-4471 GCA_036557125.1 Bryobacteraceae bacterium | reverse complement strand
AGATTCCAACGACATCAATCCCATGTGGATTGGCGACAAGATCTACTTCCTCTCCGACCGCAACGGCCCGATGACCCTCTTCCGCTACGACCCGGCCGCGAAGACTGTGACCGAGCTCATCAAGAACACCGGCGCCGATATCCGTTCCGCTAGCGCCGGACCGGGTGCCATTGTCTATGAGCAATTCGGCCAGATTGGAATCTACGACTTGCGAACCGGCCAGTGCCGCCCCGTGCCCATCAGCATCGATGCCGATTTCAGCGAAGTCCGCCCGCGGATCGAGAACGTGGAGAAGGAAGTCCGCAACGCCCATATCTCGCCCACGGGCGCGCGCGCCGTGTTTGAAGCCCATGGCGAGATCCTGACTGTGCCCGCATCGAAAGGCGATATCCGCAATATCTCCGGCACTCCAGGAGTTATGGAGCGCACGCCTGCCTGGTCGCCCGACGGCCAGTCAATCGCATTTTTCTCCGACGCTTCCGGCCAGTACGCCCTCCATATCAAATTGCAAAACGGCGAAGGAGCCGGCTTAACCATTTCGCTATCCGAGCCGCTGCCTGCAGCACGACCGTCAGGGCGCGGTCATGATGCGTTCTACTTCTCGCCCCACTGGTCGCCCGATAGCAAGCAGATTGCGTTCAACGACAACCAATTGAATCTCTGGGTGGCGGACTTGGCCTCCTCGCGCGTCACCAAAATCGACACCGACATCTTCTACCCTTTCGACGGACTGAATCGCGATATCGCTTGGTCGCCCGATTCCAAATGGATTGCGTACGCGAAGTTCCTGCCCAATCGCCTGCATGCGATCGAATTCTATTCGGTGGATAGCGGGCGCAGCACCCAGGTCACTGACGGCCTGAGCGACGCCCGCTTCCCGGCTTTCGACCGCGACGGCAAGTATCTCTACTTCACCGCCAGCACTAATTACGGCACGAGTTTCTACCCGCTCGATATGACCAGCGACGATCACCTCCTCACCCGCAACATCTACGCGCTGGTCCTCCCCTCCGATGTCCCGTCGCCCGTCGCGCCCCAAAGCGACGAAGAGAAGCCCGAATCAAAGGAGCCGGCATCCAAGGAGGAAGCCAAGACACCCAAGCCCGTCCGCATCGATTTCGACAACCTTGCGCGCCGCATCGTGGCGCTTCCCGTGCCCGCGCGCAACTATGTGGACCTCCGGGCCGGCAAAGCCGGAGTGATCTATCTTGTAGAAGAAATCGCGGAAGATTTGCGGAACCGCGGCGAGGGTGCCAACACTCTCTCTAAATTCGATCTGAAAACCCGCAAGGTCGAGCGGCTGGCCGAAGGAGTGGAGTCGTTCGATCTTTCGTTTGATAGCGAAAAGATGCTGTTGAAGCTCGGGCACGGAAGCGATCCCGGGGAAACCCCCGCACCGGCCGAATGGATGATTGTCCCGGCCGCCGCTCCCGTCAAACCCGCAGAAGGCCTGCTGCGCCTCGCGGGTATGGAAGTCAAGGTCGATCCACCGGCGGAGTGGAACGAGATGTATCACGAAGTCTGGCGCATCGAGCGGGGTTATTTTTACGATCCCAAGCTGCATGGCCTGGATGCCGCCGCCATGGAAAAGAAGTACGAGCCGTATGTTGAAAAACTGGCCTCGCGCGACGATCTCAACTACATCTTCCAGGAAATGCTGGGTGACATCACCTCCAGTCATTTGCGCGGCGGCGGTGGTACCGTGCCGCGTGGCAACCGCGTTCCCGGTGGTTTACTGGGAGCGGATTTCGAAATTTCCAACGGCCATTACCGTTTCAAGCGGATTTACACCGGAGAAAGCTGGAACCCCCAGCTACGTGCGCCGCTGAGCGGCCCCGGCATCCAGGTGAAAGAAGGCGAATATTTGCTCGAAGTCGCAGGGCATACCCTTTCTCCCAACGAGGATGTCTCCGCCTTCCTGGAAGCCACGCCGGGGAAACGCGTTTTACTGCGCGTCGGCCCCGATCCCTCCGGTGCGAATTCCCGCGAGATCACTGCGGAGCCTGTAGCCAGCGAAGCCGCCTTGCGTAACCTGGCGTGGATCGAAGACAACCGCCGCAAAGTGGACGCACTGAGCGGCGGCAAGCTGGCGTACGTCTATATGCCCGATACCGCCGAAGCCGGTCTTCGTAGCTTCAATCGCTACTTCTTCGCCCAGACTGATAAGCAAGGCGTCATCCTCGATGAGCGGTTCAATGGCGGTGGTCAGGTAGCCGATTACGTAATCAATGTGCTCGACCGGCGCCTGCTCTCTTTCAACGAGTTTCGCTACGGCGCTATCCAACGCAGCCCGGCAGGCTCCATCATCGGCCCGAAAGTGATGATCGTCAACGAGCTGGCCGGCTCTGGCGGTGACATGATGCCCTGGATGTTTCGCTACACCAAAACCGGCCCGCTGGTCGGCAAACGGACCTGGGGCGGCCTGATCGGCGTCCTTGGCTTCCCCGAGCTGATGGACGGCGGCACGGTCACTGCCCCCAATGTGCGCATCTTCAGCCCGGAAGGAGATTGGGTCGCCGAAAACACCGGAGTTGCGCCGGATGTCGAAGTCGAACTCGATCCCAAATCCGTCGCTCAAGGCCACGATCCTCAACTTGAGCGGGCTGTGGCCATGGCGCTTGAGGCGCTAAAAGAGAATCCGCCGCCGGAGCCGCATCCGCCGGCTTACCCCGACTATCAGCATGCATCCGATCGAAGCGATCCTCTTTGAGCCGGTCGGCTGCTTGGCGGAATTTCCTTCCGAGCCGTTTCACGAAATCGCCGTCCGCCTGTTTGACGTGCCTAAAAAGAAGCCTAGCCGTTCTGCCAGCCGGGTCTACTGGCATCTGCTCAACCTGATGGATGGGGCAGGCGCTTTCGCCTGCCAAGCCGCGCTCGAAACGGAAGCGGCGCAGGCTGCAAGCCTCTACGAAGACGTTCTCCCCGCCCTCGCGGAACTGAAGCACATGCGCATTCGCCTGTGCGTTGCTTCCTCGCTCAGCCAAACGGCTGTCACCCGGTTTCTCGAACGCCACAATCTCGGCGCGCTCTTCGATGCCGTCTGGAGCAGAGATAACGCTGGCGGCATCAAATCCAGTCCGATCCGTCAAGCGGCCGCTGGTGCGTCCGAAGCCATCTTTCTCACCGATACCCTGGAAGGCCTCAAAGCCGCGCAAATCGCCGGCGTCAAACCGATCCTGATGATGAACAACCCCGATGAAGCACGCCACCTGGCCGTGCACGGTCCGGCCGGCGGCATCGTTTCCCTGCTCGAACTCCCCGATTTCATCCGGCTCCTTCAGAGCCGCGACCATCCCCATCCGAGCCGCGACCGTGAGGGAGCGGTATAGTATTCCATCATGTCTCCCCTCAAACTCGCGACCTTTGCCGCTCTCGCCGCGCTGCCGTTAAGCGCGCCGCTCGCCGCGCAGTCGAAGCCGCAGCCGCCCAAAACTCTGCGCCTTTACGTCCTGGATGGCGGCACGCTGGACATTCCCGATACCGCGCCCTACGGCTTCAAAAAGGAAGAACTCGCCAGCTACAAAATGTCCGTCGCCAGTTTCCTGATCGTCCATCCCCGCGGAACCCTGATGTGGGACACCGGCGCCGTGCCGGACAGCGCCTTCAAACCCGGCGGAGGCCCGGGCACTCTGCGCTACGCCACTGCCACCAAGACTCTCACGTCCCAGCTTGCCGGGATCGGCTACAAACCTTCCGACATTACCTACCTGGCCCTTTCTCACTTCCATTGGGATCACGTCGGCAACTCCAACCTCTTCGCCTCGGCCACCTGGCTCGTGCCCAAATCCGAGCGCGACACAATGTTCGCCGATCCCCCGTCGCCGCGCACCGAACGAGCCAACTTCACCGCCCTGAAAAACGCCAAAACCGTCTTTCTCGACAAGCCCGAATATGACGTCTTCGGCGATGGCTCCGTAATTATCAAGGCCGCGCCCGGCCACTCCCCCGGCCATCAGGTCCTGTTTCTAAAGCTGGCGAAGACCGGTCCGGTGGTTCTGAGCGGCGACCTCTACCACTACCCCGAAGAGCGCCAGTTCCACAAGATCCCCACCAGCGAATTCAACCGCGACCAGACCGCCGCTTCCCGCGCCGATGTCGAGGCCTTCCTCAAAAAGACCGGCGCCCAGCTCTGGATCCAGCACGATCTCACCGCTAACGCCAAATTGAAAAAAGCGCCTGAATATTACGAATAAAAACTGTAACCAACAAAACTTGCATTTTCGCTCCCGTTCAGGCAAGCTGAAAAGTTTTCCCCTCTTTTCATGCTGGAACGCGTTCTGTATCACGATCATTGCTTCGATGGCGCGGCATCGGCTGCCTTCTTCAGCCGCTTCATCGCGGGCGCGATTCACCCGGACGCCGAATTCCAGTACACCGGGATGGCCCACAAGGCATCCCAAACCTTCGATCCAGCCCTGTTCGATGGCGACGAAAACGCTATAGTCGATTTCAAATACTCCAGCAATCCTCG
>DATBID010000391.1:0-2704 GCA_036557125.1 Bryobacteraceae bacterium | reverse complement strand
AACGACGATTGCTTCATCCACACGCTGGCCAACTATGCGCGCCAGACCGGGGCGGAAGTGGTGACGTACCGCGCGGGTTTTCCGCTGGAGCTGATTTCTCAAGTCGCGCCGAGCCTGATTCTGATTTCGCCGGGGCCGGGAAGGCCGGCGGACTTCGGCGTTCCCGATCTAGTAAAAGCAGCAGTGCGGTTGGGTGTACCTGTTTTCGGCGTATGCCTGGGATTGCAAGGCATCGTGGAGGCATTCGGGGGCGAATTAGGAGTGCTGGATTACCCCATGCATGGCAAGCCTTCCACCATCCATCATCGCGGCCTGGGCGTCTTTGAAGGGCTGCCGGAGCGCTTCCAGGTGGGGCGGTATCACTCGTTGTTTGCGCTGCGAGAAGCCCTGCCGGCCTGCCTTGAAGTGACGGCGGAAACGGAAGACGGCGTGATTATGGGCGTGCGTCACCGGGAATTGCCCGTGGAAGCGGTACAGTTCCACCCCGAGTCGCTGCTGACCGCGGCAGGCGATCACGGCCTGAAGCTGATGGAGAACGCAGTGCGGCTGGGGAGGGCGGCGCGCGTGGTAGCGTGAGTCTACGAGGTTAACTAGTGTTGGTCACCATTGGCTCCGCCATTGCTCCCGAACGCCCCAAGTGGTTGCGCGCGCCCGCGCCCGCCGGTGAGAATTATCGCGATCTCAAAAACCTGATCGGCCGCCTCCGTCTGCATACCGTTTGCGAGAGCGCGGCTTGTCCGAATGTAGGCGAGTGCTGGAACCAGCGCACTGCTACTTTCATGATCCTGGGGAACGTGTGCACCCGGCGCTGCGGATTCTGCGCTGTAGGGAAAGGCGCGCCGCTGCCGGTCGATTACGATGAGCCGCGGCGGGTTGCGGAAGCGGTCGCAGCCATGGGCTTGCGCTTTGCCGTGATCACCAGCGTAAACCGCGACGACCGCAGAGATGGCGGCGCGGAACTGTTCGCCCTCACCATCGGCGCAATTCGCGAGCGCGTTCCGGGCTGCGGTGTCGAGGTGCTGATCCCCGATTTTCAAGGCAATCACGAAGCTCTCGGGCTGGTGATGGAAGCTGCTCCGGATGTTCTCAACCACAACACCGAGACCGTCCCCAGGCTCTACAGGCAGGTGAGGTTGGGCGCTCGCTACGAGCGCTCTCTGGACATTTTGGCCACCGCCAAGCGGCTTCGCCCCGAGTGTCCTACGAAATCCGGCCTGATGCTAGGACTGGGAGAAACAGCGGACGAGGTGCTGAGCGTGATGCGCGATCTGCGCACGCATGGCGTCGATATTCTAACTCTCGGCCAATATCTGCGGCCCTCGCCCCAGCACCTGCCTATCGTCCGTTACCTGACTCCCGAGGAATTCGCGGCTTTCCGGAAAGCGGGCTACGAGATTGGCTTCCAGCATGTCGAATCCGGCCCGCTGGTGCGCAGCTCCTATCACGCCCGCGACGCGGTGGATGGCAACCCTGCTTCCCTCCGGACTGCATAAATCGACTTGGAACGATCCCACGTCCGTTATCGCCTTTATCTAGTCGCAACCGCGCTGCTATTCTCCACCGGCGGCGCGGCTATCAAATCGGCTGCGCTGACCGGATGGCAGGTGGCCAGTTTCCGTTCCGGAGTGGCGGCTCTGCTTTTGGTACTGGCCAATCCGGAAGCACGCCGTGGATGGTCGTGGCGCGTACTCCCGGTAGCCGCGACGTACGCGGCCACGCTGGTTTTGTTTGTGCTGGCGAACCGCCTGACTACGGCGGCGAACGCCATCTTTCTGCAATCCACAGCTCCGTTGTACGTGTTGTTTCTTGCGCCGCTGTTGCTTGGTGAGCGGATTCGCTCTCGGGATCTGGTTTATGCGGCCGTGATCGCGGGCGGCTTGGCGCTATTTTTCGTCAGCTCGGAACAAGCCGTGGCGACTGCGCCCGATCCCCGCCGCGGCAACATCGTCGGCCTGGCCGCCGGTCTGGCTTGGGCCCTCACCGTGACCGGCTTGCGCTGGCTTGGGCGAAGCGAGGGAGAAAAGCACGGTCCGTCCGGTTCCGCCATGGCTCCTGTCGTCCTTGGCAATGCATTCGCGTGCCTGGTGGCGCTGCCGATGGCGGTGCCGGTTACCGCGGTAACCAGCGCGGATCTTGCCATCATCCTCTATCTCGGCGCGATCCAGATCGGTCTGGCCTATGTCCTGATGACCCGTGGCCTGCGCCATGTGCCGGCATTTGAAGCCAGCGCCGTGCTCTTGCTGGAGCCGGTGTTGAATCCGGTTTGGGCCTGGCTCGTGCAACGCGAAAAACCCGGCCCTTGGGCCTTAGCAGGAGGCGCGATCATCATTCTGGCAACGCTCGCCAACACCTGGGCGGCATCGCGAAGCGGCCGCGATTCTCAAGTTTCCGGGACAATCAGCCGATAAGAAGTTCGGGAGCTGAATGTCATCATCGCCTACAGTTACTACCCTGAGCGGCGTTTGGGAGCTGCCGCCCTTAATCCTCTACCCATTTAATGAGCGGATTCCGCCCAGTACTCTGCTCGACAGTTCTAAGGCCGCATTGATGCTTTCCGGCCTCGTTCCCAGCGACGGCGCTGACCCCGAAGATCTAAAACGCCGGCTTCTGGCCGGCCGTTATGCCGAAATTCGCATGTTGTTCTTCCTCGGCAAAGACGTGCTCCGCTGGGTCGAACAATGCCAGGATCTGGTGGAGCGCACTC
>DATBID010000390.1:0-14693 GCA_036557125.1 Bryobacteraceae bacterium | reverse complement strand
CGGTCGGGCATCAACGAGATTCGCGGTCCGAGCGACTTGCACGCCGCCGGACATCGGGTGGTTCACGGCGGAGAACTGTTCCACGAATCGGTCATCATCACGAATGACGTGCTTAAGGGAATCGAGGAATGTATCGATCTGGCTCCCCTGCACAACCCACAAAACTTGAAGGGGATTCTGGGAGTGCGGGAGGTCTTTGGGGACAAAATGCCGCAAGCGGCGGTGTTCGATACGGCGTTTCACACCTCCATCCCCGAACACGCATACCTGTATGCACTGCCCTATCACTTGTACCGGCGCCATCGAATCCGGCGCTACGGCTTCCACGGCACATCGCATCGTTATGTGGCCTACCGCTACCGCGCTCTGCGCGGCTTGACTCGCGAACAAACCAATGTGATCACGCTGCACCTGGGCAACGGCTGTTCCGCCGCCGCGATTCGAGCCGGCCATCCTGTGGATACGTCCATGGGAATGACGCCTCTGGAAGGCCTGGTGATGGGCACACGCTCCGGCGATCTGGACCCGGCCATCGTCGGAGTCATCGCCGCCAAGGAAGGCTTGTCTACAAATGAAGTTGAGATGCTTCTGAACACGCAGTCCGGGTTGCTGGGAATTTCGGGCCTGACGAACGATATGCGGGTGCTTTTAGATGAATACCGGGAGCACGACGACCGGCGCGTGCGGCTGGCGATCGAGATTTTCTGTTACCGGGCGAGGAAGTATATCGGCGCGATGCTGGCTTCGATGGGCGGAGCCGACGCTATCGTATTCACCGGAGGGATCGGCGAGAATGCGCCGGAAATCCGAGCCCGAATTTGCGAAGGGCTGGAATGGGCCGGCCTAAAGCTGGATCAGGAACGAAATACGCTGACGGCCGGCAGGGAAGGGCATATCAGCTCGGACGATTCGAGATTGTCAGTCTATGCGATCCCAACCGACGAAGAACTACTGATTGCCCGTGACACGGTGCGCTGCATTCTGCACGAACCCCACCCCTGACAGGCGCGTGATACGATTCATTAGCCCGGCGGCCCGGTGGTCTTGACGGGTGAAGGGGGAGCAAATGCGACATCCATGGCCACTCCTGTTGGGCCTGGCTGTACTCTCGGTTCTTTCCGGGAATGGCTGGGCCCAAGGCGGGCGCTATCCCATGATTCTGATCCCAACCGGAAAGGGGCCGTACGCTTTCCCGCAGGGATACCAGACGCCTTGGGACAGGATCGAGATACGAGTGACAGAAAAGATGGCTCCGAGTCTCTATATTTTGCATGGTTCACAGGGCCTGGACCCGGCGCACCCCGAGGCGTCGGGCGGAAGAATGGCCGTGCTCTTCGGCTCCGAGGGCGTGCTGATGGTGGATACCGGCAATAGGCCGGTCGCCGAAAAGACGCTGAAGGCAATCCGGTCATTCAGCGAGGCGCCGATCAAAATTGTAGTGAACTCGCACATTCACCCCGACCATACCGGCGGCAATGAGTTTTTCGCAAAGCAGGGAGCGATGATCTACGCGCAAGAAAATCTCCGCGAGGAAATGCTCCACCCACCTGGGCGGGCTAACGCAGGCGGTGCACTCGATCCGGCCGCCATTCCGGTGGTAACGTACCGATACAGCGCGCCGGGAGTGCCCGCGGTGACGATCCACATCGACGGCGAAATTGTAGACTTTATAGCGATGATGCCCTCGCATACTGCCGGAGACACCATCGTGCACTTCAGGAATGCCAACGCAATCTACATCGAGGATTTCTACCGGAACTTTGGATACCCCTTCGCCGACCAGGCAAATGGCGGCTCGATCAAGGGCATGATCGAGGCGATCGATCTGATTGAGAAGATAGCCGGTCCCGAGACGACTCTCATTCCTGGCCACGGCAGGCTGATTAAGAAAAGCGACCTCGCCGGATACCGCGCCATGCTCGTCGATATCCTGGCCAAGGTGCAAAAGCTTCGGGAAGAGGGAAAGTCTCTGAACGAGGTTTTGGCCGCGAACCTGACAGCTCCGTACGACGCGACGACCGAGGGCGACACCAAGCAGAGCAAGGATAGGTTCATCACAGAAGTTTACGACGAAGTGAAGGATTTTCCACCAGTGGTAAATGGGGAGCGAAAAATGTCCCGGCGGGGGCGTTAAGGGCCAAGAATGCGCCGGCGGCAGGACCGCCGGCGCTACCAACGTGGGGCCGTCACCTTTTGCCAACAGGTTCTTTGCCCGGCACGCGCTCCACTTCCACTTGTTGCCGGCGTACTTTATCGCGGATCGTTTCCACGTGATCCCGTCCTTCTCTCTGAACCACTACTTCTTCGGCGACGTGAGAGGACTTAGTGATGACGGGTTCCTCGGTACTTTCGGTTATTTCCACAACTTTATCCGTCCAGTCGAGATTTTTTACATAATTAGGGTCGGCAACCGCCCGGCGGACGACCCGCGCGTGTTCTTCATGCAATGTCACCTGCTCTTCCACCGGTGTTTCGGTCACGAAGCGACGGATGCGGGTAGTTCCCTCCTGGATCACGCGCTTACCGACATTAATTTTTTCCTCAGCCAGAGCCAGTACTTCCTCAGGGGACGAGACGCCGGCTGCTCGAGTCGCGGCCCCGGCCGCTGCCATCGGAGGCGATGCCGTAGACCTCGGTGCAGTCTGTACCAAGCCCTGCTGTTCGGCCCGTTTCAACATATCGACTGACTGATGAGCGTTTAGGATGGACGTCGCTCTGCTCACTTCGGTCTCGGGCACGCGAATGGTAAGGACGGCGCCTCCAGCATCGACGGAACGTCCATAAACGGCCGCCTCATACTGCTGAATCTCCTTTCCGAAAAGCCGATGCCATAGGCCCGGCTCGCGTAGTCTGTCGCTTGACAGGCCTATACTCTTGTTCGTAATGATGCTGATTTCGCTCGCGGGGAAACCGGCTGACTCGAGGTTACGCCTGGCGGCCTCGGCATGGTCCAAGGTGTCGTACAGGGTTACTATTTTTTCGTAGTTCATTGTTCCTCCTTTTTCGAACCACGTAGATCGTGCTCTCACTCGGGGTTACTGTCGGGTTACAAGAATGTCGACGCGCCGGTTCCGGGCGCGGCCCTCAGGGGCAGAGTTGCTGGCGATGGGTTCCTGTTCTCCGCGGCCTTCTGCGGTAAGACGGTCTTTGGGAACGCCTCTGATAAGTAATGCCGCCACAACACTGCCGGCCCGCGCTCGCGAAAGATGGAGGTTCGCTGCAGGATTGCCCACGTTATCGGTATAGCCAACGATCGTCATGTGGACACTGGGGCAATTCTTCAGAACCGCGGCGAGGTCATTTAGAACTGCTTGGTCGCTGGGCTGGAGGGCGGCCGATCCCGTGTTGAAAGCCGCGTTCCAATTCAAACCTGTGGGGCCCAGAGGGTTAGCGGTTGGATTTTGCATATAGGCCAGCAACCGCGAAGCGGGTCCGCCCTTTCTTACCCGTACGTTAGAGGGGAGGGTGCAAGCCGGCGGAATTGCCACGCGACTGGCCTCTCCGTATGGAGCTGAAGGAATTTGGCCGACCGTAGGATAGTGTGGGCGTGTCAATACCAGAGCCAGGATGATTCCTATCCCGGTACAAATGAAAGCCGGGATCAGCCAGTTAAAATGCCTTTCTCTTTGCACTGCCTGGGCGATGACTGGCGAGACCGCGGCGGCTCCAACCGCGCTAGGCCAAAAGATTTCTTTCAAGCCAGAGGGCAGAGCGCTTTGAATAGTAGCGCTTTCGCGCTGGAGGAGGCTCGCGAGGCCACTTATTGTCATACTGCCGTCGCGCACTTGCTTATTGACAAAACTGGTTACCACCGGGGCCGCCATGGTGAGCAGGCTGGCAGTCGAAGTCGGCGGCAAGTGGTGCGCCCGGCTAATCGCGCTCGTAACTGCATTCTCCCCGGACCCGAATAGCATGGCCAGAAGGTGCTTACCCGAAACCATCAACGATGAGTCAGGATCCGACACGCTTGAGGCCATTTGCGACCAGGAAACCGCCCCCGGGGCTCCCTGCGCCATGTCGAGTATTCTTTTTAGGAAGCCGGTGTCACTGGACTTACTGGCCAGGCCACCGAATACGGCAGCCACGCACGACTCCAACGCCCGAGATACCGATTGCTCGGGCTGCCCGACCACGCGTGCGACTTCACTGACGCTACGGCTGTCCAACGTGTTCAACAAAGAAGCAAACATCGAAGTTGCCATATACCCTCTCTTCCGCTCGCCTCCGGGGCTTTCACCCTTTGTAGTAAAAGATGCCTCCGGCAAGGCTACGTTGTGTTTTTGTGACCCGAGTGGGATAAACTGAGCGAGTCACAAATGCGCGGGAGAAGCTCATTCTTCAGGCGAATCGCTTTGGCGAGCGCAGGCCTGATGTGTTTCGCGGCGCCCCCGCTGCTCTCGCAGTGGATTCACTACCGGACTCCTGGAGTTCCGCGCACAACCGGCGGAGAGGTGAATCTGGCCGCTCCTACTCCCAAAACGGCAGACGGCAGACCGGATCTTTCGGGCGTGTGGGAAAGCGCGCCCGAATACTTCTACAATCTTGCGAACGATCTGAAGCCGGATGAAGTCGTCATGCAGCCCTGGGCGAAAGCACTGCAGGAAGAGCGAGAGCGAAAGTTGCACCAGGACGATCCTCTATCGCGATGCATGCCGCCTGGCGTGCCGCGAATTGACATGTCCACGCCCGACGCTCCACACCCTTTCAAGATCGTCGAGACGCCGGCGCTGGTTGTGCTCCTTTATGAAACTTCCAGCAACTCCACTTTCCGGCAGGTGTTTCTGGATGGACGGCCTCTGCCGAAAGACCCGCAGCCCACATGGCTCGGATATTCCATCGGGCACTGGGAAGGAGCAACTCTGGCGGTGGAGACCAATGGGTTTAACGGTCTCTCGTGGACAGATACAGCCAAAGGGCACCCGCAAACAGAAGCTGCGCATATCACAGAACGCTTCACGCGCCGGGATTTCGGGCATCTGGAAATCGAGATCACCATCGACGATCCAAAAGCATATCTGAAGCCGTGGCGCGCTAAAGTACCCGCGCATTTGCTGCCGGATACCGACCTGATCGAAACTTATTGCGAGAACGAAAAGGACCAGGCGCATAAGAGGTAGCCTGCTAAGGCTCCTGGAACCTGACCACCACCGAGATTCGGCGATTGCGCGGATCATTCGGATCCTCGCGGTTGAGCAGACGGCGGTCGGAGAAGCCGCGCAACTCGACAATCTGTCCGGGGCGTATGCCCGAATCCTCCAGCAGGCGGCGCGCGGCGTTGGCGCGGGTGGTGGAAAGGTCCCAATTGTCCCATTCGGCGAATTGCGCGCGATACGGGCGGGCGTCGGTATGGCCCTCAATCACCAGTTGGTTGGGCATCTTGCCCAACTCAGCGGCAAGCGCGGTGAGCAGCCGATGACCGGCCGGTGTGGGGGTAGGACTGCCGGAGACGAAGAAGGTGCCTTGCTCGGACTCCATCAGGTCGATGCGCAATCCCTCACCGGTCACGCTAACCAGAACATTCTTCTTGATCTTTCGAAAATTCGGCAGGCTGCGGAGGGCGTCCTCTATCCGCTGTTGCACACCGCTGACGCTGGCTTTATCGATACGCAATCCCTCGCCTTGGCTTGCTGCGCCCGCGCCCAGCGTGCGGGTGTACCCTCGTGGATCGCGAAAATATCCTTCCACGGAATGCTTCACCGCTTCGGTGGCATTCATCATCCAAAGCACGATGAATAGAGCCATCAAGGCGGTAACGAAATCGGCATAGGCCACCTTCCACGCCCCGCTGCGCCGTTTCTCGGGAAAGTGGAAGATGGGCCGGGGCGCCGGCGCCATCTCATCCGACGGAAGCAGCAGTCTTGGCATTTTCCTCCATGGCGCCTGCCGGAGGGGCCACAGGCGGGATGCGGGCCTCGCGGCGGATGATGACTTCCATTTCGCCAAAGCCGGGACGGGCCTCCGGCGGAATCGAACGTCGTGCGTACTCGAGCGCGAGAATCGGCGAGGCGCCCTTGGCAAAAGCCACCACGGCGGTTCGGAGAACCTGGAGGTATTGCGTGTGAGCCTCGCCTAATGAATCCAGACGCGCGGCCATCGGTCCTACCACTCCGTAGCACAGCAAGATTCCCAGGAAGGTCCCAACCAGTGCGGCCGCCACCTTCTCCCCTACGGTTTGCGGCGATGCTCCGATACTCTGCATGGTAATGACCACGCCCAGCACGGCGGCAATAATCCCTAAGCCCGGCAACGCATCGGCAATGGCGCTGAGCGCGCTGACCGGCGCGTGATTACCGCGGCGCTGCACTTCGATATCAATTTCCATCAGGCGATCGATTTCACCGGGAGTGGTCGCGCCGATCACCAGCATGCGCAAGGAGTCGCAGAGGAACTCAATGGTTGGCTTGTCGCGGAGCAGTTCCGGATACTGCGAGAAGATGGCGCTCGATTCGGGATCTTCGATGTGGTTCTCGAAGGCGATCTGTCCGGCGCGCTGAAAATAGCTGAGCACTTCATATAACATTCGTAGCGCGCGCAAGTAGGCCACCCGGCCGGAAGAACGGGGAAACAGGACTCTCCCAGCGCCGCGGAGCATCTTACCAATGGTCACCGGCGGGTTGGCGATCAGGACAATGCCGGCGGCGGCCCCGCATACTATCAATAGCTCGGCCGGCTGGAGGAGCACGTAAGGATTGCCCTTTTCCGCAATATAGCCGCCAAACACAGCAGCCAACACCAGCGCAATGCCCAGGATGGTAAGCATGCTAAAGCTGTCTAAAGGTTGTCTAAGTGATTCATATCGGCTGGCAGACAGACGGGATCACCGCAAGATCTACCGAGACTCGATAAGGCTCCGCGCCCCGATGATTAAGGGCAAATGATAAGGGAAACCGCGGCTATTGCCCCGCTTGCAGTTTGCTTCCGAGTCAGGTTCTCTTCTTCCGGTCCTGTTTGTTGCGGATCAGGTCGTCGCAGATGCTGGCGAGCACTTCGAGGTGACGGGTGAGCCGATCGTCGCGTTCCCGAAGATCCACTATTCCCCGGGCGAACTCCTCCAGAATCCGCTGCGTAACGTCTGCTCTCTCGGTGAGATCGACGATCTTGGCCGTGACAGTCTTCAATAAATCTTCAGCGGTATCTGCGCGCTCGCTGAACGTCTTCATCAGATTCTCGGCCGTATGTCGCCACTCTTCCCAGCGAGCCTCTGCACGGTTCTGCCGCTCAGCGATCGCAGCCAGCACCGCCCAGATCTCATCCTGCCGGCCCTTGCCATTCACGATAATATCTTACCGGAATAGTTACCGGCGCTATTGCCCGGCTTGCAGTTTGCTCAAGATACGGTCGTGAATCCAGTGCTCATCCCACCACTCCCGGGGATTGACCTGCACGCCATCGATCTGCATGCCGAAATGCACGTGGACTCCTTCGGCCAGGCCGGTAGATCCGGCGATTCCCATCTTGCCGCCCTTCTTCACCATGTCGCCGGGCTTGACGTCAATGCGGGACATGTGGCCGTAAATGGATTGCAGCCCGTAGCCGTGATCCAGCACGATGCAGTTGCCGTAGATGCCGAGATTGTCGGCCCACACGACGCGCCCGTCATTGGCGGCCTCAACGGGGCCGCTGGCCACATCTGATAAATCAAAGCCCAGGTGTACCTGCTTATCTACCTGCTTGCCGTTATATTTGTAGTCCCGCACATCGGCGAAGTTGGCCTCTTCTTTTCCCCAGTGGATAAATGGGCCATTCCATAGAATCTTCTCTTCGGTCTTCAGGCGCAGATCGGCAAGCTGCTGGTTGTTTTTGCGGCGCATCTCACCGTTGATTTTGAGGAATCGCGTCAGCAGGTCGGGACCTGGAGCGAGCGTGCCGCCCGGGTCGATATTGTTCACCAGCTTGTCCATCAAATCGTTCGTAAGAACGAAATCGCGCTCGCGGAATTTCTTCGGAAACAGCTTGAACCAGAAGCGGCCGGTAACTTCGGTTCCCGCCGAGTTGCGAGCGTAAACCACCGGCACGATATCGGGCGGCAGGTCCCAGGCATAGGCGAACATAGAGAAGCGGTGGTTGGGATCGTTGCCGGGGAGAGGGTAACTGCGGAAGGTGTGCGGACCTACTTTCACGCCGGCCTCGGTCCAGGCGCCGGTAACGCGGAAAGTGACCAGCTCCATACCTGCCTGGTTAATGTAGTGCTGGAGATCGTCGGCAATCACACGCGGCGCAGCCAGGATCACATCGATATCCGAGGCTGCGGTGGTGGTGCTGCTGCGAAAATCATTGGAGACGGCCTCCACTACCAGCCGCGCTTTTCCTTCCTTCAGATTCGGCGCTTTATCTTTGCCGGCATTGAAGGTGACGGTTTGCGGGGCTTCGTGACTGTTCCAGGAAAAGCGGTGCGTGGGGCTGGTCTTTTCAAAGACGGTGTAGCGGGCGCCGTTCTGCTCGAGATACGCGGACACGCGGCGAACGCCGTGCGGATTGGTCAACTGCACCGTGACAGGAGTGGCAATGCCGACATTCTTTACCGGCGCGGCAAAGCTCATTTGCGTGCTATCGGAAACGATGAGCAGAACGGCAACGCCGATCACGCCCAGGACTACGAAGATAGAAATTGCTTTCACTTTTTCACCCAGGAATCGAGCCAGTCGATGAAGGTGTGGTACCACAGCAGGCTGTTCTGCGGTTTGAGAATCCAGTGGCCTTCATCGGGGAATACAACTAGTTTGGAGGGGACTTTCTGCATCTGCAGCGCCGTGAAAAGCTGCAGTGACTGCGTGTAAGGAACCCGGAAATCCAGTTCGCCGCAAGTAACCAGCATCGGCGTGTGGAAGTCTTTGACATAGTTGCTGGGCGACCATTTGGCGTACACTTCCGGCTTCTCCCAGGGAGCTCCGCCGAATTCCCACAGCGGGAACCACAGCTCCTCGGTCGCGCCGAATTCGCTCGGGAGATCGTAAACGCCCGCGTGAGAGACGATCGCCTTGAAGCGCTGCGTATGCCCCTGGAGCCAGTCGGCCATGTAGCCGCCGTAAGAGGCTCCGGCAGCGGTCAGGCGACTACCATCCACATACGGCATTTCGGCGAGTATGTGATCGGTGACAGACATGAGATCGTCAAACGGCAGGCCGCCCCAATTATCATTGATCTCTTCGGTGAACTTCTGGCCGTAGCCGGTCGAACCGCGCGGGTTAGGCTCCACGACTACATAACCGGCGGCAGCAAATACCTGCGCGTTCCAGCGATAACTCCAGTCATAGCCCCAGGAGCCTTCCGGCCCGCCGTGAATCAGCAGAATGGCTGGATATTTCGCATCCTCGCGGAAATTCGGTGGTTTGATGACGAAGCTTTGCACGCGCGCGCCATCGGCGCTATCGACCCAAAACTCTTCGAGCGGGGTCAGTTGGTACTTATCTAGCGCGGCATCGTTCAAATGGGCCAGCGCCACGGGAGCGCCCCCGGTCGAAGCAGCCCGGTAAATCTCGACGGGCGAGGAGCCGGTTTGCTGCGTGTAGACCATGGTCTTGCCGTCGGAAGTCAACTGCATGTCATCGAGCACGCTGTTGCCGCTGGCGGCTACGCGGATAGCGCCGCCGGTCACAGAGATCAACTGGATCGCCTGCCTGCCGCGGTCTTCGCTGGTAAAGAAAATATCGGCGGAATCGGGAGCCCACGCCAGATTAGTAACCCAGCGATCCAGGTTTTCTGTCAAATTGTTTACTTTTCCGGTAGCTCGCTCGAGCACCATCAGTCGCCAGCGATCGCTTTCATAACCCGCGCGGAATTGGGCGCGCCACGCGAGATATTTGCCATCGCGGGAATAGCGCGGCGTGGAATCGGCTCCGGAAGTGCTCGTGATGCGGCGGCTTTCCCCGCCGGCGATCGGCACGACGTATAGATCGCTATTCGTGCTGATGGCGGGCACCGGATCGGCGTTCATCGAGTAGCAGACTTCCGTGCCGTCGGGCGAGATATCGTAATCGTCGCCGCCCCCGAGAGAAAACGGGGGCACATCGTGCGTGCCGGGCGTGAGGTCCCGGGGCGGCCCGCCATCGGCCGAAACCGCCAGCAGATGGCTCCGGCGGCGGGTTTGCCAGGCGGTCCAGTGGCGGTAGAGAAGTTCTGTATAAATGCGGGCCTTTGAAGGATTACTTTTGTCGGCTTCGAGGTTTTTCTTGTTGCAGGTATCGTCGGCGCCGCATTCGGGGTACACCTGGGACGTGAAAAGCAGGTTCTTGCCATCGGGCGCGACCAGCACGCCATCGGCTTCCGCCGCGAAATTGGTAAGCTGGCGGGCGTTCGCGCCATCGGGATCCATGATCCAGATCTGTTGGGAGCCGCCGCTATCGGAGACATAGGCGATGTGTTTGGAATCGGGAAACCAG
Source organism: Bryobacteraceae bacterium (assembly GCA_036557125.1). Lineage (GTDB taxonomy): Bacteria > Acidobacteriota > Terriglobia > Bryobacterales > Bryobacteraceae > PSRJ01. The sequence goes on along the minus strand of DATBID010000390.1, from coordinate 4,314 downwards.
CGGGCGCGCTGATTGTTTTCGCCATCGTGCGTGATCTGGCGCGGCGCGATGCCCAGCACAGCTCCAGGTACTCCAGCAAGCAGAGGCACAAGCCAGATTTGCTGCGGCCGCTTGTTAGTTGCCAAATCGACCGTGGTTACTGTGAAAGTGACCCATTGGTTGTCCGGCGAAATCTGCGGATCGCTAATGCGCTTCAGTCCCAGCAGCGCGTTCACATCGAAAGGTTGCTTTTGAGCGAAGGCGAAGGACAGACAGGTGAGCAGCAGAAAGGCGCTGCGGGGCATATAGCAATGATTGTAGCGCGCGGGCGTGATATTCTATCGTCCCAGGAGTGAGAGGGTGCACCGGCGCGCATTAATTTCGAGCTTGTTTTTCGCATTTTTTGCTTTCGTACCTGCGCGAGCACAGCAAGGCCATCCGCTGACGGGCACGTGGAGCGGCGATTGGGGCCCTACGGGCGCCCGGCGGATAGCAATTACGCTGGTGATGAATTGGGACGGCAAGAACGTCACGGGCATCATCAACCCGGGGCCCGATTCTATCCAAATTGCAAGCGTGTACGTGGATTACGCCAATTGGACTGTGCGCATCCAGGCGGACGCCAAGGATTCCTCGGGCAAGACCGTGCACATCTCGGCAGAGGGCAAGCTGGATGATCTCGGTTCGTATCACCGCACCATCCAGGGAATCTGGGAGCAGGGAACGGTGAAGGGCGAATTTTTGCTGACCAGGGATTAAGATGGCAAACCGCTCCCTTACAGTCGCGGCTCTGATAGCCGCCGGGTTGCTAACGGCCGTATCGCTGTTGGCCGAGCGGCCCTTTTCCTCTACATACGACAACGGCCGGCGCGTGAGCCTGAAAGGAGTCGTAACGCGCATCGATTGGGCCAATCCGCGGGCGTTTCTCTTCGTCGATGTGCGCGATGCCTCCGGGGAAGTGGCCAATTGGGCGGTGGAGTTCGGCAATCCCATTGAGCTTGAGCGGGCCGGATGGAAGCGGAGTTCCTTGCACATTGGGGATGTAGTTAGCGTGGAGGGCGTTCCGGCCGCAGGCGATATCAAGCAGGCGTTCGCGCATTCTGTGGTCCTCGCTTCCAGCGGGAAGAGACTGTTTGTGACCGTGCCTAAGGTCCATGCGACGTCCCATTTGCCTGCGCCGCGCTGGCCGGATGGCCAGGTGCGTCTGGGACCAGCGCCTGGCAAGAAGGGCTATTGGGCTGGCACTAGCCATTCGCTGGTCGAGAGCGGCGTCGGTAGAATTCCGATGAACGCCGATGGGCTGCTGATGAACATTTCGGATGCGGCCCGGGTCGCGCCGTTTCTCCCCTGGGCACGGGCAGTGTATGAGTACCGCCAGCGTACACGGCTGAAGGACGATCCTTTGGCGCGCTGCGTTCCACCCGGCGGTCCTCGCCAATTCGAAACGCCCAATGGGTTTCAGTTCGTGGAACAGCGCGACCTGGGGCGGATTCTTCTGCTGCTGGGAGGCGGCGACCGCAACTGGCGTGTTATCTACACCGACGGGCGTCCGCAAGGGCAGCCGGACGAAGTGGTGCGCAGCTACTATGGCAATTCGGTAGGCCACTGGGAGGAAGGCTCGCTGGTGGTGGATTCCATCGGATTCAACGAGCGATTCTGGTTCGACAAGGGAGGGCTGCCGCACACCGAAGGGCTGCATCTGGTCGAACGGTTTACGCGGCCGGATTTGAATACACTCAAATATGAAGTCACGGTTGACGATCCGCGCACTTACAGCCGGCCCTGGAAAGGCGGGTGGACTATGGAGTGGGTCCCCGATGAAGAGATTCAGGAATATTTTTGTGAGGAAAATGCGGAATCGACGTTCGTCCGCTGAGGCTGAGGAGGGCACATGAGAGCGAAAGCGGTATGCACGCTGCTGATCTTGGGTTTAGCGGGGGCGGTTTCCCCCGCCCTAGCGCATCACTCGTTCGACGCCGAGTACGATGCCAACAAGACGGCGACGTTGACCGGAATTGTAACCAATGTCGAGTGGATTAACCCCCACGCATTCATCACTATCAGCTTTAAAGAGGAAAGCGGCGCGACCAAGGAGATGAAGGTGGAACTGGGACCGCCTTATGCGCTGACGCGCGGCGGATGGAAGCGGGACACGGTGAAGATTGGCGACAAGATCACGATGCAGGATACGGCGTTGGCCAAAGATGGCAGTAATCGGGCGGGATCGACGCAGAACACTTTTCTAGTTCTGGCGAATGGGCAGAAATTGCCCATGAGGTAAGATGCCGCGTCTTCCCGCCAACGTCTTGCTTTTGTGCTTGTGTGCTTCCGTCTGCTTTGCCCAAGCGGGCGCGCCGGCCCCCGAGTCTGCACCGCGCTGGCCGGATGGACACGTGAATCTCGGGTCGGCTCCCGGTCAAAAAGGCTATTGGGAGGTGCGGCCGGGGCTGGGCGGCATGCCGCGTCCCAATACCGTGCCGTTCCAGCCATGGGCGCGGGCGCTGTATGAATACCGGATTTCGAAGAAAGATCTGTACCCGCCGCTGGTTACTTGCAAAGCCGCGGGCGGACCGTCTTTCTTCAACGCGCCGGGATTTGAAATTACCGAGGCGCCGGAGCTAAAGAGCATCTTCGTTTTGAATATGGCCGGGCCGCACTCCTGGCGCGTGATTTACATGGACGGCCGCCCGCATCCCAAGGGCGACGATCTGCGGCCGACATTTCTGGGGCACTCGATCGGCCGTTGGGATAGCGACACGCTGGTGATCGACACGGTCGGCTTCAACGAAAAACAGTGGATCGCCGGCGCTTACCCGACTACCGAACAGTTGCACCTGATCGAAAGAATTTCCCGTCCGAACCTCAAGACGCTCAACTACGAAGCCACCATTGACGATCCGGGGGCCTATACCGGAACCTGGAAGGTCCACTGGACTATCAGTGAAAAGACCACGTCGTCGTGGATTGCCGGAGGTGAGATGTTTGAATATATTTGCGAAGACACGCGGTAAAACGTTCCGGGCTACACTAGGAACAGACGGACGCATGAACCCTGACGTACTCACCGCTGCCATTAGCGCCGGCGCCGCTGTCATCACCGCCGTCGTCGCCCTCGTCCTCAACCAGCGCGGTTTCACGACCATCGAAAACCGGATCAGCGCCACGGACAGCCGCTTGAATGCCGTGGAGAGCCGTCTCACCGCGATGGACAACCGCCTATCGCAGGACATCCGCGACCTGCGCAACGACCTCAAGCAGTTCTTCCAAATCCAGGCTGATCTCGATAAACGCCTCGGCCGCATTGAAGACAAACTCGGCATCCCACCACGCTAGAGTTGAAGCGCCACGCTCCGGCCTTGATAGACTGAGCAAAACAAATCTGAAGGAGCAATGATGATGAGTGTCCCGCGCGTAGCGCTTCTGGTTTTGGTGTTTCTTTCGACAATGGCGCAAGCCCAACAGGGGCCGAGCCTGCCGCCCGTACCGCCGGGTCCCGGCGGCGGCCTTTCTCCTTATGCAACACTTCCTCCCGTGGCCGCGCACTCAGACCTCTTAGGCAAGCTGATACCGGTAACAGACGCGATGCTGGCCAACCCTCCCGAAGGAGACTGGCTCACCTGGCGCCGCACGTATGACGATATGGGCTTCAGCCTTCTCAAGCAGATTGACCGCGGGAATGTGGGCAATCTACGGGTGGCCTGGAGCTGGTCGTTGCCGCCGGGGCAGAGCGAGGTCACGCCGCTGGTTCACGATGGCGTGCTGTTCGTTTACGGCTGGGGCGATCGTGTGCAAGCGCTCGACGCCGCTACAGGCGACCTGCTCTGGCACTACGCCCGCCAGCTTCCCAAAGAAGTTCAGCCCGGCGTGAAGCGCAATCTGGCGCTGTATGGTGACAAGCTGTTCGTGCCTACTTCCGACATGCACATGGTGGCGCTGGATGTGAAAACCGGGCGCATAATCTGGGACCACGCTATCACGGATGCCAAGGGCTTCCACATCAGCGGCGGGCCGCTGGTGGCTAAAGGTAAAGTGATGCAGGGCGTGGCGGGGCAGGCGGCCGGCGGCAACTTTATTGTGGCGCTGGACGCCAATACCGGCCAGGAAGCCTGGCGCTTCTACACCATCGCGCGCCCGGGCGAGCACGGCGGCGAAAGCTGGAACGGCCTCGCGCTCGAAAAGCGCAATGGCGGCTCTGTCTGGACGGCCGGCAGCTACGATCCCCAGCTCAATCTTGCATATTTCGGCGTAGGCCAGACTTACGATACCGGCCCGCTGCTGCATCCCGTGAAGCAGCCGGGCGTAACCAACAATGGTCTCTACACGGACTGCACGCTG
>DATBID010000389.1:0-3001 GCA_036557125.1 Bryobacteraceae bacterium | reverse complement strand
CATCAGAAAGCGCTCGTGCTGCGCGCGCACCTTCCGTACCGCCCGCGCAAAATCGTCCGTCAGGATGATGTCGCAGTTCGCGTAGCATATCGTGTCGTACCGCGCCATCTTCTGCGCCGCGTCGAAAAACGACCGCAGCACCTTCGGCCCTTCCGCCACGCGTTCCACATGCGGCACGTAGCGAATCCCCAGCTCTCGCGCCGCATTTTCCGCTCCCGCATCGTCTCCGAACAAAATCACTTCCACGTCCGGATGCAGCATCGTCCAGCTCTTCAACGTATTTTTCTGAATCACAGCCAACTTCCCATACATCGGCTTTGCCGTCGTAAAGATTGTGAGCACGTGGAGTCTCCTTCGCGATTTGGGGACACTTGTGCCGTCGGGCGCTCAGGCCGCACGGCCGATCCACAACTCCATCGCGGGAACACGGGGACTTCACGCGCGTGTTCGGCTGGGTGGAACATGCGGTCTAGTAACGCAAACGGACTATGCCGGAAGGGTATACAGCAATTGCTATCGCTAGACAATATCTAAGAAAGTAAACACCAAGGTCCAGTACGGGCTGGCCGCTTTGATTGGTACTAGGGTGTTGGCTGTATTCTCTCCGGTTCGCGGAGGATGTTAGAACCTTACCGGGGTCATCCAGTCCTCATCCGGTCCTTTCCCTACACTTCCTGTTCGCTGGATGGCCATTGATGCTTGGAAAACTCCCTGTAGTCCTCGTCTTAGTCGTCGTGTGTCTCGCAGGTTGTGGCGGTTCTGATTCCAGTTCGTCGGCTCCTCCTCCGCCTCCGCCTATTTCCGTTGCCGTTTCACCTCAACCTGCTGTCGTCGCTTCTGCCGGGACGATGCAGTTCACCGCTATGGTCAGCAACGACACTTCCGGCGTCACTTGGTCTGTCAACGGCACGCCCGGCGGCAGTTCCACCGTCGGCACCATCGACGCCAATGGCAATTTCACCGCGCCGGCGGTCACGCAGAACGCCACTGCCACCATCACCGCCACCAGCAAGAAAGACACCACGAAGTCCGGCACCGCCACCGCTACCGTCATTGCTCCGGGAGTCGTCGCCGCCACCGCTAACGCCCAAGTCGCGTCCTACACCATCACCGTCCCCGACGGCCTCAACGTTCTCGTGCAGCTCGGTCCAGACACGAACTACGGCCTCGTCACTTCGGCTCCTCTCGCTCCTTCCGGAGGAGGCTCGGTCACTATTCTCGTCGCTGGCATGCGCGCCAACACCGCCTATCACATGCGCGCTGTCTTTCAGTCCAATTCGCAAACCGTCTTCAACGACGCCGACCACACCTTCACCACCACCAGCTATCCGGCAGCAAGTCTTCCTAGCCTCACCACGACAACTGCCACTGGAATGACTCCGCAAAGCGGCGTCGAATTGCTGAACCTCATCAGCATATCGGGAGGTGCGAAGTTGAATTCCGTTGTAACGGACTTGAATGGGAACGTCATCTGGGCCTATGACCCCGGGCCTCTCCCTGGCGGAGCAGTTCCGACTCTGATCAAGTTGCTACCGAATGGACATCTACTCGTTCTTGATGGAATCGGCGGAGGCGTTGACGGCACCGGCTCAATCTTTCAGGAAGTGGATCTCGCCGGAAACGTCGTCTGGCAAATGACGGCTGCGCAGCTCAATGCGGCACTTGCTGCCGCCACCTGTGCGGGTTGCAACATCACCGTCGTTGGTGCACACCATGATTTCGCCATTCTCCCGAATGGTCACCTCATCATCATCGCGGCTGAGCAGGTTTCCGAGTCTGGACTTAGCGGCGAGCCCGATCCCATCACCGTAACGGGCGACGTCATTATTGACCTTGACCAAAATCACAATCCGGTCTGGCTTTGGTCCGAATTCGACCATCTCGATTTGAATCGTCATCCTATGCAGTTTCCAGACTGGACGCATACGAATTCGGTCGTTTATTCGCCGAGCGACCATGACCTTATCGTTTCCATGCGACACCAGGCTTGGGTCATCAAGATCGACTACAACGACGGTCAGGGGACCGGCAACATTCTCTGGAAGCTCGGGTATCAGGGAGATTTCACTCTAGTTAACGGAACCGATCCCGTGGATTGGTTCAACGCTCAGCATGATGCCAATGTGATCTCCGATAACAGCAACGGTATCTTTCAACTGACTATGTTCGATAACGGCAACCAACGGGTCCTCGACAGTAGCGGAACACTCTGCGGCGCTACTCCTTGCGCTAGCCGCGTGCCGCTTCTCCAGCTGGACGAAAGTGCCAAAACGGCAACGATCGAATGGGTCGACGACCTTGCGCCAGTCTTTTCCTTTTTCGGCGGGAATTCGCGTCTATTGGCGAATGGTAATATCGAATTTGCCGAGGCGGCTCCGACAATGCCGCCAGTACAAACTGCGGCGATCTTTGAAGTCACAAAGACGACACCACCGCAGCAGGTCTGGCAAATGCAGATCAGCGGCCAATACTGTTATCGCGGTACCCGCATTCCCAGCCTTTATCCCGGAGTGCAGTGGTAGGATTGGTGTTTCTAACCAAAAGCCTTTGTCTTTCCCCAACGGCTCGCTTTTTTCGCGAGCCGTTTTGTTTTGCGGCCCGCAACTGCTGTGTAGCGCCGGGCTTTCTTTACCCTGAGCTTCGAAGGGAGCCCGTCCTGCCTGCCGTGGCAGGCGTTTTCTCTGCGCCCTTCTGCGGCTGGCGTCTTTCCCGATCGGTCTCCTTGCTCTATCCTTCTGCTTTCGTCTCTGTTCGCTGATCTCTGGTCTCTTGCGTTTTTCGCAACACAAAGCATCCCAGCGCGTACGAGCATCGCGCGGGCTCCGTCGGATGCCCCGTCGGCTCGAAGGCCAGCGCAGTCTTTCGATCACAGGGATACCACCGGTTGTCCCGCCGCTTCACCCAATAGCATTCTTCCGTCGGTTTAAATCCTTCGAGCAGCCTCGGCAATCGCTGGGGACCGTACACTCGGTGCCACGGCGCGATCACCGCATCCCGCCCG
>DATBID010000388.1:0-7559 GCA_036557125.1 Bryobacteraceae bacterium | reverse complement strand
GGGACCGCCCCCTGACGGTCGTGCTGCAAGCAGCAGCTCAGATCGGAGCCTCCGGTCGTTTCCCGGATGGAACGAGAAGAGACTGGCGGCGCGTTGGCAGGCGAAAGCGCCTGCCCCACTTCAGTTGACGGAACGAACCCGGGATCGGGGGAACTGGTTTCTTCTGCAATGGGTTGGGCCGGGCGGGCGGCTTTGAGGAGTTCGAGATCGTGGAGGGCTTCCTTAAACTGCCGCTGGGTGGCGGCCTGCATACGGTGGAGGCGGGCGAAGCGCTGATCGGCGCCGTAGAAAGCGGAGCCGTAGAGATTGCCTTCCAGCAGGTCCGCCGGAGCGTGGAGTTCCGCTCTCTTGATTTCCAGGTTCCAACTGTGGGTTTCCACCATGGCGTAGCGGCGAAGCTGCCAGGCGAGGCGGATAACGGTATCGAGAGTCTCGCGCTCCTCGGGAGTTTGCGGGCAGTGGTGGGCGTAGTATTCGTCGCGGAGGCTCTCGAAGTCTTCGAGTTTTTCGCCGCGAGTGACGAGGGCCTGGGAGTAGAGGCCAGTTTTGAAACTGTTTTGGGAACTGATGCGTTTCCCTTCCGCGCTGCGTGGTCCGTGACTTTTGGAGGCGTTGCGGCGGTTGGATTCCAGTTGTTTTTCGGTGAGCATAGGGTTTGTTTCCACGCTGAGAATAACAGGAGGACAGGGTGCGGTTTTCCGGTATTGGTTGTAAGTGGCTCAAGGGATTGAGGCGATTTCGGGAAAAAGTTGGTGAACGGCTGTGCTCGGGGCCGCGAGCGCCGATTTCAGGTAGGGTTTGTCGAAGCTACCATGCGGGGTTCCTGGCGCCCTTGTAGGCCCACTCATCCCGGCCTTCGTTATAGATCTTCCGCTTGGTAAAAAGCCAGTTGCCGTTGACCTTAACCAGCTCATCCTCGTAGTGGCCGAACCCGTCAAACACGCCCCGCCACTCGGGATTGTCGTTGGAGTAATGGAACCAGTAGGAACGGCCTGTCGCCCGATTGCCCTCGACTTTAATCACAATGTTGGAAATATTGTGGCGAGCCGCGCCCGCTCGTTTTCCGGCAACTGGCTTAGGATTCGGCATCCGGGCGATGACATCTTTGATCGCCTGGCGGCCTTTGACCTCACCGCTGCCATAATCGAGCACGCCATCCTCGGTGAACGTGGAGACGTAGAGATCCGGATCGTGGAAATCCAGCGCGAAGAGATAACGCGCCTGCAGGTCCTCAATGGCGGCACGGTCCTCTGCGTAGCTGGAGCGGTCTTGCGCAAGAACGTTGGCCGGTTTGGTTGCAACCGAAACGACTACCCCAGTGATCAGTACTGCTGCGGCCGCCAGTGGCAGCGGCACGGTCCCGTTCTTCATGAAGACACTCCCTTCAGAGTGAGTATACCTGCCGCCGCTAAGGAGATCCCAAGAACTTCGGCAAAAGGGAGCTTACGAAGACCCGATCGCGTGGAAAGATAGAGCATGCCGCTGGCATAGCACTCGAGTGAGCGAATTACCTGCTGAACTTCCCTCGCAGGTGCTCGATATCGCGATTGTTCTCACACGCGGCTTCGAAGATGTCGCCATCCGTCACCAGGCGCACCTGTTCCTTGACTTGCCAAGGCTTGGTATAAGCTTTCGGGTCGTCGATTGTAATTTGAATTTCCATGTGCCCGAAGTCCGTCCGCCGAAAACGCTCGGTGACGTGCAGCGCGTCCGATGTCGGTTTGCCCGTCTGATCCAGCCATGTCTTCCCGTTGAAGCCGCGGGTGTCGACGACAAGAATATCGCCATCCCATTTGCCGGTGGAATAACCTAAGTAGGCTGGAAGAAAGTCCTTCCCCAGTTCGCGCCCATCGAGGAAGATCTGGCGCCACGCGTTGTCGGATTCATAAAGAATCCCGATGATGTCCGGTCTTTGGATCACCCTCCACGGTGGGGGCGAGGCATTGATCCTCGGGACACCTCGGGGCAAGCAGTTTGCGGGGGGATCCTCTCCCGAATGCGAGCCGTCTGCGCGTTGGTCCACAAGCGCCTTGGCCCAAGGCTGAAATGGCACGTCACCAGGTCTGAGATCCGCAGCAATGTCCAGAATGTACTTAGGGCCGCCGGATTCCCAGACTCCGGACAGGTCCGGATGACCATCCGCCGATCGTGGCGCCGGCGCGGAAAGGTTGGGCTTGCCATCAACCCCCTTCGGAATTCCCTCGGCCGGAACTTTCACCCACTGGCCATAGACAGGAGCAGAAACCAGTCCCGCAATGGCTACAGAAGACAGTAGCGGCACTGCAGCACGGACCAGCATAAGGACGACCACTGCTGGAACGCATGAAGCCCTCATCGTGGCTCTCCTCTTGCGTGCAATTCTAGCAGGCTTGATTCACCTTGAGTTGCTTCGAGGCACCGAACGATCCCGAAGGAGAAAAACGGTATAGCCCGGCTATTTGTACGGCGTGCAGCCGGAGGCAAAGATCGGCACTATCCGAAGCACATCAGCACTAGCTATATCGAGCGCCAAAACCTTACCATGCGCGTGCAGATGCGGCGTTTCACTCGACTGACTAACGCTTTCTCGAAGAAAATCGAAAACCACATTGCAGCGCGCAGTCGATCAAAATAGCAAGAAAGATCAAACTAATGTGAGGTCGGCGGGTTAAACTGCTCCTATGGTTCGCAGTCTGTTATCAGTACTCGCTGGGATTGCAGTACTTACCGTGGCATCGTTCGCGATCGAGGCTGCACTGAACCCTCTGCTGCTACGGGTTTTTCCCGAAGCCCTCCCGGGCCCAGAGGCACTTTCATCGAACCCGTGGGTCAGGATGCTCATGTTCGTCTATGGGTTGATGTGTGTGGCCGCCGGGGGATACGTAGCAGCTCGCATTGCGCGGCGACTGCCGGTTCAACACGCGGCTGCGATGGGGATGATTCAGTCCGGTCTCACGGTTATGGCCATGCTGTCGCCGGGCGGAAACCACGCTTCACGCTGGGTGTGGGTTGTTACTGCCATCCTAACCATACCTGCCGCACTGGTAGGAGGAGTTGTCTGCAAACGACACAAAGCCAATGATGGACTGGAAAAAGCTCCAGCGAGCGCTTAAGTACGCGAGACGAAATCCCGGCAAGAACGTACTGCTGTCGAACTTGGCTGCCGAGACAGGTCAATCACTGTTCCATGCTCATCGGACACTCCATGCAGTTCTTGGAGAGACCCCCAAGCACTTCACCTTGCGTCTGCGGGTGGATCGCGCAGCCGCCGCTTTGATCAGTTCCCAAGCCTCGATTCTCGATATCGCGCTGGCGTGCGGATTCGAGAGCCATGAGGCTTTCTGCCGCGCCTTTCGACGACGCTTTCGGATGAGCCCGAGCACCTACCGAAAACGCGTGCTGATGGGATCTCACGGGAGAGTGCATAGGGATTGGGTGGATGAAATCGGGCCGTGCGTAGGACTGTACCACATAGACTTGAAAGAAAGGCGTTCGCGAAAACCTATGGAATACTCCGTTTCCAGAAAGGAACTCACCACGCAGCCTGTCCTGGTTGTCCGAAGGCGGGTGCGGCGTGCGGAGATCGCAGCCACAATCGCCGCAGCGCTGCCCAAAGTATTCCATCATGCGCAACTGCGCGGCATAGCCATCGCAGGCTACCGATTACCCGATATGTTGAAACAAGCGTGGGCTTGGTGACCTTGCAGACGGGGATGCGAGTCACGGCTCACAACCGCGATTGGGCAGCCAGCGAGCGTGAAGGCGAAGTCTTGGTCGAAACGCTGCCTGGCGGGCCAGCCGCCGTGACGATTCACTCCGGGCCTTATGACCAGCTCCCGGCCGCCTACGCGGCACTCGAGGAGTGGATCGCTGCGAACGGGCTCCATCCGACCGGCGCTCCGTGGGAAGCTTACTTAAACGATCCCGCCGATCATCCCAATCCTCAGGACTGGAAAACGGAGGTTTGCTGGCCCGTCGGAATCTAACCATCCGAGTAGCTCGCAAATTAGTCTGCCGGGGGTTCGGCAACGGAGCGCTCACCGCGCTCCGGGTCTCTCCAGTGCTGGGCGGGGACAAGGGCTGCCGCCCCTTTCCCCGCGCCCCTTTCTCCGCTTGCGGCATCCTTCCTTCGCTGCGCTCCGGATAGGTTCCTCTTGACGAAGCCGAACACTTTCCCGCACAATCGAGTTGCCAGCGTCGCTACGCTCCGATGGTGTTCGGGATCATCCCGGAACACCGTTCGGTTTCCCTCCGGAACGAGCGTTCAGCTTCACCGGAATCCCCAGGAAAAGCAGAACATCAAGAAGCTCATCCGAGACACAATTAAAGTGGGGCAGCACACAGGCGATTACAAACAGGCCCTGAGTTACTTTGGCAACGCAAATGAAGCCCAGGTGCTGGTCGAGTATACATTCGACGTCAAGACGTTTTTCAAGCCCGAGAATCTGGCGTTGCCCAAACGAGGACTGGATGACCTAAGGAACGTACTGGAAACGAAGTTCCCGGACTCCGTCTATGAACAGGCCTCTCAGGATCAGGGGACCCATGCCAATCGACCCGGATTGAAGGCAGAGAACCGCGGAGCTTACAGCGTGGGACTATCAAACGCGGCCATGGCAAAGTTCGTTGCCAATGCCAAAAGCATCAAGGTTCTCGAATACCATATGCCATAAAAGTTAACGGATTTCGGGGAGTCGGAGCTCGCCGATCCCGATCTGGTCGCCATTAACGCGATCATCTACCGCGCGGCCAGTCCACACAGATACGAACGGCTGAAAACGGACCTTGGCGCTTCCGTTCTCCTTGCAGACTTACTGTTGTTTATGCCCTCTGAGCACGTCAAGCCCGAACTTCGGCTCCGATCTCGTGCCGCTGATCCTCACCGGAATCTCGGCTCCTCCGCCCTTCTTATTAAAAAATGGAGAGGCTACCTTCAGCAGAAACGACAGCCACGGAGAATCCACCAGGTGCGAAAGCGAGACCTCGGTTCGGACCCTCCCGTGGAAGTCGAACTGTTGGCCGTCCAAAGAGTAGATCCCCTCCAGATTGACTCGTCCGCCCGGCAGAACGTAGGCGAGATTGCTAAATCGGATAACGCCTTCATCCAAGGAGAAGGTTCCGTTCATGTGAGAGTTTACGTCCTTCGCTCCGGGCTTGGCCTCCTTCGGCTTTCCCTGCGCACGCAGGCTCATCATGTCGACCTTATCCTGCACCTTTGGACTGGTGAAGTGAAGTTTCTGCAGCGTGAAGTCGCCTTTCAGGCTTAACTTTTCCACGACTCTTTCTTTGCCGGGTCGAATCTGTAGCTTGGCCTTCGAGCTGATGATGCCTGTCATAACGGCCGGTTCCGTCTTAACAGCCAGGTCGAGAAAATCTTGAATCTGACCTTGGGGCACATCAAGATTCAACTCTACGGTGTGGCCGCGACCTTTCACGTTGATTACTGAGCCTCTCGTCGTGAATTTTGAGTTTCGCAGGTTAGCCGCTACAGGGTCGAGGTAAGTATCACCAGTGATGCCGTCTACAACTGCATGGAAGCGGGTGTGCAGGGGTAGTGGGTGGTTGGCGCTATCCAGAGAAAAGTCCGGTGTCTCTGTCGTTCCGTCTACGAGGATTCTATCGAGTTGACCTTTAAAATCGCCAACCGAGGAGAGGATGCCGCCGATGCCCTTAATCGTATTCAGGTCGGCGTGGTCAAAAGTGTAGTGGCCCGACACGGAGGAATCGCCTGGGCTGTCGGTCTTCCATGGCCCAAAGAAGCCGGCAGCGTGAATCTCGCCGCGCGGAATGGCATTCGTGATTGCCGCATCATAGCGCCAGGGTGTGCTTGGGCCGACATTGTGCAACTCGATATGTTTCAACTCGAAGTCCTTCGGGTCTTTGTCGGGTTTGGCCGTACCGATGATCAGTCGCGACTGATCGCAGACGATTTCATCGACAATAATTTTGATTTTGCCGCCGCGTTTCCTCGGGTTTTCCGATGCCTGCTGCCACATTTCGCGGGGAGGGATATTGATCTGGAGGCCTTTGACGCGGACTAAGCGTACATGCATCGGCTCGAAGAGAAGCCCGATCAGCCCTGCCTGAAAGGAGAAATGCTCGAGGGCAATGAGAGGTTGACTTGAACCGGCCGCCACCACAGCATCCGGCGGATAGATACGGAGTCGATCCCCGGAAACTTCAACGCCTGGAAGAACGGAGACATTCAGGCTATCCAACTCAACGCGGCCGTTCAACCGGGCGCTTAGAGTTTCCGTAATGCGAGCCCTGAGAATGGGGCTGGCTCGATGGATGATCACTCCCGCGGCAATCACGAGAACCGCCAGGATAATGACAAAGGCTATAGCAACTGAGGCCCACACCCGCTTTCGACGGTTTGGCGCACCCGACGAAGGGGAATCGTAGTGGGTAACCTTTTGAATTTCTTGTCTCCCTGATTACAAGCGTACCGGAGGAAATGCTTCCATGCAGGAGACGTGGTGTGAAATCGCTCTTCTTGGTCACTTCTTACTCGCTGCGGAGCGCCGCCATAGGCTCCACCCCCGCCGCGCGCCACGCGGGAATCGCCGAGGCCAAAAGCGCCGCCAGGCTGAGCAGCAATGCGGCCAATGCCAGCATTGCCGGGTCTCCCGGTTTCACGCCGAATAATTGCGCGGTCATCAGGCTGCCCGCCCCGATCGCGGCCGGAATGCCCAGCGCAAGTCCGATGCCCACCTGCCGGAATGCGCCGCCGAGAACCATCCCGATCACCCGTCCGCGATCCGCCCCCAGCGCCATCCGCACGCCGATCTCCCCGGTCCTCCGCTCCACCGTGTACGCCAGCACTCCATACAGCCCTACCGCCGCCAGGACCAGCCCGAGCGCGCCGAAAAGCATGGTCAGAGTGGCAATCATGTTTTGCTGTGAGAAATCTCCGCTTAACACTTCGCTGTATGGGCTAACGTTATACAGCACCAAATTTGGATCGATGCTCGCCAGCGCCTTGCGCACACTCTCTTCTATGGCCGGTTGATTGCCCGGCGCCCAAATCACGACGTTGCTCAGATACTTCGACCAGGTCTCCCCGCTTTGGTAAGCCGGATCGTCCCAGGCGACGGTTTGCGCTTCCGGCACCAAATACATAGGCCGCACCGGTTTTTTGTAATTCCACCAGATCATGTAGCGGATATCATTCGTTACTCCGACGATTTCATACGTGCCCGAGTATTTGATCTTGCCTGGCCCAAAGTGCTGGCCTATCGGGTTTTGGCCCGGGAAGAATCTCTTCGCAAAGGCCTGGTTGATTACCGCCACTTTGCGCGTCGCCGCCGTGTCCGCGTCCGTGAAGGGCCGGCCCAGGATGATCTTCGCGCCGATGGTCTCCAAGAAACCCGGCATCACTTTCGCAAACCCCGAACCCGTGTCTTCGGTAGCAGGAGGTTCCGGCCGGCCCTCAATCCGAACGGAATTGTTCCAACTATCGCCCGTCATGGGCGCATACAGCGCCGGCGCCGCCATGCGCACACCCGGAATCCGCATCAGGCGATCATCAATTTCCCGGAGTATCGGCTCCATTTCTTCCGGTTTGTAATTGCTGAGCT
>DATBID010000387.1:0-8589 GCA_036557125.1 Bryobacteraceae bacterium | reverse complement strand
TCACGGTCAATGGAGAGGCTGCGCTCGCGAGCCATTTCCTCCTGCTCATCGAGAGCGAGGCCGTAGGTGTCGTAAAGCTTGAAGGCGATGGTGCCGGGGATGACGGCGCCTTCGAGCGAACGAATGGAATCGAGAAAGACGCGCTCGGCCACCAGGAAGGTAGTGGCGTAACGGTGCTCTTCGTCTTTGACCACACGCGCGACGCGCTGCACGGTTTCGAGCATTTCCGGATAAGCGCCGCTCATCAGCTCCGCTACAAAGCCAGTGAGCTGATACAAGAACGGCTCTTCGACACCCGCCAGGCGGGCGTGGCGCATAGCGCGGCGCATGATTTTGCGCAGGACGTAGCCGCGACCGTCGTTGGCCGGCAGGACGCCATCGTGAATTAGGAACGCGGTGGAGCGCGCATGATCGGCGACGATGCGGAGGGTGGTATCCACGCGGGCGTCAGTTCCGGGAGCGAGACGGAACAGATCGGCGGCCTTTTCCATGATGGGGCGGAGGAGGTCGGTATCGAAGACCGACAGTTTGCCCTGCATGACCGCGGACATGCGCTCCAGGCCCATGCCGGTATCGACGCAAGGGCGAGGGAGGGGGGTGAGGATGCCGCTCGAATCGCGGTTGTACTGCATGAATACGAGGTTCCAGATTTCGACAAAGCGATCGCCGGCGTCGCTGGGGAACTCCTCGTGCTCGCGGCCGGGGGCGGCGGCTTCGATGCCCATATCGAAGTGAATCTCGGTGTTGGGACCGCAGGGGCCGGTGTCGCCCATCTGCCAGAAGTTGTCTTCTTCATTGAGGCGGAAGATGCGGCTCTTGGGAATGCCGGCGATCTTTTGCCAGAGGCGCTCGGATTCGTCGTCCTCGCGAAAGACAGTGATGTAGAGCCGGTCTTTAGGTAGGCCGAAATCTCTAGTGATCAGGTCCCAGGCAAACTCAATGGCTTCGGCTTTGAAGTAGTCGGCGAAGGAGAAATTGCCGAGCATCTCAAAGAAAGTGAGATGGCGCCTGGTGTAGCCGACATTTTCGAGGTCGTTGTGCTTGCCGCCCGCGCGTGCACATTTCTGAGAGCTAGCGGCACGGGTGTACTCCCGCTTTTCGAGGCCCAGGATGACATCCTTGAACTGGTTCATGCCGGCGTTGGTGAACAGGAGAGTCGGGTCGTTGGCCGGGACGAGGGACGACGAGCGCACGACGCGATGGCCGCGGGCGGCGAAGAAGTCGAGAAACTGCTGGCGGATCTGGTGACCGGTCACACGAATTCCTTTGAATAGGGGCTAGATTTCAATTGTAGCGTGGGGTCGCACCAGGGCCATCGGGCTCACGACTTGGGGCTTTCGGTTATGGGGATGCGGTGGCCGTTGTAGTAGCGGAAGCGCGCGCCTGGGGCAGGGGCGGGGGCAAGGCGGGGATCTGGAATCAGGGTCTGGGAATCGGTCGTGGGGCCTTCGGCCTTTTCGGCGTCGGGTTGAACTTCGGGAATTGGCTTCGTTTCGTCAGATTGGTCGGGAATGGGGGCTGGCGGTTCGGCAATTGGGTTCGTTTCGTCAGGTTCTGAGGGCTTGGGTTCGGGGTCGGATTGCGCCGGGCAGAAGCCCGGCGGCGGGGCAGAAGCCCCGGCCCCACCAGGAATTGGGTTCGTTTCGTCAGATTGATCGAGATCGGGCTGGAGGAGGTCGAGCTTGCGGAGGCGGAGGAGAGTGTCCAGGGAGGCACGGAGATTGCGGGAGATGGCTGCCTGGTTCCGATACAGGCGGTCGAGGGTGGCGGAGTTGTTCATGTAGGCCCAGCCGGAAGCGGTGCGCCCCGGTTTATCCATGAATTTGGTGAAGATGCCGGCTTCGGAGTGGCGGAGGCGGCGGAGCTGCCAATCGGCGCTGATGAGTTGATCGACGAGGACGGCCTCTTGGCGGCTCTGCGGTTGGATGCTGTCGTAGTACTCGGCGGTTAGCTCAGCGAGTTGGTCGGGATCTTCCCCGGGGATGATTTCGGATTGCGAGTAGATACCGGATTTGCACGCGTTCATGGCAGAGCGAGCTCGGCCGGCGCTGGTACGCGGTCCCGTGGAGAGCTTGGCGTTCTGCCGGTTGGCTAATATCTGGGCCTCTGTGGCCATGTGATTGACTCCTGGTGGTTGGGTAACCGCTCCCTGACGGTCGCGGCTCTGACTTAGAGCTAACACGACGAGAGGCGCAGTCTTGCCGAGAAATGGAGTAACTAATCTGGAATCAACGAAAAACGCTTGAAAAAGTTCTGTGACTCACCGGGACCAAGGCAAGAACCTGTATGAATTTTCACATCAGGATGGTACTCTGGTTCCGGTATGCCGCGATTTCTACTTCTCTCCTTTCTATCGATAACGTCCGTCTTTGCCCAAGCCCAACCCGCTTTGGTGGGCATGGGCGACAGCATTGGCGAGGGCGTGCAGTCGGCCGATGCGACCTGGCTGACACAACCGCACTCGTACCTGAACCTGATTGCGAAACAGATGGGAGTGAGTTTCCCGTTGCCCCTAATCGTGGGGACTCCCCTCTCGAATATCTTCACGGTTTCCGGGCGGGCGCGCCTCAATCCCAACCTGAATGCTCTAAACCTGGCAGTCTCGGGGGCGAGGGTGGATTCGATGCTCAACCAGATGGCGGGCCAGCCGGTTACTACGGAAGCGGACCTGGTGCTCGAACCGCGAACCGGCACGCAAATGCAGATCGCGCAATCAATCGGGTCCCCGTTTATCATCTGTTGGATCGGCAACGGCGATGTGCTCAGCGCCGTGCTCGCGTGGAATCAACTGACCACGTTACCCATGACTTCGGTGCAACAGTTCGAGACGGACTTCGGGCAAATCGCAACGGACCTAAAGTTGACAAGGGCAAATGTTGTGGTGGGAACGATTCCGGATATTCCGCAAATCGCTTTCGTTGTCACTCCGCAGGACCTTCGGACATTTACCGGCAGCGATTGGGGTCTGCCCGCGGGCAGCTACACTACGGCGCCTACCATGCTGCTCATTAAACTAGGTCTGGTGGATGGGACCACGATTCTGCAGAACCCGAATTACGTCCTGAGCGCCTCCCAAGCCGCGGCCGTCAGCCAGCGGGTGGCCGATTTCAATCAGGTCATTAAGAGCGATGCGGCCGATTCGGGGCTGGCCGTCGCAGATATTAATGCCTATTTCGAGCAGATCCAGGCGACGCCGCCCGTATTTCACGGTGTGGCGCTCACCCGCCAGTTCAATGGCGGGCTGCTCAGCCTGGATGGCGTGCATCCATCCGATATTGGTCACGCGCTGGGAGCCAATGTTTTCATTCAGGCTGCGAATGAGAAATTCGGCATGAGCATCCCGTTGCTGACCGAGGATCAACTCACGCAGATTGCGGATGCCGACCCGTTCATCGATTGGGATGGCAGCCTGGTGGTTCGCGGGCGGCCCCTGGCGGGACTGCTCGAGACATTGGGGCCGTTCCTCGGGATATCCGGCAATCTGAACAATAAGCCTGGAGCGGCCACGACGGCCGCGGCGGTTTCGAAGATCGATAAGGCCGCTGGCCTTCGATTCATGCGGCAGTATTTCACGTTGAAGGGCTTGCCTGCCGGCAGGACCTGGACTGAGCAGGATGCTATCAGTGCGATGAAAGAAGTCTTCCAGGCGTTGCTGTAGAATGCCGCGCAATAGGCGCGACGTGCTGTAGCATAGGGGGAATGATCGCTACTCAAGAACTTGCGGCCCATTTCATTGGCGGCGAATGGCGCACTGGCCGTTCGAGTGAATCGCGCGAAGTGTGGAACCCGGCAACGTCAGAGGTTTTGGCCACCATAGCCATGGCTGAAGGCCCCGAAGTCGACGCGGCGGTTGGCGCGGCCAGCGAAGCCTTTCCCGCCTGGAGGCGCACGCCTCCGCAGGAACGTATCCAGTTTCTATTCCGCTACAAGGGCCTTCTGGAACAGAATTTCGAAGAGATCGCCCGCCTCACCACGCAGGAAAACGGCAAGACTCTGGCCGAATCGAAGGCGGAACTGCAGCGCGGCGTGGAAAATATCGAAGTAGCCTGCGGCATTCCGACGCTGATGCAAGGCTACAACCTGGAAGACATAGCCGCCGGCATCGACGAAATCATGATTCGGCAGCCTCTCGGAGTCGTCGCCGCGATCACGCCCTTCAATTTTCCAGCAATGATTCCGCTCTGGTTTCTGCCGTACGCGATAGCATGCGGAAACACATTTGTCCTGAAGCCTTCCGAACGCGTGCCGCTCACGGTGCGGCGGATGTTCGAATTACTGGAACAGACCGGCATACCGAAAGGCGTGGTGAACCTGGTGGTAGGGGCGAAAGCTGCTGTGGACGCGCTGCTACGTCATCCGGACGTGCGGGCGATCAGTTTTGTGGGTTCGACGCCAGTGGCAAAGTACATCTACGCGGAAGGCGCGGCGCACGGCAAGCGCGTGCAATGCCAGGGCGGGGCGAAGAATCACGTAGTCATTCTTCCCGATGCCGATCTCGAAATGACCGCGCGCATTGTGAGCGACAGCGCGTTCGGCTGCGCGGGACAGCGATGCCTGGCTGTGTCCACGGCGATCACGGTTGGCGATGCAGCGAAACATTTCACCGATGCGATTCTGGCGCAGGCGTCATCCCTACGGGTGGGCAATGGCCTCGATGCGGGAGTGCAGATGGGGCCGGTGATCTCGGAAGCCAGCAAAACGCGCATCGAAGGCTTGATCGAGAGCGGCATCCGCGGCGGCGCGAGGACTCTGCTCGATGGCCGTAAGCATAAATTAAACGGCGGCAGCTTCTTGAAGCCAACAGTTCTGGAAGGCATTCCGCTTTCGCACGAACTGGCTGGTACGGAAATCTTCGGCCCGGTGCTCACGATGCACCAGGCTGCGGACTTGGACGATGCATTGGCCATTCTGGGAACCAGCCAGTATGGCAACGCAGCTTCCATCTTCACCTCCAGCGGGGCGGCCGCGCGCAAGTTCCGGTACGAAGCGCCTACCGGGAATGTGGGCGTGAATATCGGTGTCGCGGCGCCTATGGCATATTTCCCGTTCAGCGGCTGGAAGGACAGCTTTCTGGGCGTGCTGCACGGGCAGGGGCGCGACGCCATCGAGTTCTACACCGACAAGAAAGTGGTGATCGAACGCTGGCCGAAGGAGTGGTCGCGGAAGTTTTGAAGGCTTGGTGCGGACGAACGTGACGTGCTACGATTAGACTGCGGTTGAGAGGGCTGCCTCGGCGGTCCGCCGGATGCAAGTCCGCTCGGCTGCTTTTTCTTTTTGTCCTGCCGTTCAAATGTACCTCCTCTATCTCGATGACGCCGGGTCGCCGGCGAATCCTTCAGAGGAGTACTTCGTTCTAGGCGGTGTATGCGTTTATGAGGCACAGGTGGAATGGTTCAGCCGCGAACTGGACAGTCTAGCGATGCCTTATGATAAGAATCCCGAGGACGTGGAATTTCATGCCTCAACAATTTTTTCGCGCCGCGAGGCCCCATGGAAGGGCCTCTCGGTCGAGGAAGCACGGGGACTGCTCAAGTCAATATTACAGGTGGCGGAGTCCAGCTATGAGACGGCACGCCTCTTCGCCTGCGCAATTCACAAAAAGTCCTTCCCGGTAGCGGATCCCGTTGCGCTTGCCTTCGAAGATCTTTGCCAGCGGTTCGATTACTTTCTGAGCCGGCGGCGACAGGAGGGCGACCAGCAAAGGGGCTTGATCATCCTCGACAAAACGACGCGCGAGACCTCATTGCAGCGACTCAGCCGCGAGTTTCGCAAGGTCGGAACGCGTTGGGGATCGCTGAAGAATATTGCTGACACTCCATTATTTGTCGATTCGCGCGCCTCACGTCTAGTCCAGCTCGCCGATCACGTCGCGTATGCAGTTTTTCGCCGGTACAACTCGGGCGACGCTCAGTACCTCGACATCATCGCTTCGCGCTTTGACGAGGCCGATGGCGTATATCATGGACTGAGCCACAAGCACGCGGAGCGCTCGACTTGCACTTGCCACGGTTGTTTGAGCCGCCGCCTCGCCGGCAAGGCGGCTGACGCTTCGAAATAGTCAGACCCTGTTAACGATTCCCTCTACCGCGAGGTGCATGGCGTTGGGTGCCACTTCGAGCCGTCTTGTTCCAGCTTGAAATGGGTGCTGGTGATGAAGGGCTGCTGGAGGTATTGCGGATCGTCCACGATGGTGGTGACAACGAGCCAGGAGTCGCCGTTATCCTCGTGCGTGCGGTCGTAGAATTCCGTGAGCGTGGCGTTGGCGCTATAAGGAACGCCGTTCTTGCGCAGATAGCCGGCGCGCATATTGGTGGTGACCACTTTGAGCGATCCGGCGCGCCGCAGTTCGCGGTTGGCTCCCGCCCGGCCGCGTCCTTCACTCCCTTCCCAGGAGGCCACGGAGTAGCCCTGCCAACTCGGTTCACCGCTGGGCTTGGCGTTGGGGCCGAAGTGGAACAGGCGCGTTTGAGTGCCCGCATCGGTTTCCACTTTTAAAGTGTTGTCATCCTGCCAGGTGATGTGCAGGCGTCCCGGCACGCGCATAACGGCGGCGGCCCCGTACGATTTGCATTGCAAACCGGCGGCTTCGTCTTTGGCGGGGTCCCAGGCGTTCCCCACTTTCCGTCCCTCGGCATTCAGCGGCACGCTAGCAAAATCGCCTTTGGGCGCGGTGATCATGCGAAAACGCCAGTCCTCCGTAACGATGGAGACCCAATAGCCGGTGATATCGACTCTCGCCCCCGCTCGCGGCGAAACGGGCGCCGCATTTCCGCCGCGCCCCGGCTGCGCATAAGCTCCTATGGCCAGGCAGGCTGCCACGCCTGCCATCGCAATCTGTATCCGAAACCTTTGTGTGCCAAACATCGGGAACATTGTATACTGTGCGCAATCGCTATGCGTAATTACGTTCTGCTGCTATTGCCCGTCCTTTTCGCAGCCGCCGCTCTGGCCGATGGAGCGCGGGGCACGATGGCCGGAACCGTGGTTGATCCAGATGGCAAGGCCGTCACCGACGCTCCGGTGCAGGCCAGAAATGTGGAAACCGGCCAGATTTACAAAACCAACCGCACCCCCGGAGGCAGATTTGTGCTGGAAGATTTGCCGCCTGGCATGTACGACGTTTCGGTCGCTATCCCGGGGCTGAGTGTCTATCAGCGGAAGGACGTGAACGTGATGTCGCTCAAGACAGCACAACTCGAAATCCGCCTCCAATATAGCTCGCAACTGAGCACGCTGGGCGAGGATCCGAAGTCGATTGCGGCCGATTTGCGGAAGCATGCGCCGCCTACGGGTCCTACGCCACACACCGTGGAGGGGAAGCCCGATCTTTCGGGAATCTGGTGGTCACCAAGGGATGTAGACCCGGGCAAGCCCGAGTTTCTACCCAGGGCGATTGCTGTGGCGAAGCAACGTATGGACAACGACCGCAAGGATAGCCCGCAGTCGCACTGCCTGCCTGGGGCTGTGCTGCGCCTGGGGCCGGTGTATGAAACTGTGCAGAGCCGCGATCTGCTGGTGATCATCTCTGACGACGATTACCCCGGATTTCACCAGATCTACCTGGATGGCCGCGCGCATCCGAAGGATTTGAATCCCGCATGGTATGGGCACGATATCGGCCATTGGGAAGGCGACACGCTGGTGGTGGACCGCGTGGGCTTCGACGACCGCGTGTGGCTCGACCAAGGCGGGCATCCGCATTCGAGCCAACTGCACATTATCGAGCGCTACCGCCGCCCGGATTTCGGACATCTGGAGACTGTGATTACGGTGGAGGACCCCGGCATTCTGGCCAAGCCGTGGACGATGGTGCGGACGTCAGAACTTGCGCCGACGGAAGAGATTCACGAATTCATTTGCAACGAGAACGAGCGCGACGTGCGGCATTTTGGGCAGTAGGGGACGGGAG
Organism: Bryobacteraceae bacterium; assembly: GCA_036557125.1. Lineage (GTDB taxonomy): Bacteria > Acidobacteriota > Terriglobia > Bryobacterales > Bryobacteraceae > PSRJ01. The sequence continues at coordinate 680 of DATBID010000387.1, read as the reverse complement.
GCAGGAGCTGGGAGCAAGGAGCCAGGAGCAAGGAGCAAGGAGTAAGGAGTGTGGGTCGCGTCGGTAGAATAGGGCTATGGCGTTCCAGGGGGCTGCGTTCGCTCTGTTTTTCTTGTTGTTCTCCGCGGCGGCGGGACCGTTGCCGTCTTTTTCTTTCGCCGATGCTGCCGGGCATTTGCATACGCGGGCGGAATGGGCGGGAAAACATGCCATTGTGCTTTTGTTTGTGAGCACGGATTGCCCGCTTAGCAACCGCTACGTGCCTGAGATAAACCGCTTGAGCGGCGCTTACGGACCCCGCGGGGTCGCGTTCTATGCCGTGCAAGGCGATGCCACGGTGGCGCTGGATGCGGTGCGGGAGCACGTGAAAGAGTTTGGTTATAGCTTTCCTTATTTGATCGACCCGGAAGAATCGCTGGCCACGTACACCGGCGCGAAGGCCACGCCCGAGGCGGCCGTGCTTTCGCCTGCGGGCGATCTGCTGTATCTCGGGCGTATTGACAATCGCCTGGAAGACTTCGGCCAGGAACGGGTGCAGGTGACGGAATTCGATCTGCGCGACGCGCTCGATGCGGTGCTGGCGGGAAAACCGGTTCCCCATCCCCGAACCAAAGCGCTGGGTTGCGCGATCGTGAGGAAGAAATGAAAACGCTCGTCCTGCTGGCTCTCTGCTGCGCGGC
>DATBID010000386.1:0-11142 GCA_036557125.1 Bryobacteraceae bacterium | reverse complement strand
TCCATTGCACGCCACGTTGGGACCACCGAAGGTTCCGAAGCTGTTATTGCCTGGGTGGTTCGCCGGACAGTTCATCGCAGCCAGCGCGGAGGCAAACCCTGGGGTGTTGCGATCTCCCCCGGGTATGGGAGGCAGCACCGCACTGGTGAAGCCTGACGAGTTGACGCCATTTTTCTGCCGTGTCCCTTCGTAGCTAGTGAAGAAGAACAGCTTGTTCTTCTTTATCGGCCCGCCCAAAACTCCGCCGAACTGATTCTGATTGAGGATTTGTTTTGGACAGTTGCCGCTCGCATACCCGGCGCAGGAGTCGCGGTTGTAGAAAAAGCTGTTGGCATTCAAGATCGAGTCCCGCAGAAACTCGAATGCAGTTCCATGGAATAGGTTCGTGCCGGACTTTGTCACGACGTTCACATTAGCGCCGGGGTTTCGGCCATAGCTTGCGTCGTAGGTCGAAGTCTGAACTTTGAACTCCTGAATGGCGTCTGGGCTGGGAACGGCGATTCCGGTATAGAGACTGGAATCGTTGGCGCTGCCGGCGTTGGCGAAGTTATTAATGTAAACTCCGTCCATTTGAAAGCTGTTCTGCCCAGGATCGTTGCCATTCACGCTCATATCCTGAGTGCCCTTGCCGAAGGCGGTGGCATCCGTGGCGCCGCCATTGGTTCCTGCCGATAGGGCAAGAATCTGCGTATAGTTCCGATTACTCAGCGGAAGCTCGGTTACGGTAGCAGAGTTGACGGTGGTTCCCAGAGTGGAACTCGCTTTTTGCAGCACTTCGGCTTCAGCCTCAACGGTCACCTGTTCCGCCTGAGCTCCAACTTCCAACGTCCGGTCGAGCACCGGAGTCTCGGTCACGTTCACCGCAACCGATGCTACTTCAGACGTCTTAAATCCTGTAGCACTGAACCGGACGCTGTAATTGCCCGGCGGCAGGAGCGAAAATTTGTAAACTCCATCGGCGCCGCTCACTGTGTTGCGAGTTTGATTGGTTTCGAGGCTGACCAGCGTGACGGCGACTCCCGGCACTACAGCCCCCGAGGGATCGGTCACCCTTCCGGTAAGCGCGCCGGTGCCGGCGGATTGCGCCAAGGCATTCTGAGAAGAGTAAAAGAAAAGCGTGCCGGCCAATGCGGCGGCGGCAAGTAAACGAAACAAAGCCCGAGATGACATATCTCCCCCTTTGCGCGGCTTCCTTCAAAACACCTGAAAACAGCCTGCGAGACCACGCCCTGCGGGAGGATTCTATGATAGAATCCGTCCGCTAATCTATCCAAAATCGTTCCAATTTCGATGGAGGGTTGATGCCGAAGGCGGAAGCGGAAGTCGCCCTGGGTCCGTTTCAGGTGGACCTGGCCGGAACGCAATTGTTTCGCGATGGCCTCCGGCTGGAACTTCGCCCCCAGGCGTTTCGCGTTCTCGAGGTGTTGATTCGTAATCACGGAAAGGTGGTCGATTACGATCGCATGATGCGGGAGGCGTGGGGCTTTCAAGTCTCCCGCCACACCGTTGCTTCGACGGTGAACGAAGTCAAAAGCGTACTGGGCGAATACGGCTCCTGGATCACCTGCCAGCCGAAGTTTGGTTACCGGCTGACCCTGCGGGAATCAGATGATCTTCTCCGCAAGGGCTGGTATTTTTGGAACCAGCACACCCGCCGCGGCTTCGAGAATGCGCTGGAGTGCTTCCAACAAGCGGCGGAGAACGATAGTTCCGATTTCCGCCCATTTGAAGCGATCTCCAGCACCTGTCTGATGCTCGCGGGCTTTCTAATGCGCGAACCGCGCGGTTGCCGCGAGCTTTTCGAGAGAGCACACCGGCGCGCGGTGGCGCTGTGCGGCATGACGCCGGAGCGCCGGCTCGACCGCGCCTTCGGTCTGTTCATCTTCGAGCACAATCTGACGGAAGCGGAATCGGAGTTGAACGCTTTGCGATGCGAGCGCCCTCCGCTGGTCCATGCATATATCCGCCTCGCTCTGTTGTACCTGGCGAGCGGACGGTTGGACGAAGCCAGGGCGGCTTTGCTCGATGCGCAGGCGGCCGACGATCTTGCTCCGCAAGTCGGCATGCTCGCAACGGTCGTGTGGCTCTTCCGGCGGGAGTTTCGCCTCGCGGAGGAATCGGCGCGAAAAGATGTCGACCTGCATCCCAGTTCCCTGATGGGACGGGCGTTTTATGCGGAGGCGCTCGAGGGCGTGGGCCGCGTGGAAGAGGCGCTGGGCCAATACGAACTGGCGCTGGCGCTTTCTCCGGATGCCCTGCATGTAATGGCCGACCAAGGGGGATGCCTGGCGCGCCATGGCCGCATCGCCGCGGCTTTAGCCATTCTCGAACAATTACAGCGCCTGCGCCGTTCCACCTACGTGGACGGCTACCATGTCGCACTGCTGCTCGGTGCCCTCGGCCGGCGGGATGAGGCCTTCCTGGAACTGGAACGCGCCCTGAGCGAAATGGCCTACTCGCTCTTGTTCATAGATGTGGACGCCAAGGCGGATCCGCTGCGCGCCGATTCGCGGTTTGTCCCATTCCGGAATCGAGTTTATCGCTGTGGCAGCGCTACTGCCCCCTGAGCGGCATCTCCGCCGCGTCTAAGATTCTGCGGCTCAGCGGCCGATACGACTGGCTTAGCAAAATGGCGAAGATTGCCGGCATCATCTCCGATACGCATGGCCTCATCCGCAGCGAGGCGTTGCAGGCCCTCGCGGGCGTCGATCTCATCATTCACGCCGGCGATATCGGCGGGGACGAAGTGCTCGAAGCCCTCCGCGCCATTGCTCCCGTATTTGCCATCAGGGGAAACGTGGAGAACGATTGGCGCATCGCGGCACTGGCTGCGGAGCGCACCGTGGAGATAGACACCATCCGCATTCTCGTTTTGCATAACCTGGCGGAACTGAAGTTCGATCCCGCGGAGAAGAACTATGCGGCGGTGATCAGCGGTCATTCTCATAAGCCTGGCTACGAGTTTCGGGGAGGAGTGCTGTTTTTGAACCCTGGAAGCGCAGGGCCCCGCCGATTCCGCTTGCCCGTGAGCGTCGCCAGGATCCGCCTTGAGGGGGGCCGGCTGGAGCCCGAAATCATCCATTTGCTCTAATGAGAACGACCGCTGGAGATGTTGGCTGCCGACGGGCAGAAGCACCGCGAGCCGCAAGTGAGCCGGAGCATACTGTGTTGGACCCGGCAGCGCCGATAGGCTCGGGGTAGGAACATGACTGAGGAAGCCAATCACCGCGCGTCAGGTTCCCCTCCTTCGATCGCCCGGATTTTTGTACGGCCGCTGGGGAGCACATTACCGCTCGGATTTTTTGCCTTCGCGGTGGGAACGGTTTTGGTGAGCGCCGCTCCGCTGCAAGCAGTGGCCTCTCTTTTCGGCTTCCTTGCCCGAGACAGCGGTTCCGCCACGGCCATGCGCTGGCGGTCTCGTTTCTGATTGCCGGGGCGGATGCCAAAACCGCAACCCTCGGGATTTTTCTGGTGATGGATGCGTTGGCCGCGCTGGCTATGGCGTGGTCTCCTTTTCGCCCAAGCCGCTTTCTCGGTATCGTCCTGTTCCTTGCCGGTGTGCGTTTTCTGCTGGCGGCCATCGCTGAGTTCGGAGGCGCTTCCGAGTGGAATCTTTCGGCGGGCGCCCTCGGTCTGTTGGCAGGCGCTTTCGCCGTATATGGCGGCTTGGATTTTCTGTTTGAGGATATGAGGCGGAAAACGATTCTTCCGATGTTCCGCCGCGGACAGGCAAGGCAGGCGATCGAGGGAAATTGGGAGGAACAACTGGAACGGGTCGACCACGAGGCGGGCGTGCGCCGGCAGCTATAGCGGCAGGCCCGAACACTCGCAGGGTCGCCGCTTAGGACTTGCCGGCGGTAGACCGCCGGCGGTACGGGTTGGACTTGGGAGCGAGGGTTGCCAGCTATGCGGCGAACTTGCGGGATTGGCCGTAGGCGCTGCTTTCGGCGGCTGTGACTTCGGCCTCGGCGCGGAGCCAATCGATTTCGGGCGAGCCGACGGGGCAACCTCTTTCCACCCAAAGTTCGTAGGCCCTGATTGAAATTTTCTCCTGGTTGTTTGGTTCAACCGCTTGCGTCGTCGTTGATTTGCGGGAATCCGCCATAAATGCCTCCGTTAGCCCGGCCGCTCGCTGCGCCGGACCTTCCGCAATATACCCGCAACTGGAACAGCCACGTAACAGGCAATCGGCTGAGGCCTCGCCCGGAAGTGTGAGCTGGCCGAACCAAAGCCTTTCGTGAGAGTGCTGGCCTTCACGCCTGAAGGATCTGCAATACCTTATCGGCAAGCTGGCTCGCCGTATATGGCTTCTGAATAAAGTGGTGCAGCTTGCCGGAACGGAAACGGCTGGATGCCATGGCTTCGCTGTAACCGCTCGAGACCAGAACCGGCACCTCCGGCCGGATCTGTTCCAGATATGGTTGCGCTTCCTCTCCGCTCATTACGGGCATGGCCATATCGAGCACGATAAGCGAAATTTCGGAAGCGCGCTCCCGGAACACATCGATGGCCTCTTTGCCATCGGATGCCGTCAAAACGCGGAAGCCGCGGCGCTCCAGGGCTTCCTGCGAGACCTCCCGCACCATTTTTTCGTCGTCCACCAACAGAATCGTCCCCGAGCCGATTTCGGGCGTCGATTTGTACTCGGTCACTTCCTGCGGGCGCTCGTCGCCGGCGGGGAGGAAGATGTGGAACGTCGAGCCGGCTTCGGGCACTGTCTCCACCTGAATTCCACCGCGGTGAGCGCGCACAATCCCCGCGACGGCGGGGAGGCCGAGGCCCCGGCCAGTAAACTTGGTGGTGAAGAACGGGTCGAAGATTCGCGTTTTGACGTGTTCCTGCATCCCCTTGCCCGTATCTTGCACTTTGAGGTACACGTATTTGCCGGGTTTGAGATGCGCCAACCCCTCGGCCATACTCAGTTCCTCGGCAGAGAGATTGCGGCAGCCGGTGGACAGGCGCACAACGCCGTGTCCCTCTATGGCCTCGGCAGCGTTCATCACCAGGTTCATCGCAATTTGTTGAATCTGACTCGGATCGGCATACACGGCCGGCAGGTTCTCTTGGAGATGCAACTCCAGTTGCACGTTGGGCGGAATCGAAGCTTGAATCAGTTCCAAAATGTCGCCCACGGCTTCCGAGATACTGAACGTTTCGAGCGCTAAGCTGCCCTTTCCTGCGTAGGCCAATAACTGCCGCGTCAAATCGGCGGCGCGTGCGCCCGCCGCGATTACTTCCTCCACCAACCGCCGCCCGCGCCCGCCGTGCGGGAGTTCTTCGACAGCCAGGCTGGCGTTGCCGATTATGCCGGTGAGCAGGTTATTGAAGTCGTGCGCAATACCCCCGGCCAGCACACCGATGCTCTCGAGCTTTTGCGCCTCCCGCATGGCTTCGTCGGTATGCTTCCACTTGGTGATATCGCGCATTACCTTCACGAAGCCGCGCACGGTGCCATCGGGGTGCCACAGGGGCGTGAGCACGCCGCTGACGAAGAACCGGGAACCATCTTTGCGCATGTACCAGCGCTCGTCTTCCGCGCGGCCATCGCGCAGCGCTGTACGCAGCCTGTCTTCCGGCACGCCTCCGGCCCGGTCTTCGGGCGTAAATAAAATAGCAACAGACTGGCCGATGATTTCGTTTTCGGAATATCCGGTGACTTTCTCTCCGCCGCGGTTCCAGCTCTCGATCCTTCCTTCGCTGTCCGTGAGAAAAATCGCGTAATCCTTAATTCCTTCTAAGATGACTCGCAGCCGCTCTTCGCTTTCCCGCAACGCGGTTACGTAGCGGCGGCGCTCGGAGATGTCGCGCACGTTACAGTGAACCATGCGCCGCGTGCCCTCCTGATAGGCGTTACACAAGAGTTCGCAATCGACCGCCGAGCCGCTACTGGCCGCCAGGACCTGCTCCTCGTGGAACGTGCCGCCATTTCGAACAGAATCGAAGACCAGCCGCCCGATTCCACCGGGGAGAAATGGGCCCGCCTCCCACAGCTTCTTTCCGATCAATTCGGCGGGCGCATATCCCAAGAGTTCCTCTGTGCGCTCATTGGCGTCCAAAATTGTTCCAGTTTCGCCATCGACGAGTACCACCGCGTCCTGCGAAGTTTCGAACAAACGGCGGTAGCGAGCCGTCGCGCGCCGCTTAAAATCTGTGACGTCGGCTATGGCGGCATAAATCCGCTCATCGCCTTTCGCGGCGTTCCAGAGAAGGTGCCGGTATAAGCCGTCGGCCGCACGAAAGCGGCAGATGAAAGGAGGAGAAGTCCCGGAGGTTTGAACTGTCAGGATGTTTTCCTGTAAGCTGGCGGCATCGTCAGGGTGGACCAGTTCGAAGACTGAAGCGCCACGACACTCAGCGGGCGAGTATCCGAGTATGGAAACGGCGGCGGGGTTAACTGCTTCCAGGCGCCCGTCTTCACCGATCACCCAGAAGATTTGGCCAGACAGCTTGAAAAACCGAACGGCCTCTTCCGGATTGATGGCCTGTGCCGCCATGTGACGTCCCAAGCCAATGCATGACGATATCCTATGTTACTCTTTAGAGCTATTTGAAGGTGGGTGCTTGCGCACTGCATCGCATGACACCGCATAAAATAGCGCGGTGGCAGCAGTCAGCAGGACATTGGCGTAACTGCCGGTCCGCATGCCAGCCGATAGTGTATGGACCGGCGAATCACCCAGGTTACTGAGCGAACTGATAACGCCGATGCTGGGGCCGCGGCGGGTTATGGCGTTCGGAACGGACGCGGCGACCCACGCGGGCGGAAGTCCGGCGGCGACTCCGGGGCTGATAGTCCACATGGCCGGCGCGGACAGTCGGGGGAGACCCGCCGGAGGCAGATTCCGATCTGGTGTGCGCGGATTGTAAACTCAAGCCGGATTGTTCGCGCTGATCTGCACGGGGAACCCATCCGGATCGACCACGTGGAAGCCGAAGTCGCCGCCTTGCTGATCAATCGGGTTTGCTGCGCGTCCCTTCAGGTCCGCCGTTACAGCTTCTTTGTTGAAGTTGTCAACTCCGATCGCGAAATGATCGACTTTGCCCGCCGGATTACCCGGCCTTAGGACCAGGAAGTTCTTTCCGAAAATCAGTTGGTTGTTGCCGTCCCGTTTGTTCACCTTGCAGCCGAAGGTGCGCTGATAGAAATCGGTCGATCGCTCCAGATTGCCGACGTAAAGTGAGATGTGATTGATGCTGTTGCCCTGGAAGCCTGCGGCCGACGCGGTTTGGGCGCCTGCGGCCATCAGAGCAAGCCCCTGAACCAAATCGCGACGTGACATTTTCCCCTTCTCGTATGCTCGCAATAGCTTCGAAATGGTGTGCGTCATTTTAGCCCTCCTGCGTAGGTAGTCGAAACGGATGGTCCCGGTTACATGTCCAGGCTTGTCCGTGTTCTGATCAGTCTACTCCTCGTTCTGCGGGTGAACCAGCGTATGAACCGCGTGCGCCTGTGCTCCGGTCGGTCCGGCGCCGGCGTTGAAGACACCGCCAAAACGTGCGCAGTTCTGGTATCCAACGAAATGTCTTGAGATTTTCCCCCAGATTCCGCGCACTTAGCTACGAAAGGACAAGCCGAATTATGCCAATGCCGGGTCCGGAAAAGACGCCTCAACCAAAGCCATTATCTTCGCCAATGTGCGGAAGATCAGCGAAGACGCCGATTATGAGCATCCAGCCAAAACGAATCCAACCGCCACCTCTGGCGAGTGAGATTCTTTCGCGACTGATTCGACCGCCGGCCAATCAGAAGTTAGGAACTACGGCCCAGAGCCCCAGGAACGTGGTCGCATACCCTCAGTCCCGTATGGCCGTGCAGCGGGCAACAGCCGTCAGCGGCGGCGGGGGCGCGCCTGGCAGTGGCGCTCCCGGGGGCGGAGGCGGAAAGCGCCCTCCTCTACCCTCTCAGGAGGCTGAGTTCGCCGCGAAGTTCAAGGTTGGCGGCATTATCGTCACGCATGATCAATTGCGCGCCAACGGGTTCGTCAGGATGGGAGGTGGCGCTGGATGGCTATTTGAAGCTCTTGAGGGAATGCTGCGAATTCATGCGTACGGTGACGAACTCGAAGGCGACCGCTTTCGCATCAGGGGATTTGCCTTCGGCCAGCACGGCGCTCCGAACAGAGTCAACTTGCCATCCGAGAGTAAGGACTTCAAGGACTGGAACAGCGGGGGAGGCCCTTTTTCGTTTAAGTAGGATTCAAGGGGCTTCGGCCTCTGCGCCGATTCTAACGAAGCTGTCCAGTCCCCCTTCTGACGATTGGCAAATCAGCCGGTACCTGAAGTGATCTTACGAACGGGCTTTTCGCAGGGTCGCCGTTATGATTGGAGATATGGCGTTTCCCCCTCGCGACCCATGGCATCGGCGTTACTGGAACACATATAACCGGCCTTATACCGGCTGCGGTTGTCTCTATGCAATTCTCATCGCACTGCTGATCTGGTGGATCATTGCCTTGTGGGCGCCCGGTGCGCGCTTCTGGCGCTGACGTATTGTCATCGTCTCAGGGCGGCGGCTTGCTACTGGTTGGGTGTTCCAGCGCATTTCTAGTGTTCTCGTACGCACCCTACGTTGTCCCCCACTGGGCGTTTGATCTTCCAGGGATCACGCTTTTCTGGGCAGTGTGGTGTTCCACAGCCATCATCCTCTGTGAGGCCGGATGCCGGCATCTGGGCGGATACTGCGTACTATTGGCGATTACCAGCAGCCCGAAGAACTTTCTCTTATTTCTCTTAACTGGGACTGTGTGCGGCATCTTCCTGGATGGCGCAGCCCAGTGGCTTGCGAAGCTATGGGTTTATCCCTATTGGAACACCGTATTTTATGCATGTTGCTTCGTGATCGGGTTCGGCGCCTATTGGCTGTTGTTAGCGGAAACATATTTTCTGGCTCACTGTGCATTTCGGAAACTGTCTTCGGCGAAGGCAAAAGCTCGGCACCGTCAAGACCCACAGGTAAAAACCAAGCTACTATGCGGTGCCACTGGACTGGCCTTAGCCGCCTTGGGCCTCGCGCTTGCCATACAACAGTACACGGCGGCCGGCGGATATGTATTCGCAGTCACGGCCCCCTCTGCTGTTCATGCGCCGTTCTATTGCTTTCTACTCATAACAGCCGGGACTTTCCTGATATTGGAGTACGTCTCCAACACCCCAGCCCGGTCTTTGCTGGGTGCTGTCCGTCTCCACGATTGGGCTCCACTTTGCGCGATCTTGACGGCTGGTTGGATAACCGGCTTCTTCATGGAAACCGCCAACGCGGCGCAGCATTTTTGGTTGTATACGAATTGGCCCTTGCCACAAATGACTTTTTGCCATGTGCCCGTGATTGTCCTTATCCTCTGGCCGATACAGTATGTCGTGTTCTTGTCAGCCTTTCGCGCGTTCACAGGAACCGCTGTGTGGGAATAGCCGGTCTCTCGAAGGTAACTCTTAGCACATAATGCTCCACCTCAGTACAGAAGCGAACTGCGAAGTGCGACACTCAGTGACAAACTGAGGAGGCGGAATGAGTCACACACACCGGAAAGCGGCCCCGGTGGAAAGCGACGGACAATTCCTTTTCGCCACCGGTATTGAAAACAGTTACCCTGTGACCAATGGTAAGAATGGGCACACCATTCGCAGGGACGAGTTGGAGAGTACCCATTTCTATCAAAGGTGGCGCGAGGATTTCGATCTGCTGGACGATCTGGGAGTGCAGTATCTGCGGTACGGACCGCAGTACTACCGCGTGAACCCGGCGCACGGCCGCTACGAGTGGGATTTTGTCGACGAGACACTCGGACGCCTACGGGAAACGGGGATCATACCCATCGCCGACCTGTGTCACTTCGGCGTCCCCGATTGGATTGGTGACTATCAGAATCCGGAATGGCCCGAGTTGTTCGCGGAATACGCTCGAGAATTTGCCTGGCGGTACTCTTGGATTACGTTCTTTACGCCTGTGAACGAGATTTTTGTAAATGCAACTTTTTCGGCAAAAATGGGCTGGTGGAACGAGCGGCTGACGAGCGATTGCGCCTTCGTCACGGCTTTGAAGCATATGTCAAAGGCCAACTTGCGCGCCGAAGAAGAGATTCTAAAAGTGCAGCCCAAGGCGATATTCATCCAGAGCGAAGCGACCTCGTGCTACCACGAGTGCAGCCCGCGCGCGCAGACGCGGGCGCGCCGCGAGAATGAGAAAAGGTTTCTCTCGCTCGATTTCAGCTACGGCCACCGGGTGAATTCCGAGGCGTATGAATACCTGATGGATAACGGCCTCTCGCGGGACGAGTACCACTGGTTTCTGGAGCACGGAGAAGCCATGCGGCCCCACTGTATCATGGGCAGCGATTACTATGGCGGCAACGAACATTGGGTGCCGGCCGAGGGGCCGATGGAAAGCGCGGGGCCCGTGTTCGGGTATGCAATTCTGGCGAGGCAGTATTACGAGCGCTATGGCCTGCCGGTGATGCTCACCGAGACCAACAAGATGAATGCCGAGGAAGGGCCGGACTGGCTGCACCATCAATGGGCTTGCGTGCAGGAACTCCGCCGCGTGTCGATTCCCGTAATGGGATTCACCTGGTATAGCCTGCTCGACCAGGTCGATTGGGATACTACTCTCCGAGAGGATAATGGCCGCGAGAATCCGGTGGGGCTCTACGATCTGAACCGCAAGCCGCAGCCCGTGCGGGACGCATACAAGAACCTGATCGCTGAGTGGCGCGACCAGATGCCCATGGAAGTCCACTATGGCGGGCACGGTTTCGCTTAATCCGAATCTAGCCTGGCCGCAAACAGGGAGACACAAATGCCCGAACCAGTGACCATCACACAGACGAGCGCGCCACGCGAGCAGTCCATGCGGGCGAAGGTGGCGATTGCGCACACGAATGAGAAGCACCGGTCTTACGAGACCGTCTATGCCTTGGCACAGCGGGCGCTGAATCACCTGGGCGGCATGCGGGAATTCGTCAAGCCGGGTCAGACAGTGCTGATCAAGCCCAATGTAACGGTGTATTACACCGCGGAAGAAGGCTGCACGACCGACCCGTACCTGGTGGCCGCAGTGGCGCGCATAGCGAAAGAGGCGGGAGCGGCCCAAGTGATGGTGGGGGAATCGAGCGGCGGGATGTTCCCTTCCGTCAAGAACATGAAGAT
>DATBID010000385.1:0-2605 GCA_036557125.1 Bryobacteraceae bacterium | reverse complement strand
GGCGAAGGCGGAGCTGCATGCCTCTTTTGTGGGGCTGAACCCGCTGCACGCGATTCACAACCGGCGGCCGTTCAACACCAGCCCGTATTTGCCCAACAGCCTGTTTTTCCGGAATTTCCTTTATCTGGATGTAGAAGGGATTGAGGATTACGCGCGGTCGCGGCGGGCGCAGCGGCTGCGACGCCGGCCGGAAATTTGCGCGGAGATCGAGGAACTGCGCAACGCCGAATTCGTGGAATACGAGCGGATAGCGGCGCTGAAGCTGCGGTTTCTGAAGCTGCTGTTTGTCGAGTTCCTGCGGGATTGGCGCAGTTCATCGCCGCGGGCGCGCGAGTTGCAGGCGTTCTTGGACGAAGGCGGGCTGCTGCTGGAGAGATTCGCGACATACTGCGCGCTGGATGAATTTCTGCATAAGCGGGCTCCGGAGGTGTGGGTGTGGACGGCGTGGCCGGAGGAGTACCGGGATCCGGAATCGGCCGCAGTCCGAGAATTTCGTTCGAAACACTGGCGTTCGGTTCTGTTTTATCAATACCTGCAGTGGCAGATCGATCTGCAATTGCGGCGGGCGCAGGAGCACGCCCTCGGCCGCGGCATGCGGATCGGGCTGTACCACGACCTGGCGCTGGCGACCGACCGGTTCGGGTCGGACTTCTGGGCGCACCGGGATTTCTACGCGACCGGCAGCCGGGTCGGTTCGCCGCCGGACGATTTTTCGCCGGACGGGCAGGACTGGGGCTTTCCACCGCCCAATTCGGAGCGACACCGGGAAGACGGCTATCGCCTGTTTGCCGAATCGATCCGGCGCAACGCGCGGCATGGGGGAGCGCTGCGCATGGACCACGTGATGCGGCTGTTCCGGCTCTATTGGATTCCGGATGAAATGAGCGCGGCGGAGGGCGCGTATGTAAGAGAGCGCTCGCTGGACTATGTAAAGGTACTGGCGCTGGAAAGCGTGCGGAACCGGTTCATGGTGATCGGCGAGGATTTGGGAACCGTTGAACCGGAAGTTCGGGAGGCACTGGCACAGTTCGGGATCTTGAGTTACCGGTTGCTTTACTTTGAGCGCGATCCTCAGGGACGGTTTTTGCATCACGAGCAGTACATCCGCCAGGCCTTGGTTTCTTCGACTACTCACGATCTACCGACGCTCGCCGGATTTTGGATTTTGGCCGATATCGAAGCGCGGCGCGCGGCTGGCCTGCTCGACGAAGGGGCTTACCGCTCGCAGATGGATACGCGCGCGGCGGACAAGCAGAAGATGCTTGACTTGCTTTTCCGCTGCGGGCTACTCAAGCCAGAGCTGCCACGCGAGGCAGAAAGATACCCGGAGCTGACCGGCGACTTACACAACGCAATTGTCGGTTTTTTGGCTATGACTCCTTCCGAGTTGCTGGCGATTAACGGGGAAGACCTGACCAAGGAAGCCGCGCAGCAGAATCTTCCCGGGACCACCTGGCAGTACCCGAACTGGGGGCGGAAAATGCGTTTCACTTTGGAGGAGCTCGGAACGGATCCGGAGGCGCAGGCGTACACGGCGATGGTGCGGAACTGGATTGACCGGTCGGGCCGAGCGGGAACTGAGGGCTAGGACTGGCCTGGCGCGGAGTCACGCCTGCCATGCTTCGCAGGCTGCGGCGACGGTCCGGCGAATATCTTCTGCGGTGTGCGCCGCGGAAAGGAATGCTGCTTCGAATTGGGATGGCGGCAAATAGATGCCCTGGGACAGCATGGCGTGGAAGAAACGCGCAAAACGCTGGGTATCGGCGCGCTGCGCCGATTCGTAATCGAATACGGGCCCCTCGGTGAAGAACCACGTGAACATCGAGCCCACCCGGTTCACCGTCACACCCTTCGGAACCGTGGCGCACAACTCTGCGCCTAGCTGTTCCAGGCGGCCGTAGATTTCGGGGTGCGCCTTCAAGTGGCGCAGCATCACTAACCCCGCCGCTACCGCGAGCGGGTTGCCGGAAAGCGTTCCGGCCTGATAGACCCCGCCCAATGGCGCGAGATGCTGCATGATGTCCTTTCGGCCGCCGAATGCGCCCACGGGGAGTCCGCCGCCAATTACCTTGCCGAGCGTGGTCAGATCGGGGCGGATGCCGAAGCGTTCCTGCGCGCCGCCATAGGCGAGGCGAAAGCCGGTCATCACTTCATCGAAGATGAGCAGCGTGCCCTGGCGCTCGGTGATTTCGCGCAGAGCTTCGAGGTAGCCAGGCTCCGGCGGAACGCAACCCATGTTGCCCACCACCGGCTCGACAATTACCGCGGCGATGCGATCCCGGTAGGTGCGGAAGACGCCCTCGACCACATCGACGTCGTTGTAGGGGAGGGCCATGGTGGTGTCGCAGAAGGCTTGCGGCACACCCTTACTGCCGGCCAGCCCCAACGTGGCTACGCCCGACCCGGCTTTGACCAGCAGCGAATCCACGTGGCCGTGGTAACAGCCTTCAAACTTGATGGCGCGTTCGCGTCCGGTGAAGCCGCGGGCGAGACGAATCGCCGACATGGTGGCCTCGGTGCCGGAATTCACCAGGCGCACCATCTCGATGGAGGGCACGGCGTGGCAGATCGCTTCCGCCAATTCCACTTCCTGTTCAGTGGGAGC
>DATBID010000384.1:0-13897 GCA_036557125.1 Bryobacteraceae bacterium | reverse complement strand
ATGACACGCTGTATTCGGTCGATTCGCAGTCAGACGAGATGACGAATCCCGGAGTGAAGCGCGGCATCCGAGTCGGCAGCGCGAAAGATGGATCGGTGAAGTGGTTCATTCCAGATCCAAACACCGATGCACGGATTGCATTGGCTGAAGGAGTCAGTGCGGATACCAGGGGTGACATCTACGCCGCGGGCGTGAGTTCCATGGGCTTACATAAATTCGTGCTGAAATGATTCTCTTCGACGCGGCCGGATGCGCCTCTCAGTAGTAAAGCATCACCTGAGCCAGCGTGACCCGGCTGAAGCCTTTCGGTCCTTGATCGTGCTGCGCGCCCGCGTTGAACCCGACCTTCACGTAGCGACGCCAATAGTAGTTCACGCCCGCGATGTACGCGATGGATGTGGTATTTGGTTTGGCCGTATTGGTGGTGAGCCAGTCCGCGCGGGTCAGGGCCTCCCAGCCGTTCGAGAATCGCCACGCGCCCAACCCGTATCCGCCCCGCCGGTTCAATTTCCCGTCACGTGCGAAGATTTGCTCCGCACGCAGCTTCAGCGGGCCGTGATTGTACTCCCCCTCCGCGTCGCTGCGCCTTTTCACGGCGGCGTTCGGGGAAGCGCCCGTAGAATCGAAGCTGCCGTACCAATCGCCGCCGGCGGTGAACCCCGCAACCGGATGCGCCATCGCGCGCGCCGCAACGGCTTGATAATGCGCCCGCGGCGAATCAATCAGCGTCTGCCCGCGAAAGACGCCCACAGCATAATCCACCAGCGGCTCTCTCGCTCCCAGCAGACTTCCGGAAATTTGTACGCCTGTATCCCGCCCCTGCACACCCGTATCGCGCCCTGGCGCCAGGCTGTTCACCGCCCGCGCGCGGGCAACCGCCGTATTCAGGTTGTCCGAAATCAGGCTTTCCGCGCTGAACGGAATTTTGAACTGGCCGGCAGTGATCCGCAACCTGCGGTAATGCTTCCAGGTGAGCGCCGCATCCATGATGTAGGGCGCCTTGGCGACGTCCGCCTGGAATGAGTAGGACACATCCGTTACCGGGTCGCCGCTGAAGATCAGGCGGGCGCGCCGGATCTCGAGGCGATCCGGTGTTCCTTCTTGATTGGTGAACCGGCCTTGAAGGTAGGCGTGAAATACGAACGGATCCTGCGCCCATGCAGCCACCGCCGGCATCCAGGCGCAGATGAGAGTTTTCAGAAAGCGCCGCAATCACAAGTTTATGATGGAAAGCATGAGGATACTCGCCAGCGCCTTCTTGACCTTTGCCTTCGTGTTCCTTTCATATGGCCAGGACCTTCCGGACGGTCCCGGAAAAGACGTCACCGTGCGGATCTGCGGCGCCTGTCACGATGCCGGCGTGGTTGCCCAGTACCACAACAGCAAAGACGATTGGCAGCCCGTGGTGGATGATATGCGCAGTCGCGGCGCGGACGGCTCCGATGCTGATTTCAAACTGATCGTCGATTACCTCGGCCGCTATTTCGGCCCGACCGTGTTCATCAACAAAGCTCCCGCAACCGAACTCGAATCCGAGCTGGGGCTGACCTCGGACGAAGCGGCCGCCATTGTGAAGTACCGCCAGGCCAACGGCGATTTCAAAGACATGTCGGATTTGCGCAAAGTCCCCGGGCTGGATATGAAGAAACTGGAACCGATCCAGTCGCGCATTCTGTTCAAATGAGCCGCGCTACTCGCCCGCGGCTTTCTTCTGCTCGTTGTACCGCAGGTTGAACACCGCCTCGTTGGTATCGATTTCCGCTTTGTAGCCTTCCGGGTCGATAAACGGATTCGGCCCCTTGCCGATCCTGGCATACTTCTCCGCCATGTGGTACATCGCGGGATGCGAGCCCAGCGGCACATCCGCTGGAAGCGAGCGGAGCAGGCGGAAACTGCGGCGGTATTCGTCGGCGATTTGTGGCACGTCCGGATTGTTGACGAGCTTGTAGCCTGGATTCACGCCTATGCTGCCGATGATGACGACATCGTAGGTTTTGCCGCCTTCCGGAACCTTCAGCTCCCAACTCGTGCAGCCGCGTGTGTGCCCGGGAGTGAGATGCGCTATGAGTGAAGTGCCGCCCAGCGTTACGGTTTCTCCATCGTGCAGGACGTGATCGATTGGATGGGGCTTGCCGCCGGGCATCATTTTCTCGAGCGCCGGAACGTCCTCGGCCATTGCCATCACGCGCGCGCCGGTGAGCTCTTTCACCAGCGCGTCGCCTTCCATGTGGTCGGCATGCGCATGGCTGCCGAGGAGGATTTTGATATCGGTGAATTTGAAGCCAAGCTGCTCGACCGACTTCCGAATTACCGGAACCACGCCTTCGTAAGCGCTGTTGATGAGGATCAGGCCTTCCGGCGTGCTGACCAGAAAGGAAGACAGCGCCTCCGTGCCCACGTAGTAAATGTTCCCGATGATTTTGTGCGGGGGAAATTGCGCGTACTGCTGCTCGCGCGTGCCTACGTTGCGCCGGAACAGATCTTCGGGGGCAAGGACTTTCGTGGTTTGCGCCGCCAGAGACAGGAGGAACAGAGGAAGGAGGAGAGCCGTTCGCATAGGTAGAGACAGAATATCACTGGATTCTTCGGTGCTCAGGCCGGGGTGCGTGCAGTTTCAGAGTCAGCACGCGCGAATAATGGTGAAAATCCGGGTCGGCAGTGAAGATTGCCATGCCACGCCGCTGGGCGACTGTGCAAATCAAAATGTCCACAATCGAAGCGGTAATTCCTTTAGCTTGGCACTTGTTGCTGGCCTTAGCCGCTTCCTCATGGTCGTGCGTGTATACGGGCTCATCGGGAAAGGCAATGAGCCTCTCGCGTAAGTGTTCAAACTCCCTGTCTGTTCTAACTCCAGAAAGCAACTCCTGTCGAATTAGGCCGATGATTCCCGCGCGCCCTTCCTTCACCAGCTCCGTTAGTTCGCTCGCGAGCAGCGTTTCGCGCCCGCTCAGTTGATGTGGCTTACGGCGTAATGCGAGCGACCAGACCGTGGTATCCACCAGGACGTCAACCGTCCCGTTCATTTCCGCTTCATCTTCCGGTCCATACGCTCCAAAAAGTCTTCGCGGAAGTCAATTGTGCCAAAAAGTTCGATGATCTTCGCCTGGCTCCGCCGCCGCACATACTCCTCCAGGGCCGCATTGACTGCTGCCTTCTTCGTTTTGTGATGCCCCAGCTTTTTCGCTTCCTCGAGTAACTTGTCGTCTATACCCAGGTTGGTCGGCATGGATCCTCCACACCCATTCTTACACAATCGATTGTGTGAACTTCGCCTTTACCAAACCCGGCAGGCGTTCTCAGTCGATATCGGCTGCTCCGCCTTGCACGCGAATGCCTTCTGGAACTCGGGCATGTTTTGAATGACGCCTCTCACGCGATATCGTCCCGGCGAATGCGGATCGGTCACCGCGCGCAGACGGGCCGATTCCGGCGTGGAGTTTTCGCACCAGATTTGCGCATAGGCCACAAAGAAACGCTGCTGGGGAGTGAAGCCGTCCACGCGATCCTCTTTCCCGTTCAGCGCGTCCATGAGCGCCATCAGCGCGACCCGCACGCCGCCGTTATCGGCCGTGTTTTCTCCTAAGGTCAAACGGCCGCTAAGATGGACATCGTCGATGGCTGTGAAATTCGAATATTCATCCGCAATGCAGGCCGCCCGCTTCTCAAACTCCTGCCCGTCCGCCGGCGTCCACCAGTCGCGCAGATTTCCCGCCGCGTCGAACTTGCGGCCTTGATCGTCGAAACCGTGGGTCATTTCGTGGCCAATGACCGCGCCAATGGCGCCGAAATTAGCCGCTGGGTCACCCTTCGGATCGAAGAACGGCGGCTGCAGAATACCGGCCGGGAAGTTGATGCTGTTGAAAACCGGGCTGTAGAAGGCGTTGACCGTGGGCGTAGTCATATTCCATTCGGACTTATCCGTCGGCTTGCCGATGCGCGCCAGTCGGCGCTCGTAGGCCGCTTCGGCCGCACGGCGGGCGTTGCCATAGAAATCGTCTCGTGCAATCGTCACTTTGCTGTAGTCCCGCCATTTTTTCGGATAGCCCACGTTGTTGGTGATCGCGTGCAGCTTCGCAATCGCCGCGGTCTTGGTTGCAGGCGTCATCCAGTCCAGCGTTCGTATGTCCTTCTCCAGCGCCCTCTCCAGAGCCTCCACCAATTGCGTAATCCGCGCCTTCGCATCCGCTCCAAACGCCGTCTCAACATACTTTTGCCCCAGCAGATCGCCCAGTTGCGCATCCACGGAATTGACGCAACGATTGGCCCGCGGGCGCTGCTCCCTGGTTCCGCCCATGTAGCGGGACCAGAAATCGAAATCCTCGTTTTCAAAAGCCGCGGGAAGCCGTGCCGCCGCGTTGCGCAAAACATGATATGCAAAATAGGCTTTCCAGGAATCGAGCGGCTCGTCGAGAGGCATCGCCTTGATGAACTCCGGCCATTCGATATCCAGCTTGTCGAAAGCGGGCGCGCCGATGTCATGCAAGTATTCGTCCCACCCGAAACTCGGCGCCATCCGCGCGAGCTCGGTCCTCGCCATCAGGTGATAGGTTTTGTCCGGATCGCGGCGGGAAACCCGGTCTAACGAAGCTTTTGCGAGGATGGTTTCGAGGTTGAGTACCGCGGCGGCCTTGGTCTTGGCCGCGTCGGTCGAATCGCCCGCCAGTTCGAATATCTTGCGCACGTGCTGCTCGAATCGCTGCCGAGTCTCTATGGATTTTGCGTCGGTTTTCAAGTAATAGTCGCGGTCCGGGAGCGACAGGCCTCCCTGCGAAATACCGGCAATCATGTGCGTGGAATCTTTGGGGTCCGCCTCCGAAGTAAACCGGAACAGCACGCCGATTCCCTCGCGATGCAAGTGAGCTACCTCCGCCGCCAAGTCTGCCCGGCTATGCATCGCCAGGATGCGCGCCAGGTCCGGTTCAACCGGCATCAGGCCTCTTTTGTCAATCGCCGCTGTATCCATGCAGCTCGCGAAGTAGTCGCCGATCTTTTGATCGAGCGATCCCGGCCGCGACTTTGCGGCCGCGGCTGTTTCGACCAGGTCGAGCAGAACGTTCTCTGTGCGATCGCTTAAGGCTGTGAAGCGAGTCCAGCGGGCGCGGTCAGCCGGGACCGGATTGTGCGCGATCCAGTTGCCGCAAGCATATTGATAAAAATCTACGCAGGGATCGGCCGATGAGTTCATCGCCTTAGTGTCGATTCCGGAAGCGGCCGCAGCTCCCACCACCAGCAGTCCGTTCAGAAGCAAGATTCGCGAGCGCATAGAATGACTCGATTCTAACTCCTTCGTGAGGGACCTTACTTCCAGTACTGATTGCCGAAAGTTTCTGTGGTAAAAGAGGTGATACGATGTCCCGCGAGCGGATCATCGGTGCTTTGGCGATAGCTCTTGTGTCCGCCAGTCTGGCGCATGCGAGAAAACCCGGCGAACCGCTAAAACCGGGCTACAACCTTTATTCGCGGCAGCAGGATATCCAGATCGGTCAGATCCAGGCGGCACAGGTCAAGGGCCACTATCCCGTGGTACCGAACGAGTTCCTGCAAGGGTACATCCGGCGCATTGGACAGCGCCTGGGGGCGACGCCCGAAGCCATCCGGAGCGAATTTCCCTTCGATTTCACTTTGCTCAATGTCCCCGCAGTGAATGCGTTCGCTCTTCCGGGCGGCCCCATGTTCGTGTTCACCGGCCTGGTGAAAAGCACCGCGAACGAAGCGCAATTGGCCGGCGTGATGGCTCACGAGATGTCGCACGTGATTTTGCGCCACGGTACTCACGAACTGAGCAAAAAGCAGGCGACGGGCCTGGGAGCGGCTTTGGCAGCGGCTTTGGGAACGGCCGCGTTGGGCAACTCGGCCGGGCTAGCTCAGTTGACCCGAATGGGACTCGGCTTGGGCGAGAATTCGCTGATTCTGCACTTCTCGCGTGAGGCCGAGAGCGAAGCCGATCTGCTGGGATCGCACCTCATGGCCGAAGCCGGATACGATCCCATGCAAATGGCGCGATTCTTCGAGACGCTGAGCCAGACCGGCGGCGCCGGCCTGCAATTCTTCTCCGACCACCCGAATCCCGATAACCGCCAGCGAGCGATTGAAGAGGAAGCGCAAGCGCTGCCCAAGCGGCAGTACGGATACGAAACCGGAGAATTCGAGCGCGCGAAACTGGAAGTAAACGAGCTGCCCGCGGTAGGCCGTGGCCCCGGGCTACCTTCGGCTCCGCTGCCGCCCCAGATGGTCCCTTCCACCACGTCGAAGCAGATGCGCGTGAAAAGTTACCAGGTCTCTCTGCCCACCAACTGGAACGGCTACGGCAGCGCGGATTCGAATTCGCTGATTATCGCGCCCACTGGCGGAGTGATCCGCATGAAAACCGGCGCCATCGACCTGAGCTTCGGTGTGATGCTCGGCTATTTCCAGCCCGAAACAAAGGATATGAGTCTCGGCGCGGCTACCCTGAGCCTAGTGGCGCAGCTCCATAGCGGGGACGCGAGCATCGAAATAGCGGCCCCCCAACAGCGCAGCGTGCACGCGGGAGGTTCCGAAGCGATGATCACGCTGTTGCGGGCAAAGTCAGCCACGCTCGGCACGGAAGCAAACGTCCTATACACGATGATCCGGCCGCAAGGCCTTTTCTACGCGCTGTCGATCGCGCCGGAGCGAAACTATGCTGATTTGCAGCAAGCCTTCACACAGATTCTGAATTCGATCCGGTTTTCGGAATAGCGTCCACGGATTTCCCAGGCGCGCCATGCCTCCCGTTCGGCTTCGTATCTTTTTCCCAAAGCCGAAATCCTCCGAGGAACGCATTGGCGTTCTCACCTACTCGGCAACCTGAAGGCAATTCTTTCAGTTCTTTGACATTGCCGCCGCCAAGTACCACGTCGTCGGGTTCGGTAGCAGCGATGAGCCGCGCGACCACGTCGGCTACATAGCGACGCCATTTTTTTCTGCCATACTTCTTCAGTCCCCGCAGACCGACGTAGTCCTCGAAAGTGCCGCGCCTGTAAGGAAGATGGGCCAGTTCCATAGGCTCTGCGATGCCGTTTAGAACGAGCGCGGAACCGAGACCGGTTCCCAGGCCTAGAAAAAGCATCTTGCCGCCCCTGTAGCTCCCCAACGCCTGCATTGCGGCATCGTTGATGACCTTGACAGGCCGGCGGAATGCCTTGTCAAATTTGAATCCCACCCATCCCAAACCTAAGTTATGAGGTTCTGCCATCGGATGTCCGTGGACAACCGGCCCTGGATAGCCGATAGATACCACATCGTAGTGCCAGTCCGCCGCCAGTTTCCGAACCTTTTTGACCATCTGTTTCGCCGTCATCGAAGGGCCGGACACAATCTGGCGATGGTCCTTCTGGCCGGTCGCGAGAACCTTGACATGTGTTCCGCCCACATCGACAACCAATATATTCATATGACACTTCCGGCCCGGCTACCCTCCGGCTTTGAGGGCCGGGCCCCTGAGAGTATCGCATTTCGATCGGATCACTTCCATTAAATCGTTCCAGGACTTGACGAACGAACGGGCCCCTTCGTCCTGAAGTTGTGCAGCCAGCGAATCGGCATCCACACCGGCTTTGGCAAATTCCGCGAGCATCTGCTCACAATCGCCGCCATCGGCGGGCAGCGGCGTTCCCGCACTGGTATGTTCGGCCAGCGCCTTCAGAGTGGTTTCCGGCATGGTATTGACTGTGAAAGGCGCCGCCAGAGCTTTGATATAGAGAACGTCTGAGGCCTTCGGGTCCTTGGTTCCGGTGCTGGCCCAAAGTAGCCGCTGTGGGCGCCCGCCGGAGTTATAAATCCGCTGCCACCGCGGCGAGACTAGCAGTTCGCAATATGCCTTATAAGTGCGTTTGGCAATCGCAATGCCCAACCGGTCGCGCAGCGCTTCGGGTACCCGATCCATGACCGCCACATCCCACCGGCTGACGAACAGCGACGCAACCGAATTAACTTGGGGGTTTAGACCGGCATCCAGACGCCGCTCGATGCCTCGTAAGTAAGCCTCGGCCGCGGCCAGGTATTGTTCGCGGGAAAACAGCAGTGTCACGTTGATCGGCACGCCTCGAAATATTGACTGTTCGATGGCAGGCAGACCTTCTTTCGTGCCCGGGATCTTAATGAATACGTTTGGCCGCGCCGCTCGCGCAGACAAGTCTTTGGCTTCGTTGAGGGTGCTGGCAGTGTCGTGAGCCAGGTTGGGCGAGACTTCGAGCGATACCCATCCATCAACGCCATTGGTTCTGTTATGGATCGGCCGGAAGAGGTCCGCAGCTTCGGTAATGTCTGCCAGCGCCAGGTGGAAGAACAGCGCCTCGCCGGACCTTCCTTGCGACAGTCCTTCGCGAATCGAGGCGTCATAGGCGGAGCTGTTCTTGATGGCATGGTCGAAAATCGTCGGATTGGAAGTGAGCCCGCTCACGGAGAATTCGTTGATATAGCGCTGGAGCGTGCCGCTCTTCACAAGGTCTCTTGTAAGATTGTCAAGCCAGATGCTCTGGCCTAAATTGTGGAGTAATTGTGTTGCTTTCATCGAACAACCTTCGATTCCAAATCTAGCATCGGCGCTTTCAGTGACGAACAATCTTTGACGCTTTCTGGCAGCCGGCGATTCAGTTTTTGTGACTATCCTCCCGCTTTTTTACGATCTGCCCGGCCAACCAGCCCCCGCACCTCTTCCGGCGTCAGGTGGCGCCATTTGCCGATCGGGAGGGCCTCGATGCGAATCGGGCCGATGGCCGTGCGAACCAGTTTGAGCACTTTACTGCCCACGGCCTCGATCATGCGGCGTACCTGGCGATTGCGCCCTTCGGTAAGAACTATCTCAAGATGCGTGTATTTGGGAGTCTCGCGGATTACCCGGACCGCCTCGGCATGGGCCGGCCCATCGGACAAAGAAACGCCGCTTCGAAGTTGCTCGATTTGCTCGCCAGTCAGTCGCGAGGCGCTCTTTAGTTGATAAGTCTTGGGCACCTTCCGTTCGGGACTCATGACGGCGTTGGCGAAAGCGGTGTCGTTAGTGAGCACTAGCAAGCCGGTGGTATCGAGGTCGAGCCGGCCAACCGGAGTTACCCATGTAGGTACGTCCGGGAGGAGATCGTACACGGTAGGCCGCCCTTCCGGATCGCGGTAAGTAGTAAGAAAGCCCTTCGGCTTGTAGAGAAGAATGTAAACGTTTTCGGCTTTACGCAGCGGCTTGCCGTCGAGAGCAATACGATCCTTGGCGAGGTCCACCCAGTGATCCGGGTTTCGGATCACTTTTCCGTTCACGCGGACACGTCCCGCGCCAATCCAACTGCGCGCCTCAGTCCTTGATCCGACACCAGCCTTAGAAAAGACCCGCTCCAGGGTCTTCGGACGCGATTTAGTACTATTGTCCGACGCGCAGGTCATACTAATTGTTATAGCCTTTGTTAATATCAGTACTAACTGTTACCTTAGATAAAAGGAACCCTACATTTCTACTATTCTGATACGCGGGGCCCGGCAGCTTCTGACGTTGCGGGGACCCGCGGAACCGAGGCGTGGCCGGGCGCTCGAAGAATTAGCCATTATCCAGGATGGATCGGTCCTCATAAGCGATGGCGTATTGTGCGAGGTCGGGCCAACGCGGCGGGTGGAGAATCTGGCGCTGGCGCGCAAGGCGATCGAGGTGAATGCAGCCGGGCGGGTGGTGATGCCCGGCTTCGTAGATAGTCATACCCATCTGCTCTTTCCCTTGCTCCGCAACGGCGAATCTGCACAGTTCGAGAGCGCGCAGAGTATTCGCACCATGGGAAGCTCGCGGCTGGCGGCGAAGGCCCGCGCTCACCTGGAAGCTATGGCGCGGCACGGCACGACCACCGTGGAAGTGAAAACGGGGTGCGGCCCGGACCCGGTCGCTGAGACGACCATTCTCCGCGTCCTGGCGGGCCTGAAAGAGAAGCCGGTGGATGTAACGCCGACCTTTCTGCTGCGGCTTCCGCCATCCAAGATTGGGCCGGAGGCCCACTGGGCGGCAATCGAAGATTGGATGGGAAAAGAATTCCTGCCGAAGCTGCGCCGCCGGAAGATGGCTCACTTCGCGGATCTCTGCTTGCGGGATCACACGGGGCCCCTTTCCACCTGGACCCACTATCTACATCTGGTCGAGCGGTCGGGACTCCGGCTGAAATTGCATGCGGAAGGGACGGCCACGGGACAGGCGGTGGAACTGGCAATGCGTCACGAGGCCATCAGCATCGATCATCTCGAGCATGCGACGGCGGACGATGCGGCAGCGCTTGGGCGGGCCGAAACGATCGCGACGCTGTTGCCGTGCCACTCATTCCACCACGACGGGCGATACGCGCCGGCGCGAGGCTTGATCGATGCCGGGGCAGCCGTGGCACTGGCCACGAACTACAATCCGTGTCTGACGCCCACTCTGAACATGCAAACCGCGATCAAGCTGGCATGCTGCCGGATGGGTATGACGGCGGCAGAGGCGGTCAGCGCGGCGACTATCAACGGCGCGCACGCATTGGGCTGCGCCGAGCGCATTGGGTCGCTCGAACCGGGCAAGGCGGGCGACGTCCTGGTGCTTAACGTTGCCGATTACCGGGAGCTGGCGCATACTTTCGGCGCAAACCTGGTCCATACCACCGTCAAGCGGGGCGAGATCATCTGGGAAGAGGGCAAAGTAGCGCCACGTCAAAGCAACGATCTGCGCCCTTCCTGGTAGCCGTTCCGAGCCGCGACCATCAGGGAGCGATCGCACCCGACTCACCGGTTACGATAGCGTTGATGTCTTTATCCTGGGTAGAGTGTGTTCCGAATTTTTCCGAAGGGCGGAACCTCGCGATCGTCACCAGCATCGCGGAGGCGATTGAATCGGCCGGTGCGAAAATTCTGGACCGGACGTCGGATCACGACCATCACCGTTCGGTGATTACCTTCGCCGCGGCGGCCGAGCACGTGGGGGAGGCTGCATTTCGGGGGGTGCGGCGCGCTGTGGAATCCATCGATTTGCGGAACCATGCGGGTGTGCATCCGCGGATCGGCGCCGCCGACGTGGTGCCGTTCGTGCCCATCCGCGGAGCCACACTGGAGGATTGCGCACGGATTGCGCACGACACCGGCCGGCGCATCTGGGAAGAACTGCGAGTGCCCGTATACCTCTATGAGGCGGCAGCGCTGCGGCCGGAGTGTCGGAATCTAGCCGATATCCGCCACGGCAGAGTGGCCGAACCCGATTTTGGCCATTTCCGGTTACATCCTTCCGCCGGGGCCGTGGTGGTGGGCGCGCGCAAATTTCTGATCGCCTTCAACGTAAACTTGGCAAGCGGCGATGTGCAGATCGCGCGGCGGATCGCGCGCGCAGTGCGGCAATCTTCAGGCGGCCTCCCCTGCGTGAAGGCCATGGGGGTGTTGTTGGCTTCGCGCAACCTGGCGCAGGTTTCCATGAACCTGACAGACTTCGAACAAACGCCCATTCACGTCGCCTACGAAGCCGTCCGCGCCGAAGCGGCAAAGCATGGGGTGGAAATTGCGGGCACCGAGATCATTGGCCTGGTGCCCAGCAAAGCACTCGAGATAACCGCGGCCTGGTATTTGAAGGTGGAAAATTTCGCGCCTGGGCTGATTCTGGAGCACCGGCTGGAAGACGCCTCGGAACATAAGCGGTAAGCTGATAGAGAGCGGCGTGTATGGCAACCGGCACATTGATTCCCGTCGAGGAATACCTTCATACCAGCTACGAACCGGACATGGAGTACGTGGATGGGCAGTTGGTGGAGCGCAGCGTGGGTGAACGCAGGCACAGCCGGGTGCAAACCGTTGTTGCCGCTGAACTGCAGCGCCGCGAGACAGAACGCGGGTTCGAGGTGTTCGTAGAGCAACGTATCATCATTCAGCCCCGCCGCTATCGTGTGCCCGATATCTGCGTAAAAGCTGTCCCCTACGATCCGGTTCCGGTTTTGGAGCGGCCCGATCTCATCATCGAGGTCCTCTCGCCAGACGACACACTCACGGAGGCTACCGAAAAATGTGCGGAATACTTCCGCGCCGGAATTCCGGCTAGCTGGGTGGCCGACCCCTATCGCAAGGCACTTTACAGCTATGGTCCCGATGGTCTCCGCCTGGTGAACCCGCCTGTTCTGGACAACGAACTCACCGGCCCACTGGACTTCGCTGCGATCTTCGCCGAGTTAGATCGCTCAGGCAAACGGCGATAAGCTGGCGAACTGCGGTAGAATCTCCCCAGCAGATCAGTTCCTCAGAGGAGATTTCCATGCGGGCGTTAGCACTGCTTTTTGTGGCTTCGGCGGCCGTGGCGCAGGCCCCTTCTTCGTACCAACCCATCGCGAGCGTATCGCAGATCATGCTGTCCATGAGCTATCCCATGTCTGATGAGCTCCTCTATATTGAGCGAAACCCGCCGAAGACGGATAGTGACTGGGCCAAGGTCCAATACGCCGCCGTGGTGATGGGCGAATCGGGGAACCTGCTGATGATGCAGCGGCTGGGAACGCCGCGCGACCAGGAAGGTTGGATCAAAGACTGCAGGCTTCTGGTGGATGCCGGCGCCGCCGCGTTGAAGGCCGCGCGCGCACGCGACCTGGATGCGATCCTGGCGCTCAATGATCAGATCGTCACCTCCTGCACCACCTGCCATGCCGATTACCGCCCGAATTACCGCCGCCGGACGCCCGCGCAACCCAAACAATAGATCTCGATTACGTTTGCAATTGGCCGATATGCGAGGATAGACGGGGACGGACTTGAAACTGCACGAACTCATCGGGGGTGCTTTGCGCTCCCGGACGCAACGCAACGGCGATCCGGAGAATGGCCTGCCGCGGCCTGCAAGGCACGTGATCGGATTATGCAAGATGCTTCTCTCCGAGCGCGGCGAAAGCTCGGGCGAGCGCATTGCCGCGGAGGCTCTGGCGGCTTATCAGGCGCTGGACGACGCTTCGCGGGCCATCTTCTTCGACTTGCTTATCCAGCAATTCTCGCCTGACGCGGAGGAGGTCGCTCGGGCGGCGGAAGCCTACCGCCAGAATCGGTCTGCTTCCACCCTGGCCCATTTGCAGGATGTGGTGGAACCCCCCCGCCAGCACCTGTTCCGCCGCCTCAACATGGCGCCCGGCGGCACTCAGACGCTGGTTTCCATGCGCGCGCAATTACTGGCGCGGAAGGAACAAAACCCCAAGTGGGAGCCGATTGAATCCGATCTCCAGCACCTGCTGAATTCCTGGTTCAACCGCGGGTTCCTGGAATTGCGGCGCATCGACTGGAGCACCCCTGCCATCATCCTGGAAAAGCTGATTGAGTATGAAGCGGTGCACGAGATCCAGGGCTGGGAAGACCTGCGCCGCCGCCTGGAAGCGGACCGCCGCTGCTACGCGTTCTTCCATCCCGCCCTCAAAGACGAGCCGATTATCTTCGTCGAGGTGGCGCTCACGCGCGGCATGAGCGCGCGGGTGCAGCCGCTGCTCGATCTCAAGGCGCCCGTCCTCAACCCGAGGACGGCCAATTGCGCAGTGTTTTATTCCATTACCAATTGCCAAGAAGGCCTGCGCGGCGTGCCGCTGGGCAGTTTCCTCATCAAGAAGGTAGCGGAGGATATCGGCCGCGAGTTGCGCTACGTCCGGACCTTCGCCACCATCTCGCCGGTTACCGGCTTTCGCGAGTGGGTGGAAGGGATGGCGCACGAGCACAAAGAAATTCCCACGCTTGTTTCAAAGCTCGCCTCGGGCGCTGCCGGCCCGTCCATCGAAAAGGAACTCCTCGCGCTTTGTGCATTCTACCTGCTGCACATCCGCCACGGCAAGAAGCCCACCGATCCGGTCGCGCGTTTTCACCTACGAAACGGGGCGCGCCTGGACCGCATCAACTGGCACGGCGACACCTCTCCGGCGGGCCTGGAGCGCTC
>DATBID010000383.1:0-3781 GCA_036557125.1 Bryobacteraceae bacterium | reverse complement strand
CTTGGCGGCATTGGCTTCGGCCTCGCGCATCTTTGCCTGTGCCGCCGCCGAATCGCGTTCCGCCCACTGTATGGCTGCTTCTGCCGTGGCCACATCAGCGCGCGCCGCCTCAATGCCAGTCTCGTTCGCATTCTCGACAATCGGCACGCTCGGATTGTGCACCCCAACCTCGGCCTGCTTTTGTGTCATCTCCGCCTCGGCTTGCGCCAAGGCCGCCGAGTAGTCGCTCGGATCCAGCTCCGCCACTAGTTGCCCCGGCTTCACCATTTGATTCTCATCGGTGTGAATGGCCG
The DNA here is from genome assembly GCA_036557125.1 of Bryobacteraceae bacterium. Taxonomy (GTDB): domain Bacteria; phylum Acidobacteriota; class Terriglobia; order Bryobacterales; family Bryobacteraceae; genus PSRJ01. The sequence continues at coordinate 3,488 of DATBID010000383.1, read as the reverse complement.
TGATAGTACCCGCGATCCGTGCCGAGATGCTGTTCAGATGGGCATCGACCTGAGCGTCGTCGGTCGATTCATAACTTTGCGCGTAGTTCCAATACAACACTCCGGCCGTCGCGATGATGCCGAGAACAATCAAGACAATCACCAACATCTTCACCCGGCTGCGCGTTCGTCCTTCTGGCGGATCCGTCGCCATAGTTGCGTGCACCGGCTTCTTTACTTCCTCGGTCTGCATTATGGTCTCCCCAACAATTGTTGGACCCCCTGATCAGCTTGTCCCATGGACCGGGCCAGATTGGCCTTCGCCAGATTGTGGGCCAGCAGGCTGCCGATATACTCCTGCTCGGCAACCGCCACCGCTTCTTGTGCCTGCACCACCTCGATCGTGTCCGCCACTCCCGCGCCAAACCGGTCGCGCGCCTGGCTGAGCGTCTCTTGCGCCAAATTCCGGCTGCTTTCCGCCACGCTCACCTGGCTCGCGGCCGCGTTCAGATCCAGGAATGCCTGCCGGATTTCGGCGTCGACCTGCGCCCGCAGGTCCTGGTATTCCAGACGCCGCTGCTGTAGCGCGGCATCGGCCTGCTCGATATCCGCGCGCACCCGGCCACCCTCCCAAACGGGAATTCGCAGCGTTCCGCTGATCGTGAACGTCCCGTGCGAGTTCTGCGGCGACGTTCCGATCACGCCGTAATCGCCGCTGAATTCGGCCGATGGGTAGCGCTCGGCCACCGCCGCCTTGCGCGCCAATTCCGCCGCCTCGACCTGCGCCTGTGCCGCTTTCAGATCCGCCCGGGTTGCCGCCGCGCGCGCCAGCGCCTGCTCTTGCGAGAGACCCTCCAGCGGGGCGTACGGCACCGCATCGGTCAGAGTGAATTCCTGGCCGGGCGGCAAGCCAATCACCCGCCCGAACTGAATCTTGCGCTTGTCAAAATCCGCCTGTTGCGCAGTGAGGCGCTGCTGCTGCGTTTGAAGTTCCACCTGGCTCCGTGTCACGTCGATTCGCGCGGACAGACCGTTGTCATGGCGGTCGACGGCTTGCCGATAAGTAACCTGCGCCGCGGCGACTTGCGCCCGAATCGATTCTACGCTGGCGGCCGAAGAGATCACGCCCAAATAGCCTGAAGTCACCGCCAGTACCACCACATCCCGCGCGTCTTGTGCCGAGAGTTCCGTCGCCTTTTCCGTTTGTTCAGACGCGCGATAGTTTCGCAGATCTGTGAAACTCGCCGTCTCTGTCACACGTCCGCGAACATCGAAATAGTGAAAAGGTCCGACGACACTCGGAATGCTGAATCCCGGGAGCGAGAATTTGAACCCGTAAACCGCCAGATTGATCTGCTGTTCGTTCACCATCGCGCCCGTCGTGACGTGCGGCATGAGGTTGGCGAGTTCGCTGGCACGCAGTCCGCGGGCCTGGCGGATGCTCTGCTCGAACCCTGTGGAAGCGAGGTTATATTGCAAGCCTCGGCGAATCGTCTCAGCCAGCGTCAACTGCAGCGGCGCGCCCGGCGCTGCCGCCGAAGGAGCGCTGCCTTGAAATGCCCCGAGCGCTTGCCCGGTCCGTCCCGACAAAGGTAGTTGCTGCGCGCGGGCGCCGCCACCGGACGAGGCATACTGGGCTCGCACGAGCCCCGGCAGGAGGACGAGAGCCAACAGGAGCGTCGCCCGTTGAAGCGCAACTCGACGCCGTCGCACCGAAGCCCGTTGCCGCGGTCGGGCTAGTCCTGCATACAGCAGATTGACGCTGAATTCGACTTCGTCCTGAACGCGAAATTCGCGCCAATTCAGAAGACGCCGCTCCAGCAACCCTCGCGAAATGTCAAACAGGGATGCAGCTACCGGACCCGCGGGAACTGGCCGAATCTCGCCCCGCTTCGACGCCTCCTCCACCACCTGCGCCACGTGCCTCATATTGGCTCGAAACAGTTGCATCAGTTCGCCGCTGATCGGCGCTTTGACGAACATGCTGCCGTATTCAGCCAGATAGATCCGGTAGAACTCCTCATGAGTTTTGCTGAACTCCAGGCGCACGCGCAGGAAGGCGCGAATCTTGTCTCGGAACCCGTCGGCGAGTGACATCTCCCGGCGCGCTTCGGCCGACATTTGCCGTAAATCCCCGGCCAATACCGCCATGTACAAGTCCTCTTTGGATTTGAAGTACAAATAGACGGTACCCTTCGCCACCCCAGCTTCATCAGCCACATCATCCACCGCCGTCTCGGCATAGCCCTTCTTTGAGAAGACTCGGCGGGCTGCGCCAAGGATGCAATTTCTCTTCTGGTCGCTGACTGACCGGTCAGTCATATCTCCCAAAATAGGAAAGTAGCGATCACACTGTCAATCTCCAGGTAACATAGCGGGCATGTTCTCTTCCCGCTTTCCCCAGGACTTTCAGCCCAACCGTCTCAGCCGGTCGCTTGAAGAACTGCGGCGGGCAGGAACCCCCATTCTCGATTTGACGGCCTCCAATCCCACCCAGGCCGGGTTTCGGTATCCTCCGGAGATTCTGCGCGCCTTCGACGATCCGCGCCTGCTACGGTACGATCCTTCCCCGGCGGGATTGCTCGAAACCCGCACAGCGGTTGCCGGCTACTATCGTGCGCGCGGAGTCGAAGTCGATCCCGGACGCATCCTGCTCACTGCCAGCACCAGTGAAGCGTACGCGTACTTATTCAAATTTCTGGCTGATCCCGGAGACCACGTGTTGGTCCCGCGCCCCTCTTATCCCCTCTTTGAATGCCTGGCGAGCATGGAGTCGATTGAATTGCGTTCTTATCCACTCTCGTATCACGGGCGATGGGCAATCGACATCGACGCGGTTGCCAGTCTGATCTCCGATCGCACGCGGGCCATCATTCTGGTCAACCCTAATAATCCCACCGGTAATTTCCTCAAACGCGCGGAAATCGCCAGCCTGGCGGCTCTGTGTGCCCACCATAGCATCGCCTTGATCTCGGACGAGGTCTTCGCTGATTACGCCTTTGAAGCCGATCCCGAACGCGTCGCCACGGTGGCATCACTTGAGGACTGCCCGGCTTTTGCGATGAGCGGTTTGTCAAAGGTTGCGGGGCTTCCGCAAATGAAGCTCGGTTGGATCGTGATCGCCGGCCCGGCCGATACCCGCGCTCAAGCGATCGAGCGGCTGGAGTGGATAGCCGATACCTATCTCTCGGTGGGTACGCCCGTACAGCACGCCGTCGCACGCCTCCTGGGTGCTGGTGAACTCGTCCAGCAGCAGATCCGCCAGCGAACGGCGGAGAATCTCCGGTTCGCCTGTCAGGCGCTGGCAGGATCGTGCGCCAATCCTCTCTTCGTGGAAGGCGGCTGGTATCTCCCGCTGCAAGTGCCGCGCCTGCGCACCGAAGAGCAGTGGACTCTCGACCTGCTCTCTCACTGCCACGTTTTGGTGCAACCAGGGTTCTTCTATGACTTTGAATCTGAAGCCTTTCTTGTTATCAGCCTGCTTACCGAACCCGCTATTTTTGAAGAGG
>DATBID010000382.1:0-8677 GCA_036557125.1 Bryobacteraceae bacterium | reverse complement strand
GACTGCTCGTCATGTCACGCCGTCGATCATCAAATAGTGGGTCCGTCGTATGGTGACATCGCCAAAAAGTACGCGGGACAGGGGGCTGCCGCCGAAAAGCTGGCTACCAAAATTCGGGATGGGGGCAACGGCATGACTCCCCACCCGGATCTCACAGCGCCCCAGCGCCGCGCGATCGTCGCCTGGATCCTGATGCAGAGAGCGGCTGTGAACGACACCGCTCGAGCGGCGGCGAAACAGTACAATTACAAGCTGAAGAGCGGCGGTAACATCCAGCTAGACTTTCCACTATTTGTGCAAGGTAAAGATACAAAAGTAACCAAACAGGTTTTTCATGGATATCAGTTGTACGACTCCTATTGCTACCGCTGCCATGGAACCGATGCGACCGGAGGCGAGTTGGGGCCAGACTTGAGACACTCACTGACCGGCGGAATGAAACAGCAGCAGTTTCTCTCAGTAGCTATGACCGGGCGAAAAGACAAGGGCATGCCCGGATGGGCGGGGTTCCTTAGTGAAGAAGATGTAACTGACATTTTCCAGTATGTGAAGGGAAGAAGCCTTGACCTTGTGCCCTCCGGCAGACCTCCTTCCGAGCAGGACTGACCGGCAATCTAATGTAGTTCCGGCCACAGGGCCGGAGAAGGAGACCTCGAATGATCTGCTTAAAACGCTTGAATCTGGCAACGGTCCTCGGTCCCGCTATTTTGATGATCCCGATGATTGCGGGCGCCAATCAGGAACTGGAAAAGACGGCGCAGGATCCGAATCAATGGGCGTTGCCGCTGGGAAACTATGCGGGAATTCGCCACAGCAAACTCACGCAGATTACCACGGCCAACGCCGGCAAACTCAGAGTCGCGTGGACAATGTCTACAGGCACGCTGCGCGGCCAGGAAGGGCAACCGCTGGTCGTGGGGAATATGATGTATTTCGAGAGTTCCTATCCCAACTACGTCTATGCGATCAACCTGGACAATGTAGGACAGATCGTGTGGAAGTTCGCGCCTGAGCAGGACAAGTTTTCTCCTTCGGTGGCGTGTTGCGACGTGGTCAACAAGGGAGTAGCGTACGCGGACGGCAAGATACTCGTGACCACTCTGGATACTCACGTCTATGCGCTCGATGCCAAGACCGGAAAGGTAGTTTGGAGCGCGCAGAACGGAGATCCTGAAACGGGGCAAACCATGACCATAGCCCCCCTGGTGGTCCATGACAAAGTGATTGTCGGCATCTCCGGCGGCGAGTACGGAGTTCGCGGCCACCTGACGGCGTACGATCTGAAGACCGGCAAGAGAGTCTGGCGGGCTAATAGTGTCGGTCCTGACGCAGATATCCTGTTCGATCCCGCCAAAACGATCGATGGCGCAACCCAACATCCTGTGGGCAAGGATTCCAGTCTGAAGACGTGGAATCAGGACGAGTGGAAACTGGGAGGCGGCACAACCTGGGGATGGTATACCTACGATCCGCAATTGAATCTGATTTATTACGGAAGCGGCAATCCGGGAACGTGGAACCCTAGCCAGAGGCCGGGTGACAATAAGTGGTCGACTACCCTCTTCGCTCGCAACCCGGACACGGGAGTGGCTGCCTGGGCATATCAAATGACGCCTCACGATGCCTGGGACTACGATGGAATTAACGAGAGCGTGCTTACCGACAGCGTAGTGAACGGCAGCACCATACCGACTCTCACTCACTTCGATCGCAATGGTTTTGCCTACGTCCTCGACCGCCGTAATGGGAAGCTGGTGGCCGCGCACAAATTCGATCCGTCCGTGAACTGGGCCAATGAGATCGATCTCAAGACGGGCCGGCCGATCTTAAATCCTTCCAAAATGACTAAGGAAGGCGTCAATGTGAAGGACATTTGTCCTGCGGCCCAAGGAGCTAAAAATCATCAGCCCGCCTCCTACGATCCGAAGAGCAAGTTATTTTATGTCGGAACCAATCACATCTGTATGGATTACCAGGCATTCAGTGTTAAGTACAGGGGCGGTTTTCCGTTTGTGGGCGCAACTTTAAGCATGTTCCCGGCCGATCACGGCAACACTCGCGGCAGACTGATCGCGTTTAACCCGGTAACCGGCGAAACGAAATGGGCAGTGAACGAAACATTTCAGGTCTACAGCGGGCCCCTCACCACCGACTCCGGCGTCCTCTTCTACGGGACCCTGGATGGCTGGTTCAAGGCAGCCGACCAGTCCAGTGGCAAAACGCTGTACCAGTTCCATGCTCCGTCCGGCATTATCGGTAATCCAATCGCTTATACGTACAAGGGGAAAGAATATGTCGCCGTTTTGTCCGGTGTTGGCGGCTGGGCGGCAATCGGTTTGGCGGAAGGTCTTACGAAAGGGACCGAGGGCTTGGGTGCGGTAGGGCTTACGACATCGCTCTCAGACTATACGAACTTGGGTGGAACGCTGGTGGTTTTTACGTTGGAGTGAAGCTGTGATCGTTTAGTGCCCGTACTTTTTTTCGCCCGCTTCGATGCGAACCGCCAGACGGTTCTCGCGGGGCGGGAGTGGGCAGGTGGCATAGGGTGTGAAGACGCAGGGAGGGTTGTAAGCTTTATTGAAATCAAGCACGACTTGGCCATTCTTGGGCGGAGCAGTATCCAGGAATCGGCCGGCGCCATAGGTTTCGTGTCCGCTGGTCAGATCGCGAAAGATGAAGAAGAGATCCGGCGAGCCGGGGTCGTCGAACACCGGGCGCAAACGATATTCGCGGCCCTGTAGCTGAAAAACCACGTAGCCGGGACTGTCTTCGGGCTCCGTTTGGCCGAGGATGTTAGTGATCGGAACTTTTTTCGGATCGGGCACAAAGCGCGCCACGATACGGTATTCTTCGCGGGGCGGGAAAGATTCGATGCCGTGAAACTCGCGAAGGTACGGACTTTGCGGATCTTTCACCCGAATGCCCAAACGTCCGTCGCGCTCAATGACGTAGAGGCGCAGGCGGCCGGAGGAGACGAAGTCGTCTGTGTCGGGACGCAGCTCGCGCGGCCCACCTTCGAGTTTCGCCGCCACTTTGCCTTTGTGAAGCTCGAAAATGCCGGCGTGAGACGGACCGGCTGGGAGCACAATGTCATTCTTCGCGTCCGTTCCAAAGCTGTTTGGTCCCTCATGTAGCCAGAACAGACCGGTTACGGTAAGCCAACCGCCATCGGCTCGCAAACGGGCTTCGCGCTCCTGGCGCCAGGCTGCGATTTCGGCCTGATAGGTGACCGCCGCAAATAAGGGCAGCGCGATGAGGAAACTGGCGTATTTCGCAACCGGCACCGGCAGCCTCACATATCAGCCGGAGACGCGAGCATCTGCTCCAGAATCCCGGCGAATTCTTCGGATTTGCGGTCCACGCGCTCTTTCAGCAGGCTGAGGTCGCGCTCTAGCGTGCGCAGTTTGTCGGCGAGATGCAGGCAGGCCAGCACGGCGATGCGGGTGGAATCGGCATTGGGGGCTTTGGCGGCAATCGAAAGCATGAGTTCGTTGACGCTGGCCGCCACCGCCTCCACTTCCTGCGGATCGCCGGCCGCGAGCAAAGTGTAGGGGCGGCTCAGAATGGTAACGCGAACCGCCTGCTTATCCGAGCCGTTACCGCTCATCGCGCCCCTCCGCTAATCTTCACTTAGTTGGTCAATCTGCCCCAGAAGCTTTTCTATGCGGTGCCGCACCTGCTTGCGCTCCGATTGCAGCGTTCGCACTTCTTCGGCAAGGCGGGCAGCTTCGTTGCGCGCGGCCGCGGCCTGTTCGACGGCCGCGTCTTTTTCTGCGCGCAAGCGGGCAACTAATTGTACTGCCTGCTGAATACGCTGCTCCAGACTGCTGAGGGAATCGGTTTCCTGCTCTACAGGGCTCATGCTTCGGCGTCCACCTTGGCTTCCGTTTTCTGCAGGCCGGCTTTCGCCGCCTCCACCAACTGCCGGAATGCCGCGTCGTCTTTGTAGGCCAATTCCGCGAGCACTTTGCGATTCAGGTCCAGGCCCGCGGCCTTCAGACCGTGTACGAACTTGCTGTAGGAAAGGCCGGCCTCGCGGCAGGCGGCGTTGATACGCACAATCCAAAGGGCGCGATAATCGCGCTTCTTGTTTTTGCGCCCGGTGTAGGCAAACTTCAGGCCGCGTTCAACCGCTTCCTGCGCGGCGCGATAGAGTTTGCTCTTGGTTAGAAAATACCCGGAGGCTTGGTCGAGGGTCTTTTTCCGGGAGGCCCGGCGGTGAGTACCGCGTTTTACTCTAGGCACGTTTCATCTCCTTGTACTGAGCGGAACGGGCACGTGCGCGCGCCGTCCGCGTCAAATTTCTCCCGATTTAGTAGGGGATCATGCGGCGCAGCTCTGGCTGATCGGCTGCATCGGCCACAACGCTTTGGTGCAGTTTCTTCTTGCGCTTGTGCGGCTTCGAGGTCAGGATATGCCGGGCGAAAGCGTGGTTGCGAACCACTTTGCCTGTGCCGGTTTTCTTGAACCGCTTGGACGCACCTTTATGAGTCTTCAACTTTGGCATAGGAATTTCCCGGGAGCGATACGGAAACTATTTATGATACCACGCGCCGGGCAAGTGACTATTGTTTCTTGCCGCCAGGCCGCGGCGGATTGATGCGCGCCTCGTCCCAGTGTTCTTTGATGAAGCCGTTCTCTACGCGAACCACATCGAAGTGATTCCATTTATATTCGCGGCCGGCATTGTCGGGATCTTTAGCCGTGCGGTCCCACATAAACAGTACATAAGGGCCGTCGAGGAGCGTCAGTACCGGCGGGTTGGGCCATTCGGGCTTGATCGGCTTGGCGTCTTCAGCCCGTCTGCCGGGAATGCGGCTCATGAAGGCTTTGAAGCCATCGCGCCCTTGAGGTACGTTCGGATTGTGCTGAATGTAGCCGGGATCCATGGTCTTGTCCGCCAGTTCCAGATGGCCGTATTGCAGCATGTCCTTCAGTTCTTCGGTGCCTAAGACAAGGGCTTGCTGCTCCTGCTTGGAAGGTTTGCCAGTGTTCCACTGCATGGGTGGTTTGGGAGAGACACCGGTATCGACTGCCCCGCTGCCCGGCATCTTCTGCGCGCTATCCCAATGCTCCTGCACTTTGCCGTTTTGAATTCGCAACACATCAAAGCTGTTGTAGTGGTAAGTCTTTGAGGGGTCGCGCGGGTCCTTGTCTTCGTGTTCGAAGATCAGCCAGACATAGTCGCCCTTGGCCCCTTTCACTACGGGGGGGTCGGCGAGGGTAGCGGGAATTGGATTTTTGGGCTTGGCGAACTTGCCAAAAAACGCAACGAAGCCGGCGCGGCCCGTGTTTACGTTCGGATTGTGCTGAATGTAGTCCTCGGCTTGGTATTTGGCTGCAAGTTCGAGGTGCCCGCCCTCGATGACTTCGCGCCACCAGTTGAGCACCATATCCAGGTTCTTCTTTTCCTGGGAGTTCATCGGGCCAGTTTGCGGGTTGGTAGGGGGATTAATCGATTCCGCCGATGCGAGCCCGCTGGACACGAGCGCGGCGGCGAGCAAAGAGAGGCTGAAAGCTTTCATGAGGGATTATTGTATCCGAGACAGCCGCCGGTGTTCGTCAAATCCGCGTCTATGGTTCGTGGTGTTTAATAGACGAATGACCATCGTGCCTGCCGGCGCGGCGCTGGGCGCGGAAATCCGGGGAGTGGATTTGAGAACGATCGGCGAAGAGGAATTCGCCGGGATCCACAGCGTTTGGCTCGATCATCTGGTCTTGCTGTTTCGCGGGCAGAAGCTCAGTGATGGAGACTTGATCAGTTTCAGCCGGCGCCTGGGAGATCTGGATTGGGCGCCCGTGCAGGAGACGGGACGACGGTTCGTGGAAGGGCATCCGGAAATCTATGTCGTGTCGAATGTGATCGAAAACGGCGTGCCTATCGGCAGCCTGGGCGCGGGTGAAGCGGTGTGGCACACCGATATGTCATATCTCGAGATGCCGCCGAAAGCCAGCATCCTTTATGCACTGGAGGCGCCGCCGCGGGGCGGCAATACCTACTTCTGCAACATGTATTATGCATATGACTGCTTGCCGGAAGCGCTCAAAGGCCGCATTGCCGGTCTCCGCCTAAAGCATGACGCCACTTATAACAGCGGCGGCTATGTTCGCCAGGGGCTCGCCGCCATGGATGACCCGGTGAATTCGCCGGGTGTGTATCATCCGCTGATCACCACGCATCCGGAGACCGGGCGCCGCGCTTTGTATCTCGGGCGGCGCCGCAACGCCTATCTCGCCGGGTTGCCATTAGGGGATTCGGAAGCGCTGCTAGACGAACTTTGGGAGTATGCGACGCGCGAGGAACTGGTATGGGGCCACGAATGGCGCGCCGGCGACGTCGTGCTGTGGGATAATCGGGCCACGATGCACCGGCGCGATGCCTTCGATGCCGACTCCCGCCGAATCCTGCACCGCACGCAGATCCGGGGCGGGCAGCGCCCAGCCGCGTGAGTTCCGCGCCCACTCGCAGACCTCGGCCGAAAGGCCTTCACGGCAAGCCGGGTACTCCCACGATTGTGCTCGCGTTGCTTTGCGCGCTGTACCTCATTCTCTTCGTGAATCGGGTAAACCTTTCCACGGCTGCGCCACCGATCAAGGCGGATCTGAACCTCAGCAACACGCAACTCGGACTGATCTTTTCGGCCTTCGCCATTCCTTATGCGGTTCTGCAACTTGCCGGTGGATGGATTGGCGATACATTCGGCCCGCGGCTGGTGCTTTCGGTGTGCTGCGCTGTAGTCGCGCTTTCCACGACGCTTACGGGCGCTGCCGGAGGGTTCGCATCGCTGTTCGCGCTGCGGATCGTTTTGGGGTTGGGCGAAGGGCCCGCGTTTCCCACTGCCACCCGCGCCATGTCGCGCTGGACTCGCGCCGAAAGGTGGGGATTCGCACAGGGCATTACGCACTCGTTTGCGCGGATGGGCAATGCGGTCACGCCGCCGCTCATGGCCGGCCTGCTGGCGTTTGCTTCGTGGCGCAGTTCGTTTGTGATGCTTGGAGTGGCGAGCCTGATCTGGCTAGGCGCCTGGGTTTGGTATTTTCGCGACGATCCGCCGGAGCACCCCTCCATCACAGACTTAGAATTGCGGCTGCTCCCGGACAAGGCAACGCAGGCGCGCCGGAAAGTTCCGTGGCTTCCGCTGGCGAGGCGGATGCTCCCGGTGACCATTACCGACTTCTGCTACGGCTGGACGCTGTGGCTCTTTCTGAGTTGGATTCCTTCCTTCTTTTTCGAGAATTATCATCTGGACTTACGGACCTCAGCTCTCTTTTCGGGCGGGGTTCTGTTGGCGGGAGTGGTGGGCGACACCGTTGGCGGGATCTCGACGGACCGACTGCTTCGCGCGAGCAGCAGCGTGCGGCTCGCGCGGCGCTCGGTGATTGTGACCGGCTTTCTGGGAGCGTTCGTGTTTCTGATCCCCGTAATTCTGATCCACGATTTGACAGTAGCGGCGATATGTCTCTCGCTGGCTTTCTTTTTCGCCGAACTGATCGTGGCGCCGATCTGGTCCGTGCCGATGGACATCGCGCCGCGCTACGCGGGCTCCGCCAGCGGCATGATGAACTTCGGCTTCGGCGTTGCCGGCCTGGTATCGCCCTCCAGCTTCGGCTATCTAGTGGATGTAACCGGCAGTTGGGTTGTGCCGTTCGTGGGATCTGTCGTGCTGTTGCTCGTGGGCGCTCTGCTGGCCTTGCGATTGCGGCCAGAGGAGCCGTTTGCGGGATGAATGACCATCAGTACGCCTAGCGCCGAATACCAAGATGAAGAAGAATTGCAGTTTCCACTAACTTGATATCAGCAGGAGAAAGAGCACCGATGCGGCTCCGAAGGCGCGTCTTCGAAGCTGTGACGATCTGGTCAGCCATCGCCTTTGACGTTCTTTCGCCGAGGTGTACAAGCGTTTCACTCGGAAAGATCTTATCGGTCCGGCTGGTCAAAGGGACGACCACCACCCGATTCAGTATCGCATTCGCGGCATTGTTGCTGATTACTACCGCGGGTCGATTCTTGCGGATCTCTCCTCCAAGAGACGGATCAAACGAGACCCACCAAACGTCACCCCTCCTGATGGGTTCCATCGCCAATTAGCGCTTCGACCCACTCCTGCGCTTCCGCTTCCCGTTCGCGGTCGTTAGCCATCTCGCGGTAGCCCGCAAGCAAGCCACCGTCTTGCATATTGCTCAATTCCTCAGCGCGTTCACGCACCACGGCAGCCAGCTCGGGTGGCAGAATAAACCACGTCGGCCTCGCCCTGGATTGAGGGTTTCCAATCCCTGCACCCTCTTCGCCGTTCCAGCGAAGGCCGACACGTTCCTCGCCGTCGTAGTTCAACAAAGCCGCAGACCAGCCTCCGAGGCCGCTATTGTACAGCACGTCGACAGAGCGAATGTGATCACGAGGCGCCCGTACGTTTTGTGGGTCAATATAGGCCATTTCTAGTTTCCCTTATTTCATCAATAGCTCTGCCAATAGCTAAGTGTCAAGCTACCTGAGGGTGCGCGACATGAAAGTGGCGATTCGGCTACTTTCTTTTTGGTTCCCTATAACCGAGCGTATATGATACGCTCGGTTATAGGAGGTGCCTGTGCCCCAATCCCTCACCGATCTGGAGCAGCAAAGGACCGCGGTTCTGCGGCAAATTGCTGAACTGGAAGATTTTCGTGCCGGCTCGATTAC
>DATBID010000381.1:0-30750 GCA_036557125.1 Bryobacteraceae bacterium | reverse complement strand
GTCTTACGGGAGCGGGCATCGGCGGTGAATACGCGGCCATCAACTCGGCGATCGATGAATTAGTGCCTGCGGCAGTAAGAGGCACAGTTGACTTGATCATTAACGGCACGTTCTGGATTGGAGCGGCACTCGGCTCGGCGGGGACGCTGTTCCTATTGAACTCCGGGGTATTTTCACCGGCTTTCGGATGGCGGTTTGCGTTTGGAATCGGAGCGGTGCTGGGAATCTCGATTCTTCTGCTGCGGCGAAGCGTTCCGGAAAGCCCGCGTTGGTTGATGCTGCGCGGCCGCGCGCGGGAAGCGGAAGAAATCCTGGGTGAAATTGAGGAGGCAGTCAAGAAACGAGAAGGTGAACTGGGCGAGGCCGAGGGCTCAGTCAAAATCGCGGTTCGCGACCACACGCCGCTTTCCGATGTCTGGCGCACAATGGTGCACGACCAGCGGCGCCGGACCGTGCTCGGCTTGATCCTGATGGGCGGGCAGGCGTTTTTCTATAACGCCATATTCTTCACCTACGGGCTGGCGCTTTCCACATACTTCCACGTGAAGGACGAGCGCGTGCCGTTGTACCTCCTGCCGCTGGCTCTGGGCAATTTCGCCGGTCCGCTGATCCTGGGGCGATACTTCGATTCCATTGGCCGGCGGAAGATGATCGCGGGAACGTACGCCGCCACCGCGCTGCTGCTGGTGGCATCGGCGAGTCTGTTTCGCGCGGGCGCCCTGGGCGCAATGGGTCAGAATGCGTGGTTCGTAGCGATCTTCTTTGCCGCATCGCCGGCGGCGAGCGCCGCCTACTTAACCGTGAGCGAGGTGTTTCCCCTGGAAATTCGGGCCTTCGCGATTTCCATCTTCTATGCGATCGGAACGCTGGTGGGCGGTGTGGGTGCGCCGCTGCTGTTTTCGCATCTCATTGCAACGGGTTCGCGGAAGGAGTTGTTTTGGGGCTATGTGATCGGGAGCGCGCTAATGATGGCCGGCGCGGTGGCGGAGGTGTTTCTGGGAGTCGATGCGGAACGCAAACCGCTAGAGGCCATATCCGCGCCGTTAGCCAGTAAATGATAGAATCGGGCCAATCAGGAGACGATCGAATTGAAGACCTACCGTGCGTTGTTGCCCCTGCTGCTGGCGCTTCCCCTGGCAGCCAGTTCCGTGCGAATCTACCAGACCAACAGCGCCGGTGATGACGTCCAAATCATCGATTCCGCCACCAATAAGGTTGTGCTGAAAATTCAAGGCATCGAAGTGCCGCACGGCGTGACGTTCTCGCCCGATGGCACGCGGGCTTATGTGAGTTGCGAAGCTGAGCGAACACTTTGGGCCACCGACACGAAAACGGGCAAGCTGATTGCGAAAGCGCCCCTAAGCGGCCATCCCAACAATATTTCGATTTCGAAAGACGGCAAGCGGGTTTTCGTGGGCATTGCGGTAGCGCCGGGCGCGGTGGACGTGATTGACACCGCCACTATGAAGAACGTTAAGAGCATCCCCGTCAAGGGCGCGGTGCACAATACCTATGTAACGCCAGATGGCAAATACGTAGTGGCCGGGTCAGTCGCCGGCAAGATGCTTACCGTGATCGACGAAGACACGCTCGAGCCCGCCTGGGAACTGAAGTTCGATCTGGGCATTCGGCCCATCGCCTTCGAGCGGGCGCCGGATGGCTCGACCAGCCGCCTATTCGTGCAGCTTTCGGGATACAACGGTTTCGCTGTGGTGAACTTCAAGACGCATGAAGAAGTGGCGCGCATCAAGTTACCGGCTGAACCGAGCGGCGGCCATGCCGAGGGCGGCGCGCCCTCGCACGGCATCGGCGTCTCTCCGGATAACAAAACGCTGTGGGTGAACAGCTCCCTTTCGAATGCCGTGTTTGCGTATTCGCTGCCCGATTTGAAGGTGGAAGGCTACGTGAAGACGGGCGAGGTTCCGGATTGGATCACCTTTACACCGGACGGCAAACGGCTGTATGTGGCGAATTCGGGGTCTAACTCCGTGTCCGCTATCGACACCGCCTCACGCAAAGAGATTGCCCGGATTCCGGTGGGTGAGGTGCCCAAGCGCAACGGCACGGTGGTTGTGCCGTAAACCAACGCGCCCCAGAAGTTATGTGCCGGCCGCAGATGAACGCCGATAAGCGATTTGCTTGGAATCTGCGTTGACCTGCGTTCATGTGCGGCTAGTCGCAATGTCAGTCGCGAACTTGCGAAGAGTTCAGTTTCGGCCTGCCCTCTGCCAGGCAACTCGGGCAGTGCTCGATATGCGAGTTCCGCTCGCGCTCGACCGCAAGCAACTCGCGGAAGGCACGCGCCCGCCACTCAGCCAGCGCGTGGCTGGACATTTGGCGAGCGCGCTGTGCACCCGGGTCACGGGCGCGAGTGTCTTCGTGAGCCGCGGCGTCCCATCGCTTTTGCAGCGCGTCGTAGATCGAACACGAGATCACTGCACCGTAAACGGCACGCTGGCGTCGTAGTTGGCCCAGGCGATTTCCAGCTTGCCTTGATTACCTCCGGTTCCGGAGAGCGTAATCTTCAGCGTTTCAACCGGCTTCGGCGGCTTCGTGGTCATCATGGGGACGCGGCCGACGTCGCGCTCTTTGTGATATTCCAGGCCCCATTGGCCGGTCTGTTTGTTCAGAATCAGAATCCACTGATTGGAGTCGGGCTGCACCCACAATGTGTAATCGCCTTTGGGGACGCGCAGGCTGCCGATGGTAAGATCCGCATCGGTATGGAAGGCGGTTGCTTCATTAGCGCCGGCGCGCCACACGGGATAGGTGGGGTCACGAGAGATTAATCCGCCCGGCCCGAAAATCTTCCGACCGCGCACGGAAGGCGCGCTGTAATTGATGCTGATCTTCTTGCCGTTGATGGTCACCGCGGTTTGCGCGGGCGGGCTGGCCTGCGCGAACGCGCTCACGGCCCCGGCCAGCAGGGCTGCGGCAATCGGAACAATCTGACGAATTCGCTGGATTTTCATTCTCTCAATGGCGAGTATACCGCTTGCAACGCGCCGGCTTGTGAGTCATGGTTAGGGTAGTGCCTGTATCGTTTGAATTCTTGCGCGGCGTCCTGGGGGTGCTGGGTATTTTTTTCGCTTATCTGGCGGGGCGAGCCGGCGCGCAAGTGCGCAAGGGGCAGCAGAAACTCACCCGATTTTACGGTTGGGTAATCCGGGCAACTGCGTGTCTGATCGTGATTTCCATCCGTCACGAGTTAGGCGCGCTGGATATTGCGATCTGGGTCCTGAGTGCGGCATCCTTCGCCCTGGGATGGTGGAACGCGGCGCAAGCCAAACCGCCGGAAGATCTGAGCCACGAGATTTTCCCTGAATCGTAGCTACTGCTTGTAGTGCTCCGGAGGCAGAGTGGCGATGCCTTCTTTCAAATGTGCCTGGTCCCGCTCCCCTTCAAAACAACCTGATTCGAGCATCTGGTAATCCTTCCGCGCGCGCTTCAGCGGGAAGCCCATTTTCCATGGGCGCGTGAAGACCTTGGGGTCGTTGACCGTGATCTGGTAATTGATGGTATCGCGGTCCACGGGGATGAAGTGCTCTACCACGTGCATGGCCTCGCTGTGGAAGTGGCCGGCCATATCGAACACGCTCTTGTCGTTGAAATCGGCCACGTCCACCACCAGCGTGTCTCCCTCCCAATGGCCGCGCGAATCGCCCATCCAGGCCTGATAATCCTTCGGGTGCCCGCTGCCATCCATATAGATGATGCGCCACGCGTGCATGTTTTCGTGCAGAATCGCGATCTGCTTGGGGGTTTCGAAAAGCTCGAAGCCGAAATACATGGCGTGCGGAACACCCTCATAGTGGCAGTGGCCGGTGGGATCGAGTTCCATGTGTTGCGTGAGTTGCTTCACCTGTTCCGCCGCCCAGGGTTGATAGGGGAGGACACCGCCTTCCACCACGCCCGTCTTTGATTCGGCGCCCAGGAAAAAGCCCGCGGGATGGGGCAGGATCGAATACGCGGCGCCTGAGGTGCGGGGCTGCCAGATGCCTTCGAGATCGGGAAGGCCCTCCGGCGTTTTTGGTGGAGCATATTGTGCGGCCAGCGGGAGGGTCAAAAGGCATAGCAGGATTGCCCTCATTTCGAAACCTCCTTCGGGTACGTGCGTACGAACTCCAGCGGATCGCCTTTCGGGGCCGGTCGGTAGAAGGGCTGAATGGCGCGGCCGTCGTCGCCTTCGGTGCATTCCTGTTCGCGCAACTCAAAGCCCGGTTCCGTGTTTCGATGTAGTAGCATGCTGATCTTCCAGGGCTTGGTATACGTCTTGGGATCTTCGAGCGTGGCCTCGTAATGAAGCGTATCCGGTCCCGTGCGGGTGTAGCGCTCCACGACGTGTAACTGATCGCTGTGGGTATGCCGCGCTGAATCGAGCCACGTCTTATCGCCCAGGTTGGTCACGTCGATCACCAGGGCGTCGCCTTCCCACCGGGCCACTGAATCTCCGTTCCAGAAATCGATACCCTCGAGGTGCTCGCGCGGCGTAGTGTGCACGATGCGGTGATTGTGCAGGTACTCGTAGACGAAAACCACGGTCTGAGGCCGCTGAAGGATCTCGAACGGAAACGGCATGTAGGTAATCCGCGGAACGCCCGGCATGGCGCAATGGGCGATGGGATCGACGCGGTCGCCCTTTTGCTCCCGTTCCAGGGCATCGGCGCGATACGGGATCTCGTGGCCCTCCGCGACTTCGCTAACGTCGAAGGAGGCGGCGTTGCGCACTTGCCAGATTCCCTGCAGGTCGGGCACGCCATCCGGCGTGCGCGGCAGTTTGTACGTTTGAGCGGTTGCGCAGAGACTAAAGCAGCCGCAGATCATCCAAAGCCGGATTCGCATTCGCATCGGGGATCTTTCTTCTAACCGGGATTCTCTTCGGTTCCCAGAACAAACTGCTTGCCGTCCGGCATCGTGATTCGCTGGCCGTTGCCGGTGTGGGTGGCGTCCTTAGCGCCGAAGCCTTCGATCGTCACCTTCATGCCCGGCTGGATGGTGTCTTTGCGAAAGCCGCGGCGGTAGAGGTTGCTCGGCGAGGCTGTTTCGAATGCCCAATTCACGACGCTCCCGTCCGGCTGCATCACGTCGATGTAAATCCACGAGTGCGGATTCGTCAAATCGAATTTGGTGACGGTGCCGGTGAATTTGAGCGGCTTTTCCTTGTCGTATTCGGCGGCGAAGGAGTGGTGCGCCAAAGCGGGCATTTGCGCCGCGCCCAGCAAGACAACCACGCCCCACAAAGGGAGGTTCCACTTCATGTTTATTTCGTATATCGTCTCCGGGCTTACGCTGTCAAGGCAGGGGTTTGGGAACTTCCGCGGCGGCTGATGGAACTTCCTATAGAATTGCTGTAACGGCAGTACGCCGTCGCGGCATCCATAATAACGAATATATGAACAAGTTAAAGTTGATTGCGTGGCTCTTGCCCTTTCTTGCCGGCTTCCAGGCCGCTGCCCAGAACTGGGATACCAGCGGCAACAAGCTTTTGAACGGCACCTATTATTTTCGGCAGGTAATCTGGGCCGTGACCGACCAATCGGGAGACGTCGGGGAAGCCGTCTCCGTGTTTGGAACGCTTAGCTTTAACGGGAATGGTCAATATACGGTTTCGAGCGTGCAGGTCAACGATTCGGGTGCCAACGGCATCTGCACGGTAACTCAATCCAGCAATTCCTGCCAGTATCCGACCTCTGGAACCTATTCGATCGCGGCCAACGGCTACGGCTTTCTGGATAGCCTGATCACCAGCGATGAAGTCTACGGCCTCGTCTCGAACGGGATCTTCATTGCGAGTTCGACCGAAAACATTTCCTGCCAGAACGGAAACAATCCCTGCTATAACGACGTATTTATCGCGGTTCCGGTAGGGTCAACGCCGCTGACGAATTCTTCGTTTCAGGGCACGTACACCATGTTCGATCTGGACCTGACTCTGAATCTCGAAGCCTCCAATTCGGGTGGCCAGGGCATCTTGTACTCCAGGGGAAGCACATTTCAGATGACGCCGAACGGGAGCGGCAATATCCCGGGATTTACAGCCTCAGGGTACATTGCGGGCAACGGCACCACGAAAACCACGCAGTCCGTAGCGTCTACTTCGTATAGCTTCCAGAATGGCGCCGCGGTTTGGACCCTGAGTAGCAACGATATATCGAGTGGTAACGCGAACACTGCCTTGATTGCCGGTCAGAAATACCTTTATTTTTCTCCCGACGGAAATTTTGTAGTAGGCGGGTCACCCAATGTATGGGACATGATTGTCGGCGTCCGGACAAACTCGTCAAACAGCAATAACTTCAGCGGACTGTATTATCAGGCCGGCGCCTTGGTAGATGATTCGACACTTTCCGGCAGCAGTCCATACGCCGATTTACAGTCGTACTACGGAGCATATTGCACCGGAAGCTGCATCGGCAGCCCAACTGAGGTTGTAGGTCACCAGCGGCTCGATGATGCGCTGTTCGGGAATGGCTTCGCTTCCGACTACACTTACCTCGATACGCTCGCCTTATCCAACGGGCAGTACAGTGACAGCTTCAATCAGTACGTATTCACCGATAATGGCGCGATTGGCATTGGCTCGCCCACCATCTTCACTTCAGGCGCGCAGTTGGGATTTGCCGTTCTGGTCCAAGCGCCAACCTTCACTCCCTCGGGAGTGTATATTTATCCGACTGGCGTGCTGAACTCGGGAAGTTCTGCGCCATTTACCGCGCAGTTTGCTCCCGGCGAGTTGATCTCCATTTATGGCTCGAACCTGGCTTCCACGACAGCGACGGACTTGACGCTGCCCACCACTCTGGGAGGCACTCAGGTAATGGTTAACGGAACGGCGGCGCCAATCGCATACGTGAGCAAGACCCAAATCAATGCTGTTATACCAATTGGAATCAACACATCCATCGCCTCGCTTCAGGTCGTGAACGGCAGCGGAAGTTCCAATATCGTAACCAACTTTGTGGGAGAAACGCAGCCGGGGGTCTTCAACAGTCTTACTCAGGCGGCGCTTCAGCACGCCGATTACTCCATGGTGACTTCGTCCCACCCGATAGTGCCGGGCGAAACCATACTTGTTTACCTTACGGGGTTAGGCACACTCAGCGGGCAGAATGCGACACAATCGTTTGCGGCGTATTTCGAGGATCCGACAAACGGTACTCTGACCGCGAACATCGCCTTCGCCGGATCGCAATCCGCCGCCGGAGGCGGATACCAGATGAACATCCAGGTGCCGACGAACGTCACTAGCGGGAACGAGTACCTGGATATTGCAGGACCCGATTCCTATAACTCCGAGATCGTCGTGCCGATTGGATCAGCCGGCAGCACGGCATCGCTGCGCAAGCAGAACCGGGTGGCGCATCCCAGTAACAAACTGCGGACTCGGCCTCGATTCCAGCGGGATTCGAGATCGGCGGCCAGCCACCTGCAGTTCCGGCACAATTGACAACCGCTTACGCTCGCGGCTCCGATCGGAGCCGCGACCGTCGGTCGCCAACGTTACCCAAAAAATAGAGCGGTTTTCCTTCGACGGCATCGAACAACACCATGGAGCAGATGAGATTCGCCGCGCGCGCGGCTGTCGCCCTAGGAGCCTGCCTAGCCATGCAAGCGCAAATTGGCGATCTGGACATTCACCCACCCGCAATCGGTCTGAACCCACGGCCGGCGGTGGAAAACGCAACATTGTTTCTGAATGTCCGGGTTTTCGACGGCAGGAACACCACCCTCTCCCCTCCCTCCAGCGTGTTGGTTAGAGGGAATACGATCGAGCGCGTTTCGACATCCCCCATCGACGTCAGCACTATCGAAAACCCCACAGTCATCAACGGCCAAGGCCGAGTGCTGATGCCTGGCCTCATCGACGCGCATTGGCATGCCTTCATGGCAGCGGTGCCCCAGATGGTCCTCATGACCGCCGACGCCTCCTACCTCCATCTGTTGGCTGGCCGTCAGGCCGAAGCAACGCTGATGCGGGGGTTTACCACTGTACGCGATATGGGTGGCCCGGTGTTCGGGCTCAAGCGTGCTATCGACGAGGGTGCCATAATGGGCCCGCGCATCTATCCTTCGGGAGCATTCATCTCGCAAACCTCGGGACACGGAGATTTCCGGTTCCCCTTCGAAGTCCCGCGCACGCTCGGCGGTCCGCTTAGCCACTCCGAGGTCGAAGGTGTGGCGGCCATTGCCGACAGCCCCGATGAAGTTCGGTTGCGAGCCAGGGAGCAGTTGCGGCATGGCGCCAGCCAGATCAAGCTGATGGCTGGCGGAGGCGTCGCCTCTCCTTACAATCCGATCGAATCCACGCAGTTCACCGAACCCGAGATTCGCGCTGCGGTCGAGGCGGCCGAAAACTGGGGCACCTATGTGACCGTCCATGCGTATATTCCTCGCGCCATCCAACAAGCAGTGGCCGCTGGTGTCAAATGCATCGAGCACGGTCATCTGATCGACGAGCCCACCGCCAAGCTGCTCGCCGCTAAGGGCATTTGGTGGAGCTTGCAGCCTTTTCTGAACGATCAGGACGCAAGTCCGCTGGTCAATCCTGTGTCCCGCCAGAAGGCGCTGCAGGTCTTCGCCGGAACGGACAATGCGTACAAGCTGGCCAGGAAGTATAAAATCAAGACTGCCTTCGGTACCGACATATTATTTGACGCCAAGCTTACCAACCGGCAAGGAGCCCAGCTCGCGAAGCTGACCCGGTGGTACACGCCTGCCGAAGCGCTCAAGATGGCCACTGGGGATAACGGCGAGTTGCTGGCTCTTTCCGGGTTCATCAATCCCTATCCCGGCAGGCTGGGCGTGATCGAACCGGGAGCCCTTGCCGATCTTCTGTTAGTCAATGGCAACCCGCTGGAAAACATTAAGCTCATTGAGGACCCAGCCACGAACTTCATTCTGATCATGAAGGATGGCAGGATCTACAAGAATCTCCTGGCGAACAAAGCAGGTAACGGATCTCTTTCGTGGCTCCGATCCGAGCCGCGACCGTAAGGGAGCGGGTTGCCACTACTCCAGAGCGTCTTCCACGACTTCGGGGATCGGCCCGGCCAGCGACCGTAGCTTCTCATAGAGCTGGTCGTAGAGTGCTTCGTAGGTATCGAGCGGAGGGGCTTCTCCGCTTACCTTCGTCCGTTGCTTCCGCGCCGCCACAAAGGTGCGGCGCATCTGGCGCACTGCCACCAGCAGGAGCTTGATTTCGTCATCGGTGAATTGGGGGCGAAGCTCTACAAGCTGCGGCATGGCAAGGCGCTCGCGGCTGAATCAGAAGGTCAAGCTTAGAAGGTGAAACTCAAACCGCCGCGAAGGCCGCGCGGTGTGGCGACCAGCAACGCCGGAGACCCGCCCACATTCTCAACCGGCAGATAGCCTTCCGCCAGCATGTTCCGCAATTCGCACGTGGCCTCCACCCGCCAGGGCAATCCCGGGATAGGCTGCTTGATGAAGATATTGAGGCCCGGCAGCGGCCGCACCGCCTCCGTGCTATACAAGTTGCCCAGATTTAACCAGCCGTTCTCGGCTACCCACTGATAACTGGCGATCACGCGGGTGCCGGTCCAAGGGGAAGCGCCCGCGATTCGGGCCGTCACGGCTTGGTGGTGGCTGGCGCGGATCATCGACCGCAATTCGTCCGGGCTATTGCTGACCAGATCCTGCGTGGCTGCCGACAGCCCCGGTTCGATGCCGTACAGGACCGTCGCGCTGACATTCGGCCCAATCTGCTGCGTGAGCGCCGCGTTGTACCCCGACGAGCTATAGTTGCCGGCGTTGAATATCGCATTGCCGGTAAACAGGTCCGGCAGCAGGTCCTCGCTGTTGTACAAAGCTCCCGGTCCCACAAGCGAGAGTGCCGCATCCGTTACGGCCTCCCGGTAGCCGGATACCTTAACCGTCCGCGAGCCGAACTTTCGCGCATAGGATAATTCCATTTCTTTGCCGCGCTGCACTCTCGGCTGACCGTTCAGTAACGAGGTGCGGGGGAACAGCCCGACCGAACCCAAATCGCGCTGGAGTTCCGCATCTTCGCCGAGAGTGTCTCCCTGGCCAAACCCCAAATCGGGACGCGCATTGCCGGAGGTGTATGCAAAGGACCAAATCCCGCGCCCGCCCGGTGAATAGGCGAGGCGGAAGTACGGACTCATATAAGTCACACGGTCCCCGACAAAAGCCACTGAGTCCATGGTGAAACCATACTGCACCGTGGTGTCCTCTGTAAGTTCGGTGCGCTGGTCCACGCTGGCGGATACTGCCCGCAGCGCCGGCGAGGCAGCGTCGGAGAAGCCCAAGGCGCCCGGCTTGCCAGGGAGATAGATCTGTCGCATAGTGACGGAAACCGTTGGACCGCCGGTTCCGGTGTAGGAGGTCCGGAAGGCGGTGGCGGGCACACCGGTTTGCGCGCCATAGCCTACGTTGCCGCTCAACTCCAGATGGTTGTTTCCGAAAACCGACGTGGCCAAAACAAATGCCGTTCCCAAGTCGGCCTGGTTCGCCGTTCCGGTTTCGAGTGGTCCATCCCCCGCGGAAAGCTGCAAAAGCCCGCGGGCATCCGAGAACCGCGGCCCTTGCGAGGTTTTTCCGGAAGTCGCCAAGCCGCTTCCATCGTCAAATCGCAATACCGGCCGCGTGGAGGAGGCGCTGCGCAGCACCCACTTCCAATCCTCATTCATCAAAGCGGCGCCGCCCGCAGGCGGATAGGCCACTTGAATCGAACTGAACAGCGTATTCAGACTGACGTTGAGCAAGGCCCGCATTCCCGGCTGAACCAGAATGTCCCGTTTCAGAGCAGGAACGAATGTGGCAAGAGTCACTCGAACCGCATAAACATCCGGGAATAAGCGTGGAAACCGAAATTCGCCACGCTCATCGGTGACGACCCTGTCGAACGCCCGGTCCTGGCGGTTGTATAAAACCACCGAGGCCCCCATCTGCGGAAGGCCGGCGGAATTCGTTACCCTCCCGCCGATGGCTCCGGAGAGCTTCACCGGGGATTTGAGAGCGGTGTCACCGGCCCACGATGCGCTGGGAGCCAGCAAACACGCCGCACTCGAGATCAGGAGGCAACTCGATAGGTAGGTTCGCACGGGGAACCGCGCCTTGGGCGCACATTCAAGTTTGCGGGGCACAATCACACCTCAACTTCCCGCTATCGTTTAGGTTACCGTAAATTGGGCCGAGGGGGTGACGATCTGATTCCGGTTTTTGTCCGTTACCTTAATTCGGATCTCGTATTGCCCGGGGGCCAAGCCCTTTAAGGGCAGTAATTTTTCTAGCGTAACCGAGGATGCCGATGCATTTGGCACCTGGGTCACATCTTCGGTGAACTGGTATCCTGGAACCGGTTCATTAGAGCCTTTCTTGAACACCTCGTATTGCACCTGGCCGGCCGGCTTGTGGGTCTTTTCGTCCCCTTCGAAGTTGTACAACTTCAGGTAGATGCCCATCTTCTCGTCCTGTTTGAACGTTTCGTCGACGCGCGGCCGAACCTTGGCATCCCCAAGCACGAATTGCCCGGCGCCGATGCTCTTGGTCGGAACCTTCTCGATGATATCGGCCAACACCAGCGTGCTGGTGCTCAGCTTATCGGGATCGGTCCGCGGCACATCCAGGCGCAGTTCGTAATTGGCTATGTTCCCGCCCACGACGTCCTTCGCTACCACGTTAAGCCGGTAGGTCCCTGGGGCCAGAGGAATCGTCTTCTGATAGATCTGTCGGAGGTGGGAGGCGGCCTGCAGCATTTGAACCGGGACGGGCGCCTCCACCGTATCTTCAAATACCTGCACCACGCGGCGGGTCATCGTTGTGATCCGCCCGTAAATATCCACGGTGGCCTTCTGCACGCCTTCCTTTGAAGCGAACTGCAGGTCCTTATTGTTGAATTGCAGGGTGATGTTGGTGAGGCACGAGGCATCCGTGAGAGGGAAATAATCCACCCGTGCCGTCATCGGAAGAATGTTGTACGTGATCTTCGAGTTGACTTGCGACTCCAGATCCTTAAACTTGACCTCCGGCGGCTTTTGCAGCTTGGTGAACTGCTCGAGGCGGGTAAACTCGTCATAAGCAGCCGATTGGGTGCCTCCAAGCGGAGTTCCCATGTGGGTGCCATCAGTACGGTTGAAGCGCTGCGTCTTGTCCGAGAGCCCCAATTGCTCCATTAGCGTCAAGCCCGCGCCCGGCACGTAGGTGAGCGCGTCCTTTTCGGATGGGTCCATTGTCATGTGGTATTCGCCGGTCATCGTCGGATCGACAAATTCGATGTTCACATCGTTGCCTATTCCCTCGATGTAGCGGTAGCGCCAATCTTCGAACGGATAGGTGGTGGTTTCGCCGCCGCCTTCTTCTGGAGGCCGCTCATACGTGCCGCCCGATGGATGCTCGTCGCGCTCGTCCGGCGGGCCAAACACGATATAAATGCGTCCGCGATCTGTCTTCCAACCGGGAATACCCGACGCGAAATGATCGTTGGCGTATTGAATGCGTCGGTAGTGCTCTTCTTTGAACTCGTTTTCTACCGTGTCCGGAGTGGGGTCGCGGCGTAGCCAGAACTGTTCGATGAACTGCTCGCGCTCTTCGTCCGTTTGCAGGCGTTTGAAAGCCGCGCGCTCTTCATCCGTGATGATGTACGCGACGTCCTCATTCAGCCATTTCTTGTAGGGGGTTTCCAACTCCTTGCGGAGTTGCTCCTCTTTTTTCTTCTTCTGCTTTTCGGAAAGAGGCTTGGCAATGGTCTCTCTGGGCTTGTCGCTGGAACTGGAAGAATTGGAATTGGATTGGTCCGCGGCTGAAAGCACCAGACCAGCGCCTGCCAGACAACCTATGGAAACGCACGATAGCGCAAGGCGTGTCACGTTCATACGGCTCACCGCTCTAATTTAACGCTGCAACTATTGTATGTCTTGCAATTTCCAGCGGTCAATCCCGTGAAAACACAGCCACAGTGTGCCTCAAAGGAAGGCTGTATGCTGAAAAGTGAGTCTTGCTTTGCGCTGGCGGGTGCGGATCGCCGCCTCCACCTGGGTACTGGCCGGTTCAGCCTACGCCGCCAATTTTGCCCACGATATCGCGCCGATCGTCTACCGCGCCTGTGCTCCATGCCACCACTCCGGCGGGACAGCACCCTTTCCGCTAATTGCGTACGGCGACGTCAGCAAACTCGCGGCGCAAATCGCCGCCGTTACCCGCAACCGCTACATGCCTCCCTGGTTACCGGAATCGGGGAGTGTCCCATTCGAAGGCGAGCGCAGCCTTAGCGCCGCCGAAATCCAGACGATCTCCGACTGGGTTGCTGCAGGAGCGCCGGAAGGCCCCGCGGCCCAGATCCCCGCGCCGCCCAATTTTCCAGCAGGCTGGCAGCTCGGCACGCCGGATATGGTCCTGGGAGCGCCGGCCGCCTATGAAGTGCCCGCTGCCGGGCCCGATGTGTACTGGAATTTCGTTTTGAAGCCGAACCGGCCCTCTCCCGTCTATGTCCGCGCCGTGGAGATCCGTCCGGGCGGGGGACCGAACCTGGTCCATCATGCCAACTTGCTGATCGACCGTATCCAACGCGCAACTCCGAAGAGGAAACCTGAGTGCCGCGATCGCAAATCTGCGGCAGGTTGTAGCCGAAAATCCTAATGACCCGCTGCCGAGGCACCGCCTGGAACAGGCAATTGAGGCTCAGCGGGCACGCGCTGGACAGGCGCGCCGGTAGCGAGCGGGTTTACCGAAAACTCGTCCACCTCCACATCGCCGTACAAGCCAATCTGCCTCTCATACCACGTGGAAAATTCCGGCCGCGCGCTGAAAAACGCCCGCCAGAACCCCGCGCTGCGGTCGCTGCCATAGATGAAGAAATGCCCGGCCCGCGCCAGTTCGCCGCGCGCAAGCCTGGCGGCGAATTCGGATGCGTCCGGGGAAGCGCTGAAGGGAAAACCGTAGAGTTTCCCCGGCACGCGATAGAAGAGCAACTGCGAATAGAGGAAGCTCTCAATCGGATAATCCGGATACCAGACTGGCCACTGCGCCTCGATGAACGGGCTTGGGCAAACCACCGGCGCTCGCTGTCCACCTGCCGCCCTCTCCAAAGCCTGCGAGGCGGCACGCCAGTCCGAACCGCTGTGATTCAACACGGGACGGGTCCACCGTCCCATGCACGCCACGGCCAGAATGCCGGTTGCCAACGCCAAGTTCCTCCATTGCGATGGAGGCACAAAGGCAGCGGCGGCCAGGGTTCCCGTGAGCACCGCTCCGGGCATGGCTACATACAGATAGCGCGGCACGAACAGACTATTACCGGTCACTTTCGAGAAGAGGTAAATGGCGAGCGGTTGTACCAGCCACCAACCCAGAACGAGTGTCCAGGCATCCGCGGAGGCGATTTTTCGCGCCGGAGACCAGCCTCGCCAGCGTGCCACCAGCGCCGCGGCCGCGCACATCGGAACGATGAGGCTCAAACGAAGCGCGCGGCTTAAATCCCCGCCGTCCGGATCGTCGGCCACCACGTGTGCTTTCGCCCCGCGCAAAATTTCCAGCGCGGTGAACGCTACGGGAACGAGCAGGACACCGATGGCTAGAAAGACCAGAACCGCGCGCCCCCAACTCACCGCAGTCTCGTGACGCAAGATCCTGGCTGCCGCATAAATGGCGAACAGCCCATAGATCGGCCACAAGGTCAGATGGACTCTCCAGAGCAGGGCGGCCAGAATACCGAACGCCAGGGCATCGCGCCAGCGAGCGTGATCGAGCCAGCGAATCAGGAAATATAACGCCGCCGCTGTGATGCACGTGGCGAGCGCATAAGGCCGCGCGTCGGCGGCTTCGAAGTTGAAATCGCGGAGGAAAAAACAGGCGAAGACAGCAAACCATCCGGCATCGGGATGAATCAGGCGTGAGGCGATGAGTCCGATCAATATCAGAGCCACGACCATAACGATTAGTGACGGCAGGCGCCAGGCGAATTCGGAAGCGCCGAGCAATCTGTGCGATATGGCAGGCAAGACGTAATAAATGGACACCGGCACCTGCGGCGCGACCTTCAACGTAGGATCGTTTGCGCCATGCTCGACCACGAAAACCGTGCCCATCTCATCCACCCAGAAGCTGGAAAACAGTGGGGTGCCCCAGAGCCGAACAATGGCAACCGCCACCAGCACAAACAGCCAGGCAGTGTGGGGCCAGGGCTTCTGCCCTGCCGCCGGGCTTCCGCCCGGCGCCTCGCCCGTTGCTGTAAGACTCTGGCTCATGGCTGCCGCCGTTGCCTGCCGCACTCCGCAAATTCCGGCTCAAGCTGGCACGCCTTGCGCCAATGCTCCGCCGCGCGTTCGTTCTGCTTCATTGCATCTTCAGCAAGCGCCACTCCGCGAAATGCATCGGCATCGAACGGAGCAAGCGTGGAAGCTTGCAGGAAATACGTCTCAGCCCGCGAGTAATCGCGCCGCTCCATCCAAATTTCGCCTAGCGCCAGATACAAGGATTCGTACTCCGGATCGAGTCTCACGGCGGCATTCCATTCCCGAATCGCCGCAGCCGGTTGCTGCAACCGGAGCAACGCCTCTCCCAAGTAGTAGCGCGCCATAATACTTTGCGGATCCTGCGCAATCAGCTTGCGGAAGCGCGCTGCAGCCGTATTGGCCTGGCCACCGTACATTGCCGCCAGGCCGCTTTGAAACAATTTGTATTCCGCCAGGCGGTCTTTCGGATCGGGCGCAGGCCGGTTCCCCCCGCGCCGCTCGAAGGCCCCGACGTATCCCAGCGATTCGAGAGAGCTCCGCCGTGCGGCGGGCGGTGAAATGCGTTTCGCGCTCGTCCAAACGGCCTTCATCTCGGTGCGCAATCGGACGACTTCCGCCGCATGCGCAGCCGCCACATTCGTTTGCTCGCCTGGATCAGCACGCAAGTCGTAGAGTTCGGCTTTAGGCGCATCGATGAATTGGTAGAAGCCGTCGCGCAAACTCCGCAGAGGCGCCCAACGGAACGCATCCTGCGCATATACGGCCTCGCTGGCCACCGGATGCGCGCCCGTTTCCGCCAGAAGGCTCGCGCCCGAGAAAGGTGCCGGACGTGGAATGCCGAGGAAGTCGAGTATCGTCGGAGCGACATCGATCAATCCTCCGGGGCGATCGATGCGCGCAGGACGGTTCGCTCGCCCCTTCGGCCAGTGCATCACCAGCGGCACCCACAACGTACTTTGGTATGCAAAGTAGCCGTGACTGGTTTCGCCGTGATCTCCCAGGCTTTCGCCGTGATCGGAAAGCAGCACGATGAGCGCGCGGTCCCACCAGCCGCCGGCCACAAGGGCTTGCCGGAAGTGCCCTATCAACTGATCGACGTAAGCCAGCTCCGTATCGTAACCGGCAGCTTCGGGCAGCGCATCCGGATCGGCCGCCCGCGCGTATGGGGCGTGGAGATCGAACAGGTGCACAAACACAAATACCCTTTGTCCGCGGTGGCCTTCCAGATATTGCCGCGCCGCCCGCAAGACCAGCGCGCCATCGCGCCGCACCCGCATGGAATACGGATTTTGCGATTCGCCCGAGAGAGCAAAGGGACTGTCGTAAATCTCAAACCCCTGGTCAAGACCCAGCCGCCGGTCGAGCAAGACGCTGCCGATAAATGCCGCGGTCCGATATCCGTGCGCGCGCAGCACCGTGGCCAAGGTAACCGCACCGGCCGGGACGCGCTCCCCGTTTTCTTCTATCCCATTAGCAAATGGATACGTGGAGGTGAATAGGGAGGTGTGAGACGGCAGCGTCAGCGGTATCTGTGAATCGATGGCCGAAAAGAGGGTGCCGCCGCTTGCAAACGAATCGATATTTGTAGTGCGTAGCTTACTGTAGCCGTAAGCGCTCAGGTGATCGGCCCGCAGTGTGTCGATAGAAATCAGAACGACCGGAACCGCGTCCTGTGCCCTCAAGCTGCAGCACGATAACAACAATAAGCAGACTAGTCCCGTAACCACCCGGTTTCGCACACCGCGCGCAGCGCGGAGTTCTGAGCCGCGACCGCCAGGGAGCGGTCCATCCGCGAAGAGAAACTCGTGCGGCCATAGAACTAGGCGCTTCAGACTACTTTCTCCGTTGATAACTGCGCAATTGCTCGAGCTGCCCCTGGATGACGCCGTTGTCCGGATCGAGCGCAACTGCCTTCTCCAGATACTTCGTGGCCGTTCGATCATCGAACTTGCGCGTGTAAGCGTAGCCGAGCGCCGCGTAACTGCGGGCCGATTGCGGGTAGAACTCCACGTTCAGTTGAAGCAGGGCGATGGCGTCGTCGGGTTTTGAGGCAGTGAGTTGTTGGCCCAATGTCAGCAACATGCCCTCGCTGAAATCGTAACTCTGGCCCCCGAAGTATTGCTTCCTCAGCTCGCGGTATTGTGCCACCGCCGCGGCTACACCTTTTTCCCGGACAGTCCGAGATAAGATTTCGTTCAGTTGCCGCGGGATCGCCACACCGTGATGGCAAGTCACGCACTCCACGCGAGTGACTTCGCTTGCGGGCTTCCCCGTGGCAGTTTCGATTTTGCTGTTGATATCCCGCGTCATTGCCATCATGGCGCGGGCTACGTCTTTTTTCGGCTCCGCCAGACCGCCGCCCCGGGGCGCGCTGTGGCAATATTCGCAGGTCACGCCCAGCGCCTGGCAGAAGTTCTGCATGGTGGCCATGAGGTCCAGCGTCGGCTGGGCTTCCCTGAATGCACAGCTAGCGCCAGGGACACGGCCAGCGGCGCCGCTGCGAAATGCTTCATCTGTCTTATACTAAAACCTTCCATGCAAACCTTGCTTCCTACCACCTTGGTTGGTTCTCTGCCGCAGCCCGATTGGCTGCTCAACCGCGACATGCTGGCCGGCAATATGCCGCCCCGCGTCCGCATGAGCGATCTGTGGCGGGTGGCTCCCGAATGGCTGGAACAGGCCCAGGACCACGCTACCCTGCTCGCCATTCGCGATCAGGAGCGCATCGGAATCGATATTCTCACCGACGGCGAAATGCGCCGCGAGAGCTACTCCAACCGCTTCGCCACCGCGCTCGAAGGCGTCGACCTCGATAACCCCGGAACGGTAATCAGCCGTTCAGGCCAGCAGGTGCTGGTTCCGCGCGTGGTGGGCAAGATCCGCCGCAAGCACGCGGTCGAAGTGCGCGACGTGCAATTTCTGCGCGCCAACACGGACCGCACGATCAAGATCACGGTGCCCGGCCCGTTCACTATGGCGCAGCAAGCGAAGAACGATTACTACCCGGCTGACGACGCCATGGCGCTCGATTACGCCGCGGCGGTGAACGAAGAGATCAGAGACCTATTAGCCGCCGGAGCGGATATTGTGCAGGTAGATGAACCATATATGCAAGCGCGTCCCGAACAGGCTCGCGCCTACGGTTTGAAAGCGTTCCAGCGGGCGATTGCGGGCATCGAAGGAACTACGGCCGTGCATATCTGTTTCGGCTACGGCCACATCGTGAAGGGCAAACCCGCGGGCTATGCGTTCCTGGAAGAATTCGCCGATACGCCGGTGAAGCAGGTTTCGGTCGAAACGGCACAGCCCTCACTCGATTGTTCGGTGCTCGAAAAACTTCGCGGCAAGACCATCATTTTGGGCGTGCTGAACCTGGGCACCCACGAAGTGGAGACACCAGAGACGGTCGCCGGACGCATCCGCCGCGCCCTGCCTTATGTCACCGCGGACCGGCTGGTGATCGCGCCCGATTGCGGTCTGAAGTACTTGCCGCGCGAATCGGCCTTGGGCAAATTGAGGGCGCTGGTGGAAGGCGCGCGCATCGTGCGAGCCGAGCTTTCGGGCACTGCCGCGCGCGCCTGAAGCCGTTAAACTGTCGGAGAGGAACCCCATGCCTGGCCCCCTAACTCTCTACGATGAGGACTTTTATCTCTGGACCTTGAAAATGGCCGACGTTTTGCGCACGGGCCGGCTGGATGAGCTGGACGCGGAACACCTTGCCGACGAAATCGAGGACATGGGCAAGAACAATGCGCGCGAGCTGGAGAGCCGGATCACGCAGATTCTGGAACACCTGCTCAAGCTGAGGTTGGCGCAGGGCTTGATCCTGGAATACAACCAAAATGGGTGGCGAGCCTCGATTCTGCGCCAAAAGCGCGAACTCGCGTCCTTGCTTAGGCAAAGCCCCAGTCTTCAACGCCGCGTTACTCCGGATTTCATTCAGGCGTGCTATCGAGATGCCGCAGCGACGGTAAGCGCGGAATATCGGGTCGAGCCGCCTTCCGAATGCCCCTTCTCGCCGCAAGAGATTCTCTGATTTTTCTCTTAGCTTCGGGCGCACATTAGCGCGTCATTCGCGTGCAGGGATTGCAAGGACCCGAAATGGTGTATCGTTGCAGATACGCCGGAGGGACCCATGTCCTCGAAATATACCATCACCGTCGCCTTCGCATTGGCCCATTTGCTTGCCGCGCAATCGGCCGAGCGCAAAAGCAACATGGAATTGGTCGGCTACAACGACCTGCAGGCCCGCAGCGCCTATCAGCCCGTCATTCAAAAACAGGGCGACCGATGGATTGCTTACGTCGGTCATCACGCCGGCGTCGAGCCGAACCCGCTTACCGGTCAAAACGAGCCCAACGGCACCTCCATCCTGGACGTCACCGATCCTGCGAAGCCTAAATATCTCGCGCACATCCCGGGCGAGTTGGTTCAAACCGGCGGAGGCGACGCCGGCGGCGCCCAAATGGTGCGCGTGTGTAGCGGCGACGATCTCCCGCACGCGCAAAAGGGCCGGTTCTACATGCTGCGCAGCTTCGGCAATAGCGCCCATGAAATGTGGGATGTCACCGATCCCGCCAAGCCCAACCGTCTCAATGTGATCGTCAGCGGCCTCCGCGACACGCACAAAAGCTGGTGGGAATGCGACTCCGGTGTCGCCTATCTGGTCTCCGGTGTGATCGGCTGGCGCACCCAGCGCATGGCCCAGATCTACGACCTAAGCGATCCCACGCACCCCGTCTTCATCCGCAACTTCGGCCTCCCCGGCCAGCAGCCCGGCGCGAAGGGTCCGACGCCCGGCGGTCTCCACGGCCCCATCTCCACCGGACCAAAGGGCAATCGCGTCTACTTCGCCTACGACAACGCCCGCGACGGCATTCTGGAAATCGTCGACCGCGAAAAGCTGCTCAACGGCCCCAAGGAGTCCACCGAAGAGAACTTGAATTATCCGGTAATCGCGCGTGTCGATCTGCCCGACGATATTGGCGCGCACACTGCTTACCCGCTGCTCCAGGTGCCGCTTGCCGAATTCGCCAAACAGCGTAACGGCAAAGTGAAGGACTTCATCGCTCTAGTCGGCGAGACCGGCCCGAACGAATGCCTCGAATACCGCCAAATGGTGCGCTTCTTCGATATCACCACCGAAACCAAGCCGGTCGGCGCTTCCACGTGGACCGTCCCCGAAGCGAGCGGCAATTTCTGCGCCGCCGGCGGGCGCTTCGGCACGCACTCCTCAAACGAGAGCTTCGCTCCCGTATATTACAACCGCATTCTATTCATCGCCCACTTTAACGCCGGCGTGCGAGCGATCGATGTCCGCGACCCGTTCTTTCCCAAAGAAGTCGGTTACTATATCCCCGCCATCACCGACAAGACTGACAAGCGCTGCGTTGGCCAGGGCGCAGAGCAGCACTGCAAAGTCGCCATACAAACGAACAATGTGGAGGTCGATGGCCGCGGCTACATCTACGCTGTGGACCGAGCCAACACCGGGATGCACATTCTCCGAGTGACCGGGCAGGCGCGAGAGATCGCCGATTTCAACCGCGCTGAAAAGTAGCCGTCACACCGGCATTCCGAACTGCCAAAGCACGTAACCGATCGCCTGTTTTACACAGTTCCACTGCTCATGCAGCGGCTCGGGATTGCGCTCCTTCCGCGGCGAGCCATAGGCCGCCATGCCGCTCGCGCGCAGCATCTGTTTCACGCGAAAGATGTGATACCCGTCGCTCACCACCACTACCGAGCGCAGCCCCATGCGCCGCAAAATCTCGGCGGCCAGGGTCACCGACTGCACCGTGCTTTCGCCCTCGGTTTCCACAATGATGGATTCAGAAGGAACGCCTTGCGAAATCAGGTACGCGCGGCCCACGGTCCCTTCCGTAAACACCGGATCGCCGCCCGCCCCGCCCGTGGTCATGATGCGCGCCGAAATGTGCTCGCGGTACAGCGCCAGCGCGTGATCTAGCCGCGCGCGCAGCACCGGTGAAGGCCGCCCCCGGTATTCGGCCGCGCCCAGCACCAGGATCACATCGGCCGGTTGGGCCTCATCGCGGCCGGCCTGCTGGCCGATGCGCACCGCCAGATACGCAATATAGATCAGCAGTGCGGAGACAGCGATAGCGAGCGCATTGAAAACGCCCCGTCTCATCTGCTGTAACTTATTTTAATAGTGGCGAAGCCGGAAATCATAACCAGCGCGGCCAATCCGCTGCTCAAAGACGTGCGGCGGGCCCTCGCCCGCGGTGGTCTCACTTCCGAAGGCTTGTGCGTTGCCGAAACTTTCCACCTCCTCGAAGAGGCTCTCCGTAGCGATTGCGAAGTGAAGGCGGTGCTGGCGGCGGAATCGGTGCGCTCGGCGGCGGAAGGCCATGTGCGCGGCCTGGGGCGGACGAAGGTACTGGTAGCGCCGGATGCGCTGCTGCGCGCGGTTTCAGATACGGAAAGCAGCCAGGGCATCATTGCCTTGGTAAAACCTCCCGAGTGGCGCCTCGAACAGCTCTTTCGCGGATCTCCTCTGGTGCTGGTGCTCGACGAGCTTCAGGATCCCGGCAACTGCGGCACCATTGTGCGAGCGGCCGAAGCCTTCGGCGCCAGTGGCGTGATGTTTTTGAAGGGGACGGCGAGTCCTTATAATCCGAAGACTCTGCGCGCCTCGGCCGGCTCGCTGTTCCGCGTGCCTTTCCTGCATGGAGTGGACACGGCGCTAGCGCGGGCGGCTCTGAAACAGAACCGCATTGAGTTGTATGCCGGTGTGCCCGCGCGCGATGGCGTGCGCTCCCTGATGCAAGTCGATCTCACCGGCCGTTGCGCGCTCATTATCGGCAATGAGGCCCGCGGCGTCGGCGGCGACTTGCGGTCAGCGGCTTTGGATGTTGCCATTCCGACCGTTGGCGTCGAATCTCTCAATGCTGCCATTGCCGCCGGCGTCATGCTGTATGAAGCTCGCCGGCAGAGGGCGCTGGTGGGTTAGACGGCGCGGCACGATAATCAAATTGTGAGCCTGTTCGATACAGCCCCGCTCCGGCCAGTCGATGACGGCAAACGCCCGCTCGCCGAGCGCATGCGGCCGGAGCGCCTCGAAGACTTCGTGGGCCAGGAGCATATCCTCGGGCCCGGCAAGCCGCTGCGGCGGCAAATCGAGCGGGATGAGCTGAGCTCGATCATTCTTTGGGGACCTCCCGGGGTGGGCAAGACCACGCTCGCCCGGCTCATCGCCCGCATCACGAGCTGCGAGTTCATCCCCTTCAGCGCAGTGCTCAGCGGCATCAAGGAAATCAAAGCGGTGATGGCCGATGCCGAGCGCCTGCACCGCATGGGCCGCCGGACCATTCTGTTCATTGATGAGATTCACCGCTTCAACAAGGCGCAACAGGATGCGTTCCTGCCGTACGTCGAGCGGGGCGATATCATCCTCATCGGCGCAACCACCGAAAATCCATCCTTCGAAGTGATATCCGCGCTGCTGTCGCGCTCGCGCGTCTATGCTCTGCGCGGTCTCACGGTTCCGGAAATCGTAACACTGCTTGAGCGCGCGCTGCCGGTAATCGGCCTCCAAGCTTCGGAAGAGTTGCTCGAGCAGCTCGCCATCTACGCCAATGGCGATGGCCGCCAGGCGTACAACACGCTCGAAGCGGCGGCGGCCGCATCTCCTCACGGTGAGGGTGGAGCTTCTTTGTCAGGCGCCTCTGGCGCCGTCCTCACGTCGCAAGCTGTGCAGGATGCCATGCAGCGAAAAGTGCTGCTCTACGATAAAGGCGGCGAAGAGCACTACAACCTGATTTCAGCCCTGCATAA
This sequence comes from Bryobacteraceae bacterium, assembly GCA_036557125.1. GTDB lineage: Bacteria > Acidobacteriota > Terriglobia > Bryobacterales > Bryobacteraceae > PSRJ01. Next base: position 7,744 of record DATBID010000381.1, on the reverse strand, counting down.
ATCCGTGCGTTCGAGCGATGCGGATGCCGCCCTCTACTGGCTCACTCGCATGGTGGAAGCGGGAGAGGATCGTTTGTACATTGCCCGCCGCCTCATCCGCATGGCCAGCGAAGATATTGGCCTTGCCGATCCGCGGGCGCTTGAACAGGCCGTAGCCGCTATGCAGGCCGTGCACTTTCTCGGTATTCCCGAAGGCGACCTGGCGCTTGCGCAGGCTGCGATCTATCTTTCGATGGCGCCCAAATCCGACGCGGCTTACCAGGCAATGAACACGGTGGCACAGGACGTCCAGCGCACCACCGCCGAACCTGTGCCGATGAATCTGCGCAACGCCGTCACGCGCGATATGAATGCCTGGGGCTACGGAGCCGGCTACCAGCACGCCCATCAGTTTGAAGACGCTGTGGTCGAGATGGAGTGCCTCCCGCCGTCGCTCGCCGGCAGGCGGTATTACTTCCCTACGGATCGTGGCCTCGAAAAACGCATTGCAGAACGATTGGAAGAGATCCGCAATGCGAAGGGCAAACGCTGAAATCGCTCATTCCCGCCATCCCGCCTTATAAGCGATCCACGTTTTCGCCGCCAGGCCGGCCATCAAAATCCAGACCGCGGCGCGCAGCAGCCCCGTCAGCGTAAAGCCCGCCAGCACGGCAAGTAGCGCATAGGCACCCATGGCTGAAATCAACCGCTTGTTCATGGATATTTAATTCTGGCACGCGCGACTTCTTCCTCCAGTTCGCATTGAACCATCAAGTAAGGCAGCACACCGCCGCAAAGGACTTTCGGAGGCGGCGCGGGGAAGGGATTCGGAGGCAAATTCCACCCTTCCCCACGACCGATCTCGCCCGGAGTTCTCCGATACGAACAGGCGTGCTACAAACAAACCATGCCTGTTCCGGCGGATCGAACCTTCCCTGCCCGCCTCGATTGCCATTACCTGCTGCTCCAGCCTCCGAGCGTGGGTCCGCAGACGCCCCTCATAGTCACGCTCCATGGTTTCGGGGCGAATCCCGAAGCGATGCTCGACCTTACCGCGCGGCTCTTCGATTCACAACCTGTGATCGTTGCTTTGCAAGGCCCGAACCAGTTCTTTCTGGGAGCTGCAAACCGCGAAGTAGGGTATGGCTGGCTTACGAACCGGCGCCCCTCCGAATCCATCCGCCTCCATCACGAAATGGTGCGCCATGTGGCCGAAGAAACCGGCCGCGAATTCGGAATTCCACCCGAGCGATCCTTCCTCTGCGGCTTTTCGCAGTCAGTCGGACTCAATTACCGTTTTGTTGCGACTTACACTGGCTTATTCCGCGGAGTAATCGCTATCTGTGGAGGCTTGCCCGGTGACTGGGACAATGGCAATTACCGAAAAGTGGCCGCTTCGGTGCTGCACATAGCCCGGCGCAGCGATGAATACTATCCTCCGGAGGTTACCGGTGGTTATGCAGAGCGCCTGCGCCGCCGTGCGGCGGATGTCGAATTTCATCTGATCGAAGGCGGCCACCAGATGCCCTCCAGTGGACAAAAAATCGTAGGACTGTGGATACAGCGGCTGATCGAATCAGGATGAGAAGTACTTTGACAGGTAGCTTTCCGGTTGCTAACTCGCTAAGCTGAATACAGGAGAGTTGCGGATGTCCCGGCGTGCGCCGTCTGGCCCCCCTGGGTGGTGTCTGGCTGTTGTACGGGCGGCGGCATGGGGCGTACCCGGGCGGGCACGCAATCAATGGCGCGCCAAATGGCTCGCGGTTCTCTGGAACGCGTGGATTCTTGCCCAACGCGGCGAGGTGGATTCCAAAATTCTGCGGCGCTGTTGTGGGGATTGCCTGGTGGACGTGTTTCATGGGCGGATCAGCCCCCAGGAGACGCGGCGTCTGCTCCGTTCCCCCGGCCCGGTGCTCGCCGGCGCGGTCTTGGTCCTCAGTATTCTCGCCGTGGCGAGCCACGGCTTTGCGGGAACGCGGGCACTGTTCCGGCCGCTGCCCGTAAACGACCCCGATCGACTCGTTCGTATTCGTTTTACCGGTACCGCGGGCCAGCCCGCCGGTGTACCGCCATGGGTGTTACCCTCCTGGGAAGCCAACTCAACCCTGCTCTCCGGCATCGCTGCTTACATACACAAGCCATATGCCCCTCTGGCTCGCGTCACTCCGAATTTCTTCTCTCTGTTGGGCACCAAGGCGGCAGAGGGCCGGATTTTCGAGCCGGACGACCGCGATACAGCCATTCTGAGCGAAACCGGACGGCGTACGCTCTTCGGTCCGGACGCGGCCGTTCTGGGCCGGCGATTAAAAGTTGAAGGCCGTGATTACAAGGTCATTGGCGTGCTGCCGGATTCTTTTTGGGCGATCTCGCCGCGCATCACGGTTTGGATTCCGTTGCATCTCGGCCCGCAGCCCGATCCCGGTGTGCCCGTGCTAATCCCCGTTATCGGCCGGATGAAACCCGGGGCATCCTTCGAAACCGTTCGGACAGACCTGCTGAACGCGGCAAAAACAGGCCGCAAGCCCCTTCCGCGCCGCCCCGAAGTGGTGCCGTTTACCGCCGTGACCGAACCGCAGCTTCCCAACTACCTGATTGGCATTTGTTTCGGCATCACGGTTGGAGCAGTAATTGTCGCCCTGCAGCAGCCTTTCCGGTTGCGCCACGGCTGGCGCTACGGCTGGCTGTTGGTGGCAAAAACGCTGCTGCTTGTGGCTATTCCAGCGCTGGGTTGGGTCGAGATCCGCTCGGCGATTGGCGGGTCCGGGGCGCCCGATACGCCGGGCGTAGCCGCTGCCGGAACCATCCTCTGGATCGTGTTCGTCTCTGCCTGCGCGCTGGCTTTCTGGTGGAGTTTCGCCGATCAGCGCCGCCGCTGCCCACAATGCCTGCAGTTGCTGGCTATGCCTGTGACTATCGGCTCCTGGGCCAGCGTGCTCGACCCGGTTACCACGGAATTCCTGTGCGAATCCGGGCACGGCTCCCTCTATCTGCCCGAAACCGAACAAGGCGAACCGGACCACTGGACCGCGCTCGACCCCTCCTGGCGGGACCTGTTCGAGAAAATGACACCCAAAGGCTCCTGAGTCCACCCGAAGGCGGTCAGTCGTGATAAATTTCGGACTGATACGCGATGATCTGCCGTTTCCGCTGGTCCGCCGCTCTGAGCGTCCTCGTGCTGGTGTTTTTCTGCCTTATCCGCCAGGGGGTGTCGGGCGAATCCTTATGGGACGACCTTTACAAATCTGCCTGGGCCGGCATCTACACCACGGATCAAGCCACTGAGGGAGAGTTGTTTTATCGCGCGCGCTGCGCCTCGTGCCATGGCGCATTACTCGAGGGCTCCGAGGATGCCCCGCCTCTGAGCGGCCGTGATTTTGCGAGGGATTGGGATTGGGGGAACATGGCCGATCTTTTCGAAAAGATTCAGTACACCATGCCGGCCAACCGCCCCGGAGCACTGACTGACGATCAGGTAGCGGAGGTTCTCTCGTACATTTTGAAGGCGAACCGTTTCCCCGCCGGCAGCCGTGCGCTCTCTCCGGACGTCGATGAACTAAGGGGTATTTTGTTTCTTGCGGAGAATCCGCGAAGGTAGCTCGCTCATTTCACCATCCAGCCATCGGCGAGTTGGATCACGCGGTCGCCATATCCCGCATTGACCTCCGAGTGCGTAACTTGAACGATAGTCGTTCCTTCTTCGTTCAGCTTCTTGAAAAGCTCCATGATTTCTTTGCCCTGAGCCGAGTGAAGATTGCCAGTAGGTTCGTCCGCCAGGATGAGCTTCGGGTTGGCGATCACGGCTCGGGCCACCGCCACCAGTTGCTGCTGTCCTCCGGAAAGCTGGCTGGGAAAGAGGTCTCGTTTGGCCACAATGTGAAAGCGGTCAAGCGTATCGCAAACCATGGCTGCGCGCTGCGGGCTCTTGATGTTCCGATAGGAGAGCGGGATATCCAGATTCTCGTAAACCGTAAGAGTATCGATCAGGTGATAGCTTTGAAACACGAAACCGATATATTTCTTATTCAACTCCACGCGTTCTTTCGGTTTCATGCGATGCACCTGGTGCCCCAGAAAATCGAATTCGCCGCTCCAGCCGCCATCCAGCATACCGATGATGCTGAGCAGGGTGGACTTGCCTGCGCCGCTCGGCCCCATGATGGTCACGAATTCGCCCTCGCGGATCTCCAGGTTAATTCGCCGCAGCACGTAACTGCGCCCATATGCGCCTTCGTAAAATTTTTCCAGGTTGCGAAGTGTAATCACTGTGTACGATTGTGCCACTAAACGCGTCCAGGCATGGGAATGCCGTACCTTACGAGTCACCACTGTTAGGCATTATGATTGCTACGGAGTTTGGACATGAGAAGAATTATCCAAGCATGTTTGATTTTGGCAGCGCTGGCGGTGAGCGTCTTCGCCCAGGATTGGTATCACGAGCGCGAAGAACGCTACCGGGGCGAGGGGTGGCGCGCCCACGTCTTCATGCACGTTCGAACCGATCTGGATCACGTCTGGAGCGCTGTCCACGCCAGTGACAGGGAGCGCACCCGTCTTCAAAGAACCAAGGAAGAGCTGACCAAGATGCAAGCAGACCTGGACCACGGCCGGTGGGACAACGGTCTCCTGAACGATGTGATCGATTCCATTCGAAAATCATCGAATGATGAGCGCCTGGCGCCGCGCGACAGACAAGTGCTGGCTGAAGACCTGGTCCGGCTAAAGGACTATCAGGACCATCACAATCACTGGCCCCATTAGTACCAGTGGCTCCGATCAGAGCCGCGACCGCTAGGGAGCGATCCTCCCCGTCAGACACCTATTTTGGAAGACTGGCGAAAGGCGTGCGCTCCAGCCCTAACTCAATCGATCCCTCACCCAATCGACGTTGTCCTTCAAGGCTTCCATAGCCTGCTGGGGAATCGGATCGATCTTCTCCAGTGCGAGTCTGCCGATTACGAAAGCGCCACCGGCGGCGGATGCCGCGAGTAGCGCCACGATCAATGCAGACAACCAGACAGGGAGAACCATCGCCAACGCGGCGATGCAGAAGGTTACAAAACATTCCACGGCCAAAAAACCCAGGAGACCGGCCGCCGCAAGATAGGCTACTGCCTTCGGACTTGCGCGAAGCTTGCCTTTCAACTCCACAATCGCAAGCCGGATTTCGTCGCGGACAATCCTGTTCAGACCGGATACGATATCAGCGACAATTTCCCTGAGCGGCCGGTTGTCCGCCGTTTCCGGCCCTGACCGAATTTCCAAATTGCCCATACCGTCACTCTTGCTTGAAACGTTTCATTTCCCTGCGACTGGCACCCAACCCCTCGTGATGTAGTCCGCGAATGTGAGTGTAACCAGAATCATAAACCAAAGCAGCGAGCCGCCTATCACCAACCGGACCAAAACCTTCTCGAAAAGGCCGTGCATCAACACCAGGGCCAGGAGGGCAGCTTGCATGGTCGCGATAACCAGGGCGACAAACATGTTGACCCAGCCCATGTTGATAAAGGCCAAGAGTACGTTTAACAATAAAAGACCCATCATTGCCACGTAGGCCAGGAAGTAACTCTTAAAGGATAGTATCGGTTCGGTCATTTGTGAAATCCCGGAATATAGAAAATGGCAAACAAAAAGCACCAGATGATATCTACGAAGTGCCAGAAAATGCTGGTCATCTCCAGCGGAGTGTACCAGGCCGGAGTGAAGCGTCCAATGGCGGTACGGGCAGCCATGATCACAGTGAGAACTACTCCGATCGTCAGGTGAATCACATGCAGGCCTGTCATCACAAAGTAATACACCAGGAACAATTCTTCGGCGTAGGCGAACGGACTCCTCGATTCGAACCAGATGCCAGGTACTTTGTGCTCCTCGTAATGGATATAGTATTCCGTAAGTTTTAAAACGATAAAAATAATGCCGATAGCAGCCGTGGTCAAAAGTAGCACATACGCGCGGAACTGGTTGCCTTGCGAGATACTCCTTACCGCGAGGCTCATGGTCAGACAGCTAGTAAATAGCACAGCAGTATTGATAGATCCGATGATCAGCGTCATCTCGCGGCTGCCTTCTAGGAAACCCTGTGTGTAGTACATTCGGTAAGCTGCAAAGCCGACGAATAGGCCGCCGAAGAACAGAACTTCCGTGGCAAGAAAGATCCACATACCCACGGTGGAAGTGTCCCGCTGCTGTTGGGGTGTGCTGAAATGTTCGCGGAGAACGAGCGATCCACTAGCCAAGGCCGAGCCCCTCCTTCATACCTGCGTAGTCGTATGCTTTGTGAGTTACGACGGGAGTGACTTCGAAGTTATGTTTGGGAGGAGGGGAGGGAAGTTGCCACTCCAGGCCTGTAGCGCCCCACGGATTGGGGCCGGCGGGCCGGCCGTACTTGTAAGACCATGTTAGATAGAGGAGCGGCAAAAGATAGCCGACCCCCAGGATCGTAGCGCCTGCCGTCGATATAATGTTCAGCATCTGCCACTCCGGAGGGTAGGCAGCATAGCGTCGCGGCATCCCCAGCCAGCCGAGGACGAATTGGGGGAAGAAGGTAAGGTTGAAACCGAGAAAGACGATTAGAGCGGCCGCTTTCGCGAGCCCCTCCGGATACAACCGGCCGCTGATTTTCGGCCACCAATAGTGCAACCCCCCCAGATACCCCATAACCGCTCCCCCAACCATGATGTAGTGGAAGTGGGCGATTATAAAGTACGTGTCGTGCACATGGACATCGATTCCCAGAGCCGCCACGAACAGCCCGGTCATGCCGCCGATAGTAAACAGACCGATGAAACCAATCCCGTAAATGAGGGGCGTCTGGAACGCGATCGATCCTTTGTACAGAGTTGCGCTCCAGTTAAATACCTTGATGGCCGATGGGACCGCGACAAAATAACTGAGCACGGAGAATGCTAGGGCTGAATAGACGCTCTCTCCCGCCACAAACATGTGATGGCCCCAAACGAGAAAACTAAGCACGGCAATCGCAATACTAGAGAAGGCGACAAAAACGTAACCGAATACTTCCTTGCGTGAGAACGCCGCAATAATCTCACTAACGACGCCCATACTCGGCAGTACCATAATGTAAACCGCCGGATGCGAGTAGAACCAGAACATATGCTGGAACAGCACCGGGTCACCCCCCAGTGCCGGAGTGAAAATCCCCACACCGAATACCCGCTCTACCACCACCATCAATAGAGTGACTGCGATGACGGGCGTGCCCAGAACGAATATGATACTGGTTGCGTAATGGGACCAGATGAACAAGGGCAGGCGGAACCAGGTCATTCCGGGAGCGCGCAGTTGGTGGATGGTCACGATGAAGTTCATCCCGGTCATGATCGAGGAGAAGCCGGCGACAAAGATACCGAGACCGGCGGCCGTTACGTAAGTGGTGGAATAGGCGGTGCTGAAGGGCGTATAGAAAGTCCAGCCGGTATCCACTCCACCGCGCGCGAGCGCGTAGAGCTCGATGAATCCTCCCGTTATGAACACATACCAGCTCAACAGATTCAGCCGCGGAAAAGCCACGTCTTTGGCGCCGATCATTTGCGGAATCAGAAAATTTCCGAGCGTCGTGGGAATGGACGGGACCAGAAAGAAAAAGACCATGATGATCCCGTGGGCCGTAAATAACTTGTTGTAGGTTTGCGGGTCGACAAGGTCCGAAACCGGAGTGAGCAGTTCCAGGCGCATCAGAAGGGCGGCGATGCCTCCGATCACGAAGAACCCGGTAATGGCGGCAATGTAAAGCAACGCAATC
>DATBID010000380.1:0-7940 GCA_036557125.1 Bryobacteraceae bacterium | reverse complement strand
TTGTGATGTTTGCCTGGCCGCCTTTCCAATTTCTCCCCAGTTTGCCGGCGGCCCGATTCCGTTATTGCCGTGATTCTGCTGCCGCGCCTGGAATTGTTTCGACGTTTGAGCTTGTTTTTGGGTCAACGCTTCGTCCGACAGCGCATTATCTTTCACGCTCGCGGGCCGTTCGCGCGGGATATTGAACTGAGCCGGCCAGCTCCCTTGCAGGTCAGGTTCGCCCCAGGGAGTTTTCGGCGGTACATAGCTCTGCGATTTGCCGGTGGAAGCACCGCTTGCGGCGGCGTTCGACTGGGCCATTGAAACGTGTTGCGCCATGAGAAGAAGCCAAGCGGCAGAAACCGCTACAGCGTATAGGAAACGACGGTTCATCCTCGTTCTCCTTCCGTGACCTCTGATGTTGCGAGATTCTATCACTGGCGTGCGATGGCAGCCAGCACCGGGTGCTGCAGAAAAACTGCGCATCACTTGCGCTATGAAATCGAACCGTTTCCGTCGCTGGTGCTAAATTCCCAACTCCCGCCGGATCGCATCCGCGATGCGGGCTGTTGCCGTTTCGACTTGGGTCCAAGTCGGGGCCTTCGACCAGGACGCGGGCCAGCGGTCCGGCGCCGGCGTAGCGGACGAGGATGCGGCCGGTGCCGGCGAATTCTTCTTCGGCGCGGCCGAATTCGCGGGCCACGGAAGGCACTTCGTCGAGCGCGACCTTCGCTTGCAGGAACCTATTGCACCACGATTGTCACCTGCTGCTGGGCGTTGTTGTTTTGTCCGATCATCAGGACCACGGGTTGGGATCCCGAGCCGATCCCATTCGGGACGAGAGCGTTGATTTGCAGCAGAGCTGCGGCGCTGCCGGGCGAAGGGCCGACATAGAGCAGCGGAGCCGGCTGGCCGCCAATTGTTACCGATACGGGCGCTGCAGGGAAATAAGCACCGTTGGGAGCTGTGGGCTTGCAAGAGGTAGAGACTGTCGCGCTCGAGCAAGTTGCTCCGCCACCGAAAAGCACACTGCCATCGGGAATCGTCTGCTGCTGCAAAACGCCCGCACCGGTGGCGAAGAGCGTTATGGCCGATCCCTTTGGAGCCGGATTCGACGCGCTGTTCAGCGTCCCATCGGCATTCAGGATGGCTCCCTGGCCGGTGCCGTTTTGACTGGCAGTGAAGATGCCGGGCGCTGTATCTTTGACCGGTACCGGAAAAGGAACTGTCTGGCCGTAATGCGTCACTACGATATTTACGCTGGCTTGTCCCGCAACCTCATAAGGGACAATGGCATTAATTTGGTTGGAGCTGTAGTACAGCAGCGGAGCCGGTACGCCGTTAAAGGTGACTCCCTCACGCGGTCCGGAGTAGTTGGGAGGATAAGGAACAACCTGATGGCTCAAATCGGTTGGATATAACCCGGCTTCGTCATAATGAGCCGTCACCGGAGCAGTCCCCAGGTGTGAGCCGAAGATCGAGACGATTTCGCCCGGGGAGATCACCGGCTGAAGCGTGGCGGCATTGACGACCGACTGGATTACTGGAGGTGGAGAGTTGAGGTCAAGAGTTACACTAACCGCCGCTCCATTTGTACTCTGCCCGTTCACTGCAAATGAGACAAACGTCGAATAACTGCAGCAAGGCAGATAGGGCACCACTCTGGGATCCAAGGCGATACCGATAGAGGTTGACTCCGGAAAGGTCGGCGTCATCCCGGTGGAGGGAGCGATGACCACGAAGTTCGGGTAGTTCCCGGATGGGTGGGACCCGATATAGTGAAATCCCACAGGGCTAGGGCTAGCGGAATTACCGCCGATCCCAAAGCCATATGGACCGGGCAAATCCAAAGAGTCCGCTGTGGCGGTGAAATGGATCTCTTGGGGCTCGGCTGAAATCGCTTGTGCCGATACGACCAATGTTGCACAACAATGACCGCCAAATGCTATTGCGATATTTGCAACAAGGCCGGAGGTTATCTTCATGGCGCGCTCCTTCCGGTCACCTGCAGCACTATCGTGGGGGGCGTTTGGCCTGAGGGCACGCCGATCGGTATCGTCGAACTGGCTCTCGGCAGCGGAATGCCTGAGCTACTTAACTGGAATTGAGAGCTAAACACAACCAGCTTTACCGCCGAGTTGAATGGGACCACTACCTGCTGATTCCTGCCGCCGCTATCCTGCGAAATAACCGCGGCCGGCATGAAGACGCGGGCGTCAGTGCCTATGCCAATCAGCAGATGAGCGCCTGGGACCGTTCCCTCATAGTGTGTCAGCAGTTGCCCGGGATCATCCACGCGGATCGGCACAACCGCTCCGGTCTTGAGGGCCACTGCTACAGTCGCGCTAGGATTGGCCGTCGAGAGAGTAACTATGGGCGCTTGCAGGCCCCATTGGCAAGGATTGAGCCAGGCGCTCTTCGGAACCTGAGCGCATAGTCGGTAGGTCCCGTCGTTCAATTGGTCGAACCGGAATGATCCATCGGAACCGCTCTGGACATCCCACACAGTTTGGAGAAATCTGCTTTTCGGATACGGCGGCTGAAGTTGTAAAGTGACTATTCCGGCGGCGATACTGACGCCACCATCACCAGTAAGAGTTCCCACAATCGCCCCGGTAGAATTCAGCCCGGCCGCCTTCCCCAACGGCGCTAAAACGATGGTCAGGCAAATAACAAGCATTTTCATCAAATTTTTCTCCTACGGAGCCGCCCACCAGCCCCAGTAGTACCAGTTCCCTCCGTTGCTACTGTAGTTGCCATCGATTGTGTCCAGGGCAACATTGTAGATATGCAGATGGCTGGAACTGGATGTGAACGACATGTCGAGCGTCAGATCGAGATTTCTTGTTCCCATCTGAACCTGGGACGCCGAAGATCCGGCGTGGACTGTGCAATAGCCGTTGGAAAGATCCGTCCCTCCGGAGCCGACGACCGATGACCCGATCCAGTTGTAGCCTCCATTCGGGCCGTCTAAGTACAAAGTGCTGGACGATGGGAAGAAAATGAAATGGCATCCGCGCGCGCCGCCATCCGGGCCCCCGCTGCCATCCGCGTCGTTACCCCCGACGCTGAAGACCACTTCCAGATCGCTGAGGCTGCTTGGGCCGTATGCGTCTGCCGCGGAGAACGTGAAGGTGTCCCGATCGGCGTCGGTGGCGCCGGATGCCGGGCAAAGCGGATATTGCGGCGAATTCAGGATGGGCAGGGCGCGGACTCGGCCGATGTTTGGAACGCCAGGGGGATCATTGGGCATCTGGCTCAGGACAGGAGAGTATCCGGACTGATTCAGAAATCCGTTCGGCGTAACCATCCAACGCTGAAAGATAGCAGCCGTGATATTTGGCTCCAGGGTATTGTCCCCTGTAATTCTCAAGTTGTCGATCACGTTCCGGCTGATGCCGCGGTCGAACAGATCCATGCCGTAGGCTTGGCCCGTAGAGGTGTTGTCGCTGATGGTGGTGTTTTGGTTGTCACGCGGAACACCGTCACAAGGCCCGTAGCCGGCCGTCGTCACTACGATTCCGCCGATCGAGTAATTTAGCGTGCCGCGATTGGTGTCGTTATTCAGGAGTTGATTATTCTTGATCGTCGCATTTAGGGTGCTGTTTGCGGCGATGCCCTCGTTCGGATAGCCGGAAATGTTATTATCCTCGGCGTCGATATTGCGGCCCCAAAGTTCCAGCCCTGAAGTCTTTTGGTATGGCGGGTTAGTAGGTCCGGTCATCCTGTTGTTGAAAATCTGGACCGTATCGCTGCATGCGTCCATAAAAACATTGCCGCCTTGTTCGTTGCCCGTTTCTTGTGGGTTGATGTAGTTATTGACGAACGTGCTATTTCGTAGGCCTATCCAGCGGCCGCTCTCGGAGCCGACAGCCGTCGTATTGTTGTTCTGAAACAGGTCGTTTTCGATGCGTAGGTTTCGTGGGCCGAGGCCGAAAGCATTATTATAATTGGCAACTGTGTCGCACACTCTTCCATTCGGACCGTAGTTAATCCCGTTAGCGCCGATGAGGATGCCAGTGACGCCGGAAGCTTCGATCGTGCTGTCGTGAATATAGATGTCATTCACGCGCTCGCCGGATTCGGTGTCCGGCCACATGGCGAGGGCGTGGCCCGTTGCGCCGTCCATGTCTATATTCGCAATCTCCAGGCTGTATGGCCCCGTGTAGGTGAACGGGTTGGGCGGGTTGGAGCCGGTATCGGCGCTATGAACGTAGAGGTCGACACATAACGGAATGCCCGGGTTAGTCGGATAGTTACCAGTCAGATACTCTGTTTCGTGGTTGCATGTCTGCACGACACTGCTTTCAACAGGCGCCGGGCACGCGGGGTTGGGATTTGGGTTGTAGAGTGTGGAGTTTCCGCAGAATGTCAGGTACTGGATCTTGATCCCGGTAGGCGGTTGCGAGGCATTGACGTCCATCAGGGGTCCGGTGAAATTCGGATCGCGGACGAGAACGGTTTGGGCGCGGTTCGTTGTGCCGCCTTGAATTATCAAGTTGGAGCGGGCAATCGTAATCGTCTGTGTAATAGGGTACGTGTTGGCCGGAAGGGTACAGGTGCTTCCGGTTCCGCTCGCGCTGACGCAGGTCATGAAGGTCTGAAGGGGATTAGCAGCGGCGAAGTTTGCGGTGACGTTCATCGGCCCGGTGATCGCGATGGTTTGTGGATTGGTAGTCCCGCTCAGGCCGCCGCTCCAACTAGCAAACACGTACCCGTTGGCAGCATTTGCCTGAAACGTGACGGTCGTCCCATTGCCGAAATAGCCGGTCTGGGAGCAAGGCGTGAGACTGACTGAGCCGCCCGCCGGGGGCGATGCGATTGCTGTCACCTGATATTGCGACACGGGTTCGATTTGGGCTTTGAACGTTGCGCCGCCGTTCAGGGCCGTAGCGTGGAAGCCCGGCTGGAGAGTGATGGACGCTCCGGCTGTGAGCGTAACGTTGGCGGAACCGGTGATGGTGAGGGAGGTACTGTTTCCCGCCGCTGTGATGGTGCTGGTTGCGCCAAAACCACTGGTTCCGGACGCGTAGGTGTTTGTCGCCGAGTCTGGCAGGACGGTATTTACGGGGCTGATGCACTGCGCGAGCACCGGTGCGGCGAGCAGCGCTGCTGCGCAGACCATGCGGATCATTGGGCTTCCTTTCCGCCGACTGCCGATTCCAGCCGACCGATGCGCTCTCGAAGCTCGTGGTTTTCTTTTTCGGCCTGAATCATGTGGAGTGTGAGTTCTTCGATCTTCGCCAGCAGCTTGGCTTGCATGTCGGCGACACCGATGCCATTCTCTTTCATCTCCGGCGCGGAAGGGATATCGGGGAGGTGGTGATGATCTGCGATGTAGGCGGCGACCTCGGTCAGCGAAGGGAGGCGGTAGTCAGGCCCGAAGACGTAATCCGCGCCGGTGGAGGAGACGATGACTTCTTCGGCGCCGATCGTGCCGGCTACGTGCAACAAGTGTTGCGGGTTTGTCGTGCCGATGCCGACGTTGCCTGACGGCAAAATGGTGAGCACGGGTCCGTTCGCGCTACCGGTTCCGTACTTGTGAATCTGGAACGGACCACTGTCGTAGGTATAGAAGTGCGTTTGCTGGGTGCCGGATGCCGAAGATCCGCCGATCATTCGAAAATCCGTGCAGCAGCCGTCGCCGCGGTCCCAGGTCAAAATCGACGAGCTTGGCGAGTCGAGGTAAGGAAAGGGCCAAGCTGTGCTGTTGTATAGCCAATTCGGTCCCGCGGGAGCGGGCGTCTGAGCGGACGCGACGCCTGCTCCGAACGTAGGCAACGCAAGGGCCGATAGGATGGCCGCCGCAAGTGATCGCGTCATTGGCCGATCCTTTCCTGGATCTGCCGGAGTTCCGCGCGGAGATCCGCGTTCTCTTGCTCCAACCGGTTGCTACGTTCGTCGGCCTGAATCATGTGTAGTGTGAGTTCTTCAATTTTGGCCAGCAACTTGGATTGCATCTCGCCTAAGCTGACGCCTTTTGCTTGGACCTCAGAGGCGGATGGGAGATCAGGGAGGTGGTGATGATCTGCTATGTAAGCGGCGACCTCGGTCAGTGACGGGAGGCGGTAGTCAGGCCCGAAGACGTAATCCGCGCCGGTGGAGGAGACGTTTACTTCTTCGGCGCCGATCGTGCCCGCGACGTGCAGCAGGTGTTGCGGGTTTGTCGTGCCGATGCCGACGTTGCCTATCAGGAAGGGCACGGGATTCCCCCGAATTTCCATTGGCGTATTGGCCGTGATCGCGTCATTCGCGGAGCTAAGTGACACCGCGCCAGGAAGGTTGATCGGACCCTCGATCAGGAGATTTTCGTTGGTTCCTGCATGAATCTGCAGTGGCCCGGCTGGGCTTGTTGTCCCGATCCCGACGGTATCGTTGGTCCAGCACGGTGAGCTGGAGCAACTCCATGTTGGAGTTTGGGCGTTGATCAGACCGGGAAGTGTAGCCGTCCAGATCATGGCGGCTGCAAAGGCGAGTTTCTGAGTGAGCTTGAGCATGGAACTTCCGGTTCATTACGATTTGATACTTCAGATGACCGGCATTATGACTGATGGAGGAGGAAGTGTCAACAAAAAACGCGCACCACCATCTGCTACCACCGAAGCGGCCAGTAGATACAATTGTTCGGTGCTCTGGTTCCCGAGGGCGGCCCAGCACGGCCCGATCGAGACTAAGTGATGCTGTGAGGTGCGCAGGATATGCGAACTCTCTTAATATTGATGGCGCTGGCGGGCGTTTCCGCGGCCCAAAACCTTTCCACTCAGGATCTGCTCCAGATGGCGCGAACGCGGAAGGCCGGACTGGAGCAGGCTCTACTGGAGACATTGGGCGCAGACAAAATCCAAAAAGGCTCGGCAGCGGCGGGCGAGATGGGCGATTTTGTATGGGCCGTGGCTGCGGAGAAGGGTCCGTCGCTTCAAATTAACAATGAGCCGCCGATCTCCGCTTTCAAAGCCGGCTCCCTGTGGGTCCTGCAGACCCGTTTGAATACCGGGACGGCCTACAAGTACACGTGGCTTGTCGATGGTAAGCCGATCGGCGGCGCCAACAACCTGCCTGCGTTCGGCCCGGACAGCTATGCCAAGCCCGGTGTGCCGCAGGGCAAGCTCACTGGACCGCTCGCGGCGCCGAGCAAAATCTATCCGGGTGTGACGGCCAACGTGTGGTTTTATGTGCCCGCACAATGGGATGGCGTTACGCCGCTGGCCGTACAAGTATGGGGTGATGGCCAGAATTTCGTTGGGCCGCGGCCGGGTCCGTGGAGGGTCCTGGAGACGCTCGATAATTTGACGGCTCAGAAAAGGATTCCGCTCATGGTCAACATTTTCGTCCAGCCGGGTGTTGGCCCTGAGCGCAACCAACGATCGATCGAATACGACACGGTTAGCGATACCTATTTGCATCGCCTGCTTGATGAGATTTTTCCGGTAGTGGCCAAGCAGGTGCCAATGCGAACCGATGGATATAGCCGCGCCATTCAGGGCCTGAGCTCAGGTGGCATCATGGCATTCAACGCGGCGTTCCACAAACCGGAGGAATTTTCGCGAGTACTGAGTTGGATCGGAAGTTATACCGCGCTGCAAAGGTCCGCTGCCCACCCGGAAGGCGGCGCTGAATACCCCACCATGGTGCGCCGCGACGCGAAACGCAACATTCGAGTCTGGCTCCAGGATGGGTCCGCGGATCTGGATGTTGGGGCCGGTAATTGGCCGGCGGCTAATATCGGGATGGCGGATGCCCTGAAGTTCAAGGGTTACGACTATCACTTCTCGTTCGGTGTCGGGGAGCATAACAACGCGCAGGGGGCGGCGGAACTGCCGGAGTCAATGACGTGGCTATGGCGCGATTACCATCCCGCAAAAACATCGCAGGATTTCCTACAGGACCCAGGCGAAAAAGATCAGCCGGTGTGGCGCGTGGTCGAGTTGAACCGGAGGTAAAGCGCGCCATGCACGCCTGTG
>DATBID010000379.1:0-1988 GCA_036557125.1 Bryobacteraceae bacterium | reverse complement strand
GATCGGCGCAACAGTCTCGACGGTTGTCCCGGATATCAAAGTGGCGCACAGCTCGGTGTTGTCGATGATTCGTTCGGGGTATCGTCACATCACGGTGGAGGTTGCGCCGGTTGATCGAAAGGGCAAGCGCAGACATTTTTTGAACAGCTATTGGGGCATCGTACAGCAGGGCAAGTTGCAACGAATCTGGAGTTCAAGTCGGGATGTCACAGAGATGAGATCCCTCGAGGCCCAGTTTCGCCACCTGCAGAAACTGGAAGGCATCGGACAGTTAGCCGGCGGAGTGGCTCATGATTTTAACAACGTCCTGAATGTCATACACGCATATAGCTCGCAATTGCTTGAGCTTACCGACAATGAAGACCCGGCGTATGCCGGACTCATGGAAATCCAGAAAGCGGTTGAAACGGGAGCGGCACTGACCGGCCGGTTGCTAACCTTCAGCCGCAAGCAGAATGTTCAACTGAAACTGTTAGACCTGAAACGTATCGTGGCGGACCACCAGCGGATGCTGCAACGGCTACTCGGCGAAAAAATCGAGCTGGTGACGGAGTTGAACTCTTCGATTGGATTGGTGCGGGCTGATGCCGCTTACATGCATCAGGTGCTTCTCAACCTGGCCGTGAACGCGCGGGACGCGATGCCGGACGGAGGTGAACTGATCATCTCCCTGTCCAATGTGGACATCGGTGAGACGCGGCCACAGCGACAAGCAGCCGTCCCGCCGGGTCCCTACGTGCGATTGAGCGTGACCGACGATGGAATGGGCATGAGCGCCGAGGTGCAGGAACACCTGTTCGAGCCGTTTTTCACCACCAAGGAACCGAATCAAGGAACCGGGCTCGGGCTTTCCACCGTCTACGGAATCGTCCGCCAGTGCGGCGGCTACATCACTGTCGAAACACAGCCGAATGAGGGCACGACATTTGAAATCTTCCTTCCAAGGGAATCTTCGCCTCTGACCGACTCCTTCCAGGGTCAGGCCACTACCAACAACGAGTAAACTCCGGCGGACTTACAGCGACTGCCGGTCAAGCCGGGTGACGGAATCCAGAATCGCGTGAACAGCGAATTCGTCGCCCATGGCGGAGTTAACCATGAGATGGAAAAAATGTCGAGCGGGCCACTCAATGTCGAAGTACTGCTTGATATAGGCCGCCCGGTCGCGGTCAACAGTCTCCGCGAGTTCAATGGCCTCTTTCTCGCTCCTGCCGTCCTTTCGTAACCTTCGCACCTTCTCCTCAAAAGGGGCATAGATGAAAACATGAAACACGTCCGCACGATCGCGTAGGAAGTAGGCTGAACCTCGGCCAACAATGACGGAGTTGCCGGCTTTGGCCGCCATCGTCACCACTTGATCCGCGACTTGCCGGATGCAGTCCGCGTCCACCATCCTCAGGCGCGGGGCGTTCAGCGTTCCTTCAAAGCTGCCTCGCAGGAATGCCTTGAACAGCCGGTAATACAGCGGGTCTTTCCGCTCCGCACGCTCTTCGACGGCTCGGCTATCGCAATCCAGGCGGCGCGCGATTTCGTCGGTCAGCGTCTGATCCCACAATTGCCAGTGAAGCCGCTCCGCCAGGTTTCTGGCAATATCGGCGCCGCCGCTTCCAAATTCGCGCTCAATGGTAATCACTCTGATCATGTCTGCTAACCAACCGCGACCTCTCCCCCCGCGCGCGGGTCATTCCTCCGCATGGTGAAGGCGAGCAAGAACATAATCGCGGCGCCGATCGCGAGCACCTTAAACGCGTCGAGATAGGAGAGCAGTAGCGACTGGCGTTGCAGCGATTCGTAGATCATCCCATACGCCTGATGCGGCGCATCGGCGGCGCTGGTTCCCGAGTGCATGAGTTGTTCGCTGAGCGCCTTGGTAGCGTCCCTGAATACGGGATCGTAATTCGTGGTGTAGGAAGCGAGCGTCGCCTGGTGGAATTGTGACCGGCGCGCGAGCAGCGTGGTTACCATGGACGTGCCTACGCTGCTGCCGA
>DATBID010000378.1:0-2398 GCA_036557125.1 Bryobacteraceae bacterium | reverse complement strand
ATCGATCGCCAGCCCAACCTGCTTGCGCTTTGGGAGCACCAGCGTAGTCGGTTTATCACCATGGGAGCTGTATGAGCGGAGACGCTCACGTACAGTTCTGGGAGAGCCTCGGGGTGCGACTCCCCGGGGCTACTTAACAGATAAAAATCAGCTTGCGGGAAGGTGAGCCGCCTTCGCCAGCGCTTGTCTTGCGGAGTAATCTGGATTCAAAGGAACAAATGAGAATGGCGAAGCACTCGAATGGAATCGCGCGACGGGGATTTCTAACACTCGGAGCCGGGGCCGTAGGTTTCACGCAAACTGCGCAGGCGCAGACTACGCCACTCCAGGCGCTCGACGAAGATACCACGGTTCTTGCCAACGGCAAGGTTCACACTATGGATGCCGCCAATTCCGTTGTGAATGCGGTGGCGATTCGCCACAACCGCATCATTGCTGTGGGCGGAGCCGTGCCCAAAGCCGGGCGCGGTGTTCGTGTGATCAACCTGGGCGGCCGAACCGTGCTGCCCGGACTTGTTGAACCGCATATTCACATTGTGAGCCTGGGAAACAGACCCGGCTATCACACAATTCTCGAGAATACGGCGTCAATCAAGGAAGTCCAGGAGGCGCTGGCTGCGCGGCGGAAAGACGTGCCGGATGGCGCCTGGATCACTTCCATGGGTGGATGGCATCCGAATCAGTGGGCGGAACACCGCCATCCGACACTGGCGGAGTTGGATGCCGCGGTGCCGGATCGTCCTGTGTTGTTGTATGAGCGATTTACCGGGCCGGCCGCGACCAACTCGCTGGGCAAGAAGTTCTTCGACGCCGCGGATGCCGGAGCGCCCGCGCATCCTGACATCAAGAAGATCAACGTTTCGGCTACGGGCGCAATTACCGCCGCTGGTTTTGGTGGCGGTGGCCCGGCGGCCTCGGCACTCTTTTTGCTACGCAAGATGCAGACCTTCGAAGACAAAAAGCGGAGTACCACCGATGCCATGCGTTACTCCGTTTCGGTGGGGCTGACCGCGCACCTGGATCAAGTGCTGTTTCCAACGCCCGGCCCACTCCATCCCAACCAGATTCTGTCGAATCTCGATCAATACCGTATGTACGATGCCTGGCTGGACCTTCATCGGGAAGGCCGGACGATCGTTCGCCTACAGACGAACTTTTTGCAGAATCAGAACGACCCTGCCTTGCCCGAGTTAAAAGAGCGCCTGCGCAACCAGTTCCAATTCTTCGGGGACGACATGATGCAGACCGGTTCCATAGGCGAGTGGGCCGCACCGCTGAATGCGGGCGCCGTTTGGGAAGAAGCCCAGCGCATCGTCGGCCGCGCGGGCTGGCGCAATGAGAACGCGGTACAGAATCTTGCCGGACTGAAGCAGGTGGTGGAATCCTGGGAGGGTGTCAACAAAGAATCGGACATCACAAAACTACGCTGGGTAGTGCATCATGTCCCGGAAGTCAACGGGGACCTGTTGACGCGGCTCAAGAACCTGGGCTGTGGCGTGGAAATGGGAGCGTTCCGGTGGGTGACTTCGTCTGATCCCAAAGTAGTTGCCGGACCGCCGTTCCGCACGATTATGGATCATGGTATCCACGTAGGAATTCATGGGGACGGCGTGCATATTGCTCCGCTGAACCCCTGGTTGCATATCCATTACGCCGTTACCGGCGTCAATTCGTTCGGCGATCAAGTAAATCCGGGTCAGCATCTGACGCGCGAAGAAGCGATTCGCCTGTTCACGCGCCACAACCCGTGGTTCTTACGAATGGAGAACAAGATCGGGACGATTGAAACCGGGAAACTGGCCGATTTAGTAGTGCTCGATCGTGACTACTTCAGCGTACCCGAGGCCGAGATTAAGAAGGTTCGCTCCGTGCTGACGATCGTTGACGGAAAAATCGTCCATAACTCCGGTATCGCGTAGGGTTTTTCGTCTGGGAAAGTGTCTCGCAGTATTTACAGCTCAACAGTGTGGATTCCGTTCTACGCAGCATTTCCACGACGGCTTCAGGCACAGAGCTGATATTACATACGTGCTGGAAGAAGCGATTACCGGAGTTATTCAACCCGGCCAAAGCGAAGCGCTTCGAAAGAGCGCCAATGTCGGCCCGAACCCGGTTAGTCGGCATTTGATCCTTCACAGCTAAACGCCTTCCTTGACGCGAGAGGCCTGACGTTGCGGCATGATTTCGGCGCGCCGGAGCACCAAGCGGATTACCTACGGCCGGTGGGGCGCAAACTGGAAGTCGCCGAAATCGAACGTGTCGCGAAAGCGACGGTGTAATTGGTCGGCACTCCTTAAATTCGAGGTTGGCTAGCGGGCTACTCGGAACTGAGAGATTCGGCCTTAAGTTGACGCGAGATGCCCGACTCACCGATTAGCCCCGCGCCGACCTATTGGCT
>DATBID010000377.1:0-5309 GCA_036557125.1 Bryobacteraceae bacterium | reverse complement strand
TGTCGAGGAACAACGGAAGCTGCAAGCATTGACTACGCGGGGCTCGTCTACCCGTTCCTCCAAAAAGAAATGAGCCTGGCGACGCCCATTCCGCTCCAACGACTCTGTCGGCTGGCGCAGGTTAGCCGAGCCGGGTACTACCGCTGGCTGGAAGCTCGGCCGGCGGTAGACCACGATCTGGACCTGCACGATGAGATCCAACGAATCGCGCTGGAGTTCCCCAGCTATGGAATGCCGCGCATCACGGAGGAACTGAAGCGCGCGGTTGGGAAGTGGGCCCGAAACGGGTACGCCGGATCATGCGGAAAGACAACCTGCTGTGCCTGCGCTGCCGGAAGTTCGTGGTGACGACGGATTCCAACCACAGCCGTCCGATCTTTCCCAACCTGGCGCGCGAAATGAAGTTGATCGGGATCAACCAGCTCTGGGTCGCCGACATCACGTACATCCGGCTGGAAACGGAGTTCGTTTACCTGGCAGTCATTCTCGACGCATTCTCGCGACGGGTGATTGGCTGGGCCTTGGAGGACACCCTGGAGGATGAGCTGACGCTGACCGCATTACGCATCGCCCTGGAAAATCGCGCGCCCGCATCCTCATCCTAAAACCGTTCCAGGATGGGGCACAATGTAATGGCAGCGAACGGCCAACAGTGTCTTAACTGTTTGTCTCAGCCGAGGGGACAACCGCACCGAGACTTACGAAACTGAGGCCTTGCTCCCGATGCAGCAACGAAGCGGAGCGATCCTAAGCGTTGCCGGACCCGCCGTCCGAGTAGTTGCTATATCTTGTCGGAAGCAACCCAAGTTGACGGTTTGTTGCTGTGCCGCTGATTGAATACTCCTCAAGCATAACCCCGGGCTATCGTAGTTTGACGCCAGAACATTGGCGCGCGCGCCGGATCGTCCGTATGATCGGAGCACTGGAGACTATCGATGATTCTCATAACAGGCGCCAGCGGAAACGTCGGACGCGAAGTTCTCAAACAGATATCGCAGGCGGGACACAAAGTCCGCGCCGCCTACCAAAGCTCACAAAAAGTCGCCGAGGCTCCGGCCGGAGTGGAAACCGTGATCGTGGATTTCAACCGGCCGGACACGCTGCGCGCGGCCCTGAACGGTATCAACTGTATTTTCTGGTCGGGCCGGTCGCGCCAAATCTGGTCGAGCTCGAAAGCAAGGCGACCGAGGAGGTCAAACGTAGCCGGCGTTGAGTGGACCTTCCTGCGCCCCAACGGCTTCATGCAGAACATGGTGATCTACAACTCAGCGACCGTGCGTGTACAGAATACGTTCTACGGGTCGTCGGCGGGCGGGAAAGTCAGCCAGATTGATATCCGCGATACCGGAGCCGCCGCGGTGCGTGTGCTTACCGAAGACGGCCACGTCGGGAAGACTTATACGTTGACAGGGCCGGCGGCTCTCTCGAACGCGGAGGCTGCTGCGATTCTCTCCTCGGTGCTTGGCCGCGAGATCCGTTACGTCAATCTGCCCCCGGACCAGATGAAACAGGCGCTTCTCGGCGCAGGCACGCCGGAGTGGAACGCGAACGGCATCATCGACCTGGAAGCCCTCTACCGCGAAGGCGGAGCGAGCACGGTTTCGCCTGATATCGAGCGGTTGCTCGGAAGAAAGCCAATCGCGTATGAGCAATTCGCCCGCGACTACGCGTCAAACTTCTGAGGAGTTGCAACTCAAGCGATTGCATTCCTGCCGGCTTGACGCGTACCCGCACAGCGAGATCATGCAGGTGGAAGAGCGCTACCAGCCGGTTGATCGAGACACTCTCCGCTTCTCGCTCAAAATCGACGACCCGCGGGCTTATACCAAACCGTGGATCGCGTTGCCGCGTGTTTTCAAACTGCGCCCGCGCGCAGAGATTCGCCAGGGCTACTGCGTGGCTTCCGAGGAAAACGCCTTCACCAAGAGGATTCGCGAACCCGGCGCGCTGCCCGGCCCCGGGAATCCCGGAAAATAGCCGGCAAAATCTTAACCGCTCCCTCTGGCCCAGCGGTCCGGGACGGACGGTTTGTGGCCGGAGCGGACCGTGGACGGCGAGGGCGGTAATGCTTACGGTTGCGACCGAGTTGGCAGGCTGTCTTGTGGGAATCTGAGGGGAAGCGCCAAGGGCCAGTAGTCGGTGACTCGTACATTGGTCTAATCCGGCGACCGTTCAACGGGACGCCGCTCTGCGGGCATTGTGGCTTCGCCGGCGCGGTGCCGCAGTCGAACGTGCCCCACCTTCCCGTTCTTCAGCGCGAAGGTGCCAAACTTGCTGTCGGCCGCGACTATCACGGTCGCGAGTCCAATACCGCTATCCCGTAAGGCGGTCTTGAGCAAACTGCCACCGCTCATCACGAAATGGCCCGGATCGCCGAAGCTTGAATGGGCGGAGATTTGAGCAGAGAGATCCGGCCAGGGGCCGCGCCTGGGCAGCCTGTCCCCCCGCGGAGCCCACGGACGCAGGCGATAAGACTTTTAAAGGATGGTGAATCCCGGAGCGGCGCGCAGATCCCGGTCAAACGTAACCGTGTCCCGGCAGCCGGCTTGTCGGCTGATCTCGCCAATCATGTAATCAGGAAAAGTGGCCTTGCCGCGCCGATACTGCTCCACGCTCTGACGCACAGCGGACTCCTGCTCGAACCGGAAGAATCCTACCGCGAGCAATTTTTCCAATACCTCAATTAGTTGAGGTTTGGTCTGTGCGTAAAGCCGGCTCAGCACCCACATCAGTTCGCATAAAACCAGAATGGGGATAAAAATAGCTTCCTGATTTGTTTCGCATTCGACCCATAGTTTCTCGACAAGTGCGGCCTGTTTCGGATCATCATTGACTACGTATCGAACCAGAATATTCGTGTCGAAGGCCCTCATGTGCTGGAGTAACCTTGGGCAATGGCTTCGTTCATTTCCTTGATCGAGACGGGCCGTTTGCGCCGGGAGCGCACGATTCCACGGATGGAACGGAAGTTGCTATCAAGCGGCTTGAGGACTACCTGGCCGGACGGTTCCAGGATGAAATCAACCCGACTTCCGGTTTTTAAATGCAGCCGCTCGCGTACTTCCCGAGGAATGGTGATCTGTCCCTTGCTGGTAAGCGTGCTGGTGGGCATAATCTCTGTATTTCCTTACCTAAGGTAAGGATAGCATCGCGTCGAAGTGCCAGCGGCCCGGCTGGCCTCTGCTTCGGGTATCCCAAGTCTCCAATTCAATCTCAGCCCTGGCAATGAACGCCTCGTACTCTCAGTCGCTCAACAATGCGCTCCGCCAAGGCGTCCAGAAACTCGTCGGCTAACCCGCATGGCAACAGCGGCTCTGCGAACGTGCGGAATCTTGGTCTGTCATCTCCGGAAAGACCTTGTGGGAGAGATCGAATCTCCTCTGTCAACGCAGACACCAGCTTGTCCACCTCGGGATCGTTCGTCCGCATTGCGCCTATCCGCTTCACCGCCCACAATACTGTCGTATGATGCCGGCCGTTGTAAAACTTGCCGATCCGCGGCAGACTCCAATCGCCCACATGCTTGGCCAGGTACATCGCCACTTGCCGGTTGAAGGCAGCCGGTTGTGCGTTGCCTTTGACCCGCGTCGGTCCCAGC
This sequence comes from Bryobacteraceae bacterium, assembly GCA_036557125.1. Taxonomy (GTDB): domain Bacteria; phylum Acidobacteriota; class Terriglobia; order Bryobacterales; family Bryobacteraceae; genus PSRJ01. Next base: position 1,711 of record DATBID010000377.1, on the reverse strand, counting down.
CGGGCCGATACGATCCGGTCAATAGTTGCCAGGGGCACACGAGACAACGATTGATGTTTGTGTTCAGGCGCAAACATCCGAGGCTCCTTGAGGATTGCCTGTCGTCAATTGCGCCCGTGCCATCGCACGGGTTCCGTCCCATGCGTTTCGACCCGCGCTAGAATCGCCTTGCCCGGTGCGACCGCGAGGTACCGGCCGTCAGGGCAGATTCTGGCAGGGCACTCCGGCCAGACCAGGTGAATGGTAGACAGCCATTGCTGCAGCATGGCGCGAAAACGCCGCGGTCTTGTGTACTCGACCGACCCCAATTGTGCGGTCAAGCCGAAGTCCCCGAACAGCGGAATCTGCTCCTCCCGTTTTGCCACGAAGCAACGGTAAACCAGCCACATAAATAGGTCCAGCACTGCCGGTGCCGACGCCAGCAGCCGAACCGCTTCCAGATCGGTGGGGATCGGATGCGCCACGACTTCCTGGTAGAACTCGTCGCTGAGCACGATGATATTTTCGAATTCCTGCGAAAGTACTGGTTGATTCTCCGCGCGGTTGTACCAGATCTGTGCTTCCCTCAGGAAGTTGAATCGGGAATGGTGGACGACTTTGGCCCTACTGTGTAAGCTGTCCGTGCCAAAGAACATGGTGGCGCCGAAGATTCGCTCGAAGGCGGCCACCAGGCGCCGGTATTCCTTGCCGCCCTTGTGCATGCCGAAGGTCTCAAGCATCTCAGCCGCGGAGCGAAAGCGAATTACCTGGCTTTTCTGCTGGACGGCGAGCGTGGCCAAGAAGATGGGCACGATGCGATCCTGACCGAAGGGGACGCCGAACTGGGGATGCCCGGTAATCTGGAGGATGAAGTTGCCGTTGCGCCGCTCATACAAGAGCTGGTCGTTCGGTAGCCGGCGGACCGGTAGTCCGCAGAGAACGAAGGGACGCGAACTGAAGCAGAGAGTTTGGTTGGCCTGTTCCCGTTTGAGGCGAACGAGTTCGATGCCGTTGATTTTTTCGAGCTTTTGTTTGGAAATGGTGAGGTCGGTGTGGAGCCGGGACAGGATGGAGCCGGCGCTCTCCATGGAATTGTTTTTGTGGTCTCCACGGGGCGGTACACCCGGTGGAAGTGTATGGTGCAAAGATCACCTCGCGAGCGGCCGGAGTGGGTCCAGCCGTTGGTCTGTGCGAGGGATTCCGAGGTAGGGTTTGAGTATGAGGCAAGCAGCGATATTGCGTTACTGCGATTACTGCGTTAAGGGAGGGTATGGAGGCAAGTGGCTGAAACTGGGTGGTCAAATATTGCCAAAGTTCACCGAGGTTGACGCATAAGTTTTCTGTTGCCAACGGATAGCCATATTCCCAAGCTGGACGCCGTGGGTTCGAATCCCATCTCCCGCTCCATCTTTTCAATCACTTACAGTGATTTAGGCACCGACCGAAACCCACTTTTCGCGGTAACGAGGCAAGGGCTTGGGCAGAATCAATTGATAATTTGAGACTTGCAAGGTTGACTGGCAGCGCACCGCGCTGGCATTCAGCAGTGCCCGCCAACACCAAAAACTTTGGAAGCCGTGCGGAGCGCGCTTCCTGATTGGAAGCATTGGAATTGTGCCCACCGACCACGGCCCGGCAGGTGAAGTGGTCGCAGCCGTAGCGGATGACGCGAGAGCAGTGGAGTCTGACCGTACAGCGAACTTGACAGGTTCTTGAAGTCTCACCCATTATT
>DATBID010000376.1:0-5705 GCA_036557125.1 Bryobacteraceae bacterium | reverse complement strand
AACTCGGCGAGGTTGCCGCCGAGCGCGGCATTGGTGCGGGCGATGCGCTCGATCTTGCCCGTCCACATATTACCGGAGGGCATCACTACCGTGGCCTGGTTGACAGCTGCGATCGCCTCTTCGGGAGAGATGTGATACTGTCGCAGCTTGCCGGGATCGAGCGTAACCACGATGGTGCGCTGGTTGCCGCCGAAAGGAGGCGGCGCGGACACGCCAGGCAGCGTGGCGAAGAGCGGGCGCACGCGGTTGAGGGCGTAGTCCTGCAATTCGCCCTGTGTGTGGTTCGCGCTTTGGAACACGAGTAGGCCCACGGCTACGCTGCCCGCATCGAAGCGCGTGATGAACGGCTGCACCGTGCCCGGCGGCATGAAGGAGCGGGCGCGGTTGACGTATCCGACCGTTTCCGACATCGCTTGGCTCATGTTCGTGCCCTCGTGGAAAACCAGTTTCATCAGCGCGGCGCCCTGAATGCTTTTGCTTTCCACGTGATCTATGCCAGTGATGTAGAGAAAGTGATACTCGTAGTAATACGTCAGGTAACCTTCCATCTGCGCCGGGTCCATTCCACTGTAGGGCTGGGCGACATAGATGGCGGGATCGCCAACCTGCGGAAAAATGTCCATGGGCATTCGGCGCACGGCGAGCACAGCGCAAAGCGCGATGGCGAGCAAGGCTACGACGACCGTGATCGGTCTCGAAAGAGCGGCCAGAACTAAACGCATACGGGCACTCCTTACGGTGAGGTAGCCGCGGCCACGAAGGGCTGGATATCGCCGCGGACGCTATCGAGTTGCAGTTGGGCGCGCCACACGTTGAGGCGCGCAAGGGAATCGTCAATCTGGGCCTGCACCAAAAGGCGCTGCGCTTGCGCCACATCGTCGATGGGGGCGAGGCCTGAACGGTAGCGCGCGGTACCCTGTTCGAGCGCAGCCCGCGCGGCGGCGACCTGCACCGGCGTGTTGTTGGCCACGCGGCGCGCGCCCGCGAGGTTGGCCTGAGCGGTGCGGAATTGCGATTCGAGGTTCTCCGTAATCACCTGGTATTGCGCCTGGTCCGCGTGCAAGTTGGCGGTTTCCTGCGCCTCCTGCGCTTGGACCGCGTAGCGGTCCATCACGGGGAAGGTGACTGTCAAGCCGAACGCGTAGTTCTGAGTTGTCGGGGCGAGGCCATTGAGTTCCCCCAGCCGCGAGCCGTCATTCACGAGTCCAGTGCCGCGCGCTGCTGCTTCGCCTTGCAACAGGAATTGCGGGTAATACGTGCGGCCCACAGCATCGAGCTGCTTTTGTTGCTGAGCGATGAGCGAGATTTGCTGGCGCGCCAGCGGATTTAACGAGGCATCCAGAGCCGGTTCGGTGCGTTCCGCTGGAAGCTCGGCCAGCAGCCGGCCGGAATTGAGCGGCACCTCGTTGGCATTGCCGCCCACAAAGAGCGCCAGGGTGGCGCGTGCGACAGCCGTAGCCTGTTCCGCTTCGGCCACCTGGGTTTGCGCGGCCGCCGATTCGGCCTGCACGCGAGATTCATCGGCGCCGGCACGCAATTGAGAGGAGACCAGCGCATGGATGCTGCGCAGCAGCGTCTGCCAGCTATCCACGGCGGCGCGCGCGGCCTGCGCCGTCTGCTGCGCGGCCAGCACGGTAAGGAAGGCATCGGCCGCGGCGATGGAGACTTCGTAGCGCGTGCGGTTGAGCGTGGCCTGCGCTTCGGCGTGCGCCGCATTCGCAATGGCTACATTAGCGGCCCGCAAGCCGAAATCGAAGGGTTGCCAACTGACCAGCACGCCCGCACCGCTGTTCCAAACCGTGCCGAGATTGTTCCCGGCGACACCATCCACGTTGGAGATCACACCCTGCGGCAACAGCAGACCGTAGAAGGTATTGCGCGTGGAGCGGTTCACCTGCAAGAGGCTATCGACACGCGGCAGGTAAGCGGTTTGCGCGAGGCGAATTCCCGCTGCCGCGGCGTTCATCTGTTCCTGCGAAACGCGGATAGAGGGATAGTTACGCAGGGCCTGCTCAACGGCTTGCGAAATGGTGAGGGGCTGCGCCGCAGCATCGGAAATAGTGGGGAGCTGCGCTGCGGCAGCGGCCGCGAAGATAACGAACAAAGTTGGCAGGCAAATGCACCTGCACCACATCGGACACACAGCTATATCGGCTCTCCCTTTCCTTTTTTATAAAACGTGGTGAGTAGCAGGTACCTGAAGATTGGCTGAAGTTTTCCTGAAGATTTGTTCAGGTTTAAAAGCGGGTAAAATCAGCCGGAAGATAGAGCCACCATTTTTCGGGCTTTCCAGTTCCAGGCGCCCGCCGTGAGCTTCAGCGCCCCAGCGGGCAATGGCCAATCCGAGGCCCGTCCCGCCGGCATTGCGAGAGCGGCCGGCGTCGATGCGATAGAAGCGGTCGAAGACCCGCTCGCGATGTTCGGGGGCGATGCCGGGGCCACTGTCCTCGACTTCCATCGCGACTTTCTGGCCCGCGGTCGGCACGACGCGAATACGAATGGCTCCGCCCGCCGGCGAATACTTGATTGCGTTATCGAAGAGGTTGATGAGCACGAGGCGAAGGATGACGGGATCAGCATCGACCTGGTCCACGCCAACTCCTTCCACCGAGATGGTCTGTCGCTTCTCGTCGGCCAGGACCTCCAGCAGCGCAGCGACTTCACGCACAAAGGGAAGCAGTTCTATGCGCGCCCGTTCGAGCCGGATCTGCCCGGCATCGGCACGGGAAATCAGCAGCAGGCTTTCCACAAGCTGCGTCATGCGGGCGGCTTCTTCGAGCATGCTGCCAACAACTTCGCGGTACTCTTCTGCCGAAGCGTGCTCGCGCAGGCCCACTTCGCCCACGCTGCAGATCGCCGTCAAGGGGGTGCGCAACTCGTGGGAGGCGTCGGCGGTGAAACGGCGCAACTGCTCGAAGGAGCGCTCCAGGCGGGCCAGGGTTTCGTTGAAAGCCTGGGCAAGCTGGCCCAGTTCGTCCTCCGGATTCTCCACGTCCAGCCGGGCACTCAGCTTTTCCGCGTTAATCTCTCGCGCCCGCCGGGCCATGCGGTCCACGGGACCGAGAGCCCGCCGGGCCAGAAAATATCCGCCGAAGCCAGCTAATCCCAGTGCCAGCGGCAACCCCACCAGGAGGCCCAGCGCCATTTGCCGGAAGCGCTCCCACACCCGGGCTTCGCTAAAGCCAACCCGAATTACCGTCGGGTGGCCTTCCAGGACGTGGTGCTTGCTCACCAGGCGTATGCGCAGGCCATCGGACAAGCGGACAGAGCGTTCCGAGTACGATGCCACGCCCTCACCCGGTTGCGGCGGGCTGCCCAGGGCGCGATTGCCCAGCAGATCGTTGCGGTAGAGCAGGCGGCCATCGGCGCTCCACACTTCCATCAGACGATCGATCAGTTCTTCGGCGCTGGGGTGGTCGTGATAATCGGAGCGGAGCAGCACTTTTCCATCGGGCGCGAAGCTCAGCAGCCCTTCCACGGTTTCCAGATCTGCAATTGCCTCATGATCCAACTGCGCGCGGAGTTGATAGAGCAGCAGGCCTGAAGTAAACGCGCCGTAGATCAGCAGCACGGCAGCCAGCACGGCCACATACCAAGCCGTCAGCCGCGTACGCACATGATGGAAACGGAAGTTCATTGGGCGCCCGCCTTCAATAGAAAACCCACGCCGCGGACGGTATGCACCAGCTTGGTGTCGAAACCTTCGTCCACTTTGCGGCGGATGCGAACCATGTGTACATCGATTACATTATCGAGGGGCGTGTGGCGCACGCTTTCCTTCCACACGTTGCGCGCCAGCATTTCACGCGAGACCACGCGGCCCTGGTGGCGCAGGAGGTATTCGAGGACTTCGAACTCGCGCGAAGTGAGGTCGATGGAGTGCACCCCCCGGCGGACCGTACGGGTGACCACGTCCATCTGCAAATCTTCAACGCTCATAACCACCGCCGGTTCGAGGTTGCCGCGGCGCAGCAGCGCGCGCACCCGGGCTGAAAGTTCCGCGAAAGCGAAGGGCTTTACCAGGTAATCGTCAGCGCCGGCATCCAGGCCGCGGACGCGGTCTTCCACGGCGTCTTTCGCGGTGAGCAGTAACACCGGCAGCTTCATGCCGCGGTGCCGCATGGTGGAAAGCACTTCGAGGCCGCTGCGGTCGGGCAGCATCACGTCGAGCACCACCAGATCAAAAGGTTCGGAGCTGGCCTTGAAAAACCCTTCGTTGCCGGTATGCGCCACGGCCACGCTGTACGATTCGGATTTCAGCCCGTCTTCCAGCGCTCGCGCCACCTTGGGTTCGTCCTCCACTACCAAAATGCGCATCCGCCTTTTCCCGCAACCGCGGCCACTTTTGTGGTGGCGCGATTGCGCGCGCCGCAGGAGACCGCAGCCGTCATTATAGCGGCCGGCCAGTTCCCTCTATGAAATGTCACTGGCTACTACAAGAAAGGCCATGTCCGGGGCGGCGGACAGAATTAGGAGCAGGAAACCCAGAGCACCCCGATCGGCTGCAGGTTAGCCCGTTCCCAGTCATGATGCCTACCTTCGGTTCATCGCGGATGTCCCTCCTCACCATGGGCGACAAACGAGCAAAGTGAATTCTCAAGGGAGTTAACTGGCACAAATCATGCTCACTTTTCGGGTCAGGATTTTGGGACTCTGGGCGCCCTGATTTCAGGGTCTTCGATTGCGTCCGGCTTTTAGGCTCTGAGGTGGGCAACCTTCCGCAAGAAATAGCCGAGGGCAAAGAGTGCCACCCCACCCCATGCACTCAGGAGGTCGATGTAGTGCCCTGGACTGTGCGGACGCCCCCAGCCCATCTGCGAGATCAGATGGAACGTCTCGGCAAAATGGGTACAGACCATGAGGGCAAGAAGAGCGGAACCGATCAACTGCAAGCAGGCCAGTGCGTTCTTTTCCCTTGCAAATGCGATAGCGGAAGCGCACAAGGCCAGAAGGACCACAGCTCCGATAACAATCAAACTGTCTTTCATGGCTCCATGCAAGTATGACGTAACAGGTCAGCCCGGCAGGTGGCAACCAACTTCGCATGGGCGTTCCGCCTCAAAATCGCGCGGGTTCAACTTGGCGCACAATGTGTCGATGCTGAGCAGGTAGATGAGGCTCGTGGTTCACTACCCGATGTATCCAATCCGCCGGGCACTTGAGTGGTCCTTCTGGATTCTCCTGGTGATCGGCGCGGGAGCACTTGGTTACGCCGTTTTCACGGTGGCGGAGGGTGTTCTTTATCAACGGGCAAACACCCTCCTCCTGAATGTTTCGCCTCCGGCACCACTGGGAAGCGACAGGCAGCCCGATCTCCGGGCAGCGGCCTTGGAGGGAGCCGCCATCAGCCGCCTTGAAATTCCGCGGCTTGGGATGTCAGTTGTCGTTGCCGAGGGAACGACTCCGCACACGCTGAAACTCGGTGCGGGCCACATACGCGGGACCGCTTTCCCCGATGAAGTCGGAAATATCGGGATCGCCGGTCATCGCGATACGTTTTTCAGACCGCTGCGCGGAATCAACGCTGGCGACACTGTCGTTCTGACAACGCCGCACCAAGTTCTACGCTATTCCGTCGAATGGGCCAGAGTTGTGCAGCCTTCAAGTGTCGACGTATTGAGGCCTTCTCCGGAGCCGCTGCTGACGCTCGTCACCTGTTATCCGTTCAAGTTTGTTGGCAGCGCTCCGGACAGATTCATCGTGCG
>DATBID010000375.1:0-15936 GCA_036557125.1 Bryobacteraceae bacterium | reverse complement strand
CAAGACGGCGCCACTCTGTACAAACAGAATTGCGCCCAATGCCACGATGGCGGCATGGATCGCGCTCCTAGCCGTGAGGCCCTACGGGCTATGACCGCGGACCAGGTGCTCGCCGCCATGGAAACCGGCCCGATGATCTCGATGGCCAGCCGCCGCACGACCACGGAGCGGCGCATTTTGGCTGAATTCCTCACCGGCAAAGCGCTCGGCAGCAAACTCGACACTACTCCTCCGCGCGAAGCCATGTGCCCCGCGGCTGCCCCGAACTTCTCCACAGGACCTACCTGGATCGGTTGGGGTGTGAACCTCTTCAATACCCGTTTCCAGGATTCCGCTAGCGCCGGGCTGACAGCGGCTGAAGTGCCTCGTCTCAAAGTGAAATGGGCCTTCGGTTTTCCTGGCGACCAGAGCGCCAATGCGCAGCCCACCATCGCGGGCGGGCGCGTTTTCGTGGGCAGCGCCGGCGGCAAAGTCTACTCGCTGAGCGCGGCCACCGGCTGCGTCTATTGGTATTTCGATGCAGGCTCCAGCGTGCGTTCCGCCATTGACATACACCACACCGGCGCTTCCTATACCGCTTTCTTCGGAGATGCCCGCGCATTTGTCTACGCCGTCGATGCGGCTTCCGGCAAGCAGCTCTGGAAAACCAAAGTCGACAATTTTCCGGTGGCGGGCATCACCAGCTCACCAGTGGTTTACAACGGCCGAGTCTACATAGGCGTGAGGTCCGGAGAAGAAGCCGCAGGCGCTTCGCCCGATTACGAATGCTGCCGGTTTCGCGGCAGCGTGGTGGCGCTCGATGCCGCCACGGGCCGGGTGGTTTGGAAGACCTACACTATTCCCGATCCGCCCCGCCCGACCAGGAAAAACAAATCCGGAACGCAGTTGTGGGGGCCCTCGGGCGCGCCCGTCTGGAGCAGCCCCGCCATTGACGAGAAGCGCCACGCGATTTACGTAACCACCGGCGATAACTACAGCGAGCCGACCACCCGTCTGAGCGATGCCTTCGTGGCCATGGATCTCGATACGGGCAAAATTCTGTGGTCGCGCCAGATGACCGAATCCGACGCTTACACAGCGGCCTGCCGCCTTCTCGACAAAACCAATTGCCCGGCGGTGAATGGCCCCGATTTCGATTTCGGTTCCTCGCCCATCCTGGTGAACCTGCCCAATGGGAAGCGGGCGCTGGTGGCTGGGCAGAAATCCGGCATCGTTCACGCCATCGACCCCGATCAACAAGGAGAGGTGTTGTGGCAGGTGCGCGTAGGCAAAGGCGGAACTATGGGTGGCGTGCAATGGGGATCGGCCGTGGATGGTGCGAACATCTATGTGGCGGTATCCGATATTGGCCGCATCATGCTGAAGTACAGCACGCAGACGGACGCCGATCCGAAGCAGGGGGGCGGCATGTTCGCGCTGCGGCTGAGCGATGGACAACGCGTCTGGTACACGCCTCCGGCAGTCTGCGGAACCCGCCCTCGGTGCAGTCCCGCGCAATCGGCGGCCGTGACCGCGATTCCGGGTGTGGCATTCTCGGGCTCGGTGGATGGCCACCTGCGGGCATATTCCAGCGCCGACGGCAAAGTGATCTGGGATTTCGATACGGTGCGGACCTACCAAACGGTGAACCACGTCGAAGCCCGCGGTGGCTCGATCGATGGACCTGGGCCTGCAATTGCAGCAGGCGTGCTGTTCGCCAATTCCGGCTATGTAACTGCGGGCGGCATGCCCGGCAATGTCCTTTTGGCATTTTCAGTCGACGGCAAGTAGTGCCTCGCTATGCCACAATGAAGGTACAAGTCTCATGCCCAAGCCAAGTCCGCTGGCGCACGCCCCGGAGACGGGTTCCGAGCCGCCGGCATCCCTCAGCGAAGCCGAATCTTTCGGCGATATTCTTTTTCAATTCGAGCAGGCCCACGCGCACCCCGCCCACCAAGGCCCTCTCGAAGGCACGGTAATCGCCGTTTCCGGCGATTCCGTATTCGTGGATATCGGTTACAAGATGGAGGGCGTGCTGCCGCTGGCCAATTTTGAAGCCGCGGGCGAGCAGGTCAAAACAGGCGATCACGTTGCCGTCTCGATCAAAGGCCGCAATCCGGAAGGCTACTACGAGCTGTCTCGGCTCAAGGTCGAGCGGCCAAAAGATTGGAGCTCGCTCGAGAAGGCTTTCGCAGATAAAGCGCCGATTGCCGGCACGGTCAGCGCGGTGGTGAAGGGGGGACTCAGCGTGGATGTGGGCGTGCGCGCATTTATGCCCGCCTCCCGCAGTGGCGCTAAGGACGTAGCCGAGATGGAAAAGCTCATCGGCCAGGAGATCCGCTGCCGGATCATCAAATTGGATGTTGCGGAAGAAGACGTGGTCGTGGACCGCCGCGCCGTGCTCGAAGAAGACGAGCGCGCCGCCAAAGAACGCCGCTACTCGGAAATCCAGGAAGGCGACGACGTACAAGGAATCGTGCGCACCCTCACCGACTACGGAGCGTTCGTGGATATCGGCGGCGTAGATGCTCTTTTGCATGTGGCGGACATTTCCTGGGGCCGCATCAACAAGCCTGCCGACGTGCTTTCCGTGGGCCAGCAGATTGAGGCGAAGGTTCTCAAGGTAGATGCCGCCAAGCGCCGCATCTCCATTGGTCTGAAACAGCTTCAGCAGCACCCGTGGGAACAGGTGAATGAGAAATATCAAACCGGCCAGCGGGTTTCAGGCACGGTGACGCGTCTGACCGATTTCGGCGCATTCGTCGAGCTGGAAAAAGGCGTCGAAGGTCTGATTCATCTCTCGGAATTGTCCTGGTCAAAGAAGGTACGGAAGCCTTCCGACGTGGTGAAGCCGGGCGACCTGGTGGAAGTCGTAATCCTAGGCGTCAACCAGGGCGAACGCCGCATTTCACTCGGCTTGAAGCAGGCTTTGGGCGACCCCTGGGCGGATGCTCCATCCAAATACAGCGTGGGCACGGTGGTGGAAGGTCCCATCACCAGCATCACCAAGTTCGGTGCGTTCGTGCAGCTTGCCGATGGGCTGGAGGGAATGATCCACGTGGCCGATATTAGTGCGGAGAAGCGCATCAATCATCCGCAGGACACCTTGAAGCTGGGCCAGGTGGTCAAAGCCCAGGTTCTCGAGATGGATACCGAAAAGCGCCGCCTTCGTTTGGGCATGAAGCAACTAGTGCCCACGAGTCTGGATGAATACATCGCGGAACACCATCCGGGCGATGTAGTAACCGGCCGCATGACCCAGGTTTCCAACGGTCAGGCGCGTGTCGAGCTGGGCGAAGGCATTGAAGCTAGTTGCCGCATCCCGGCGGAAGCGGCAAGCGCGCCGGCAGCGTTGCCCGAAGGACGCGCCGATCTTTCTTCCATGACTTCGATGTTGCAGGCAAAGTGGAAGGGCGGAGCGGCGGCGGGCGCGGCAAGCTCGATCGCGCGCAGAGAACCGGCGCGAGCCGGCCAAGTCCGAACGTTCCGAATCTCGCGCCTGGACCCGCCGACCAAGAGCATTGAGCTCGAACTGATCTGATACGGGTTAAATCGCTCCCCGAAGACCCAGGTCATCCGCCTTGGCCTGCATGGACCTGATGCAGAAGCCGATGTGGTCGTCGAGTGGGAAACCCAATTCGCGCGCACCCTCGATAATGTCTTCCCGGTTCACGGAACGCGCGAACGCCTTGTCTTTCATTTTGCGCTTCACCGAAGATACGTCCACCTCGAAAACGCTCCGATGCGGCTTCACATAAGAAATCGCCGTGATGAAGCCCGCGAGCTCGTCGCAGGCGTAAAGCGTCTTTTCGAGCGGCGAAAGCCGCGGCACGCCGCTGTAATTGGCGTGCGACAGAATGGCGCGACGGATTTCTTCATCCACGCCGCGCTCGGCGAGCAGCACTTCGCCCTTCATGGGATGGTCGGGTGCTTGGGGATGAATTTCCCAGTCGAAATCGTGGAGCAGAGCGGTGACGGTCCACTTCTGCTCGTCCTCCTGAAACCGGCGGGCGTAGGCCGCTACGCACGCCTCCACCGCCAGCGCATGTTTGCGGAGGCTTTCCGAGCGCGTAAACTCGCAGAGAATTTCCCAGGCCCGCGCGCGATCAATGCCGCGATCGATCATTTGAGTCCGACCCCAGGAAAAATGATATCGTTTCCGATTATGGTCGAAAGCGTCCGCTGGTCCGCTGTCGCTCTGCCTGCTCTGGCTATGATGACCCTTGCGCCGATTATGGCGCAGAACCCCGAAGCGAACTCGCCCATTCCCCGCGGTCAGGCACCGACGGCCGTCCGCAAAACGATCCAAACCGCCGATGGGCGGTCAATCGAAGGCCAAGTAGTAAGCGAAGGCATGACCGATCTCGCCCTGCGCACTGCCGATAAGCACATCGTTCTGCTGCGCAAGCAGGGGGATCGATACCGCGTGGTCACTTCGCAGGCGGACTGGCCGACTTATCACGGCACTCCCAGCGGAAACCGATATTCGACTCTCACCCAGATCGATCGTACTAACGTCGCCCACCTCAGCCCCCGCTGGATCTTTCCCCTCCCCAACGTCAACACCGTGGAAAATACGCCGCTGGTGGTGGATGGCCTGATGTACGTTTCGAGCGCCAATGAATGCTGGGCCTTGGATGCGGGCAGCGGCCGTCTGGTCTGGCGCTATCAGCGTGCCCGCACCAAGGGCCTCGCCGGCAATGCGGCCGCCGGATTCAACCGCGGTGTCGCCTCGGCGGCCGATCGCATCTTCATGGTTACCGACAACGCCCACCTCATCGCGCTCGATCGCTTCAACGGCGAACTGCTCTGGGAAACCGAAATGGCGGACTGGCATCAGAACTATAACGGCACCGCCGCCCCGCTCACCGTCGGCAATCTGGTCATCGCCGGCATCGCGGGCGGGGACGAGGGCGTGCGCGGATTCGTCGCCGCCTACGATCAATCCACCGGCAAGGAAGCCTGGCGCTTCTGGACCGTCCCCAAACCGGGCGAACCAACATCAGAAACTTGGACCCCTCAGGCGCTCGAACACGCCTCCGGCGCGACTTGGATGACCGGAACTTACGACCCCCAGCTCGACCTTGTCTACTGGCCAGTGGGGAATCCCGGCCCCGATTTCAACGGCGATGATCGCCAGGGCGACAATCTCTACACCGATTCCATCGTTGCCCTCGAAGCCAAAACCGGCAAGCTGAAATGGTATTACCAATTCACTCCGCACGACGTCCACGATTGGGATGCTGAGGAGCCGCCCGTGCTCGTCGATACCAACTGGGAAGGACAGCCGCGCAAGCTGTTGTTGCAAGCTAACCGTAACGGCTTCTTCTATGTCCTCGACCGGACCAACGGTCAATTGCTCCTCGCCAAGCCGTTCGTCAAGAAACTGAATTGGGCTGAAGGCATCGGCAAAGACGGCAGGCCGATTTTGAAGCCGCTCCCCGAGGTCCCGGGCGGAGGCGTCTACGTGTGCCCGGGATTTCAGGGAGGCACCAACTGGTTCTCCACTTCCTTTAATCCCGCCACAAGCCTTTACTATTTCCAGGCCCTTGAGCGCTGCAACGTCTTCAACAAAGTGAAAATGGAGTGGCAGGCAGGGCGAAGCTACATGGGCGGCAGCGCCCGGCCGGCGCCCGGCGAAACCTTTCAAAAATCGCTCCGCGCCATCAATATTCAAACCGGTGAAATCGCCTGGGATGTGCCGCAAGTTAGCGGAACAACCACGGCATCGGCGGGCGTGCTTTCCACCGCTTCCGGCCTGGTTTTTTTCGGCGAAAACAGCGGCGCGTTTATGGCTGTCGACGCGCGTGATGGAAAAGCGCTGTGGCAGTTCCCATCCAATCAGGTGTGGAAGGCCTCGCCCATGACTTACATGTTCGACAATAAGCAATACGTAGCAGTCGCCGCCGGCCAGAATATCGTGTCGTTCGGCCTGCCCGAGTGAACGGCTCTTCCGAGGGATTACCCTAGCAGGGGAAAAAACTTTCCGGGCCGGTGACCGCTGCGACCCCGTCGCAGTACCATAATCGAATACTAGGTTTTTAGCACTCATGCATCGACGCGACTTTCTGAAATTCGCGGGGTTGGCCGCGGGCTGGCGTTTGCAGGCGCAGGAGCCGGTTTCTTTCCTGGCGCCGAAGGCTTCGCCGGACGTGGCCAAAACGGATTTCACGCTGGAAATCGCGCCTGTCACCGTAGAACTGGCGATGAACCGCATCATCAGCACCATCGGGTACAACGGCATATCACCCGGACCGCTGCTGCGGATGAAGGAGGGCGTGTCGGTGACCATCAACGTCGTCAACAAGACTGACGTGCCCGAAACCGTGCATTGTCACGGGTTGCTGATCCCAGCCGAGGTGGATGGTTCCGAAGAGGAAGGCACGCCGGTTGTGCCGCCGCACGGCAGCCGGAGTTATCGGTTCACGCCTACGCCGGCGGGCACACGCTGGTATCACACCCACACGATGGCAATGGACGATCTGCATCGCGGCAGCTTCACGGGGATGTTCGGCTTCCTGGTGGTCGAGGGTAGAGACAACCCGGGCCGCTACGATCAGGAGCATTACCTCGCGTTGCGCGACTGGGACCCTTATTTCACCAACCAGGCGATGGATAACGACGATCTCGACCCGGCGGGCGCGCAGCCCGAAAAACCGGCCGTGCTGGACACGCGGCAGCCGGGTATGGAGGTCGCTTCCGATATCTACTCGATCAATGACAAAGCCTTGGGCGCGGGCGAACCCATTCGAGTGAAATCCGGCGATCGTGTGCTCTTCCACTTTTTGAACGCCAGCGCTATCGAAATCCGCCACCTGGCCCTGCCTGGCCATAAATTCAACGTGATCGCGCTTGATGGAAACCCCGTACCTACGCCGGCGCCCGTGGATGTTGTGATGATCGGTCCGGGCGAGCGCGTCGATGCCATTGTGGAAATGAACCAGCCGGGGGTTTGGGTTCTGGGCGCTCCGGAAGATCCGGTACGGGAAGGCGGGCTCGGCATCGTCATCGAATACGCGAACCAGCATCGCACGCCGCAGTGGACCGCCGCGCCCAAATCGAACTGGGACTACACCATTTTCGGCAAGCCGCCAACGCAGCCCGCACCTAGCGAGCGGCTCGACATGATTTTTGAAAAAATTCCGCGCGGCGCTGGGAAGTTCAACAGCTTTACGGTAAATGGCAAGTCCTATCCGCACGACCAGGAATTTCTGCTCAAGCAGGGCACGCGGTATCGGCTGACATTTCACAACCGCACCGACGACGCCCATCCCTTGCATCTGCATAGGCACCAGCTCGAAATCGCGGAGATTTACGGCAAAGCGACATCGGGAGTTATCAAGGACACGGTGGTGGTGCCGACCTACGGGCGCGCCAGCGTAGACTTCACGGCCGACCAGCCAGGATTGACGCTGTTTCACTGCCACATCCAGCAGCATATGGATTTCGGATTTAAGGCACTGCTGCGGTACGCATGATGAATTATAAGCTAAGGTCGCCTCCGCGCCACGCGCGGTTGGCAGGCTGAAGCCTGTCCCACCAAGTACTCAGCTTAGAGTACTTTCATCACGAACAGCGTCTGGTCGTCGAAGGCGTGGGTAGAGAAGCGGTCCAGCTCGTCGAAGATGGCGGAAATAAGCTGGGCCGGGGTTGCCTGGCAGTGGGTTTGCACCAGGAAGGCAAGCCGACCTCTGCCAAATTCCGTGCCGGCGGAATCGAGGTGATCGGTGATGCCGTCTGAGTATTGGACGATCACGTCGCCCGGCTCAGCCTGAAAGCCCACTTCTTCGTACTCGCGGGAATCGAGCAGGCCGAGCGGGACGCCTTCGACGCGCACGCGCAGGATCTCGCCGGCGCGGCAAAACATAGGAGGCAGGGCGCCCGCGTTGGCCATGACGATTTGGCGGGTGGGCGGATCCCAGAGGAATACGCAGAGGGTGACGTAGCGGGCTTCGACCTTGCGCTCCACCAGGGCGTCGTTAAGGGCGCGGAGCAGATCCGCAGGGCGCCGCCAACGCGGGGCCAAGGTGCGCAATAGGCCGCTTATCAGACTGCCGTAGAGAGCCGCGGCGGCACCCTTGCCGCTGACATCGCCCATGGTGACGACGGTCTGGCCGTCGCGGTGCTCGTAGATATCGTAGATGTCGCCGCTGATCAGGCGGGCGGGCCGCAGCCGCACGGCGACGTCTAAACCTTCGATTTCGGGGGCGGAATCGGGCAGCAGAACGCGCTGGAGTTCGTGGGCGGCTTGCAGGTCCTCTTCCATCCGGCGCTCGCGGGTGGCGAGTTCTTCATAGAGCCGGGCGTTTTCGATGCTGGTGGCGACCTGGGGGGCAAGGAGGGTAAGGGTACGGACGTGTTCGTCGGTGAAATAGGCGACGCGGTCACTTTCAACGTCCATAACTCCAATGACCCGGTCCTGGAGGATGAGGGGGACGGCGACTTCGGACCGGATATCGGGATGGGAAGCGATATAGCGCGGATCTTTTTCGGTATCGTCGACGCGCACGACTTCACGGGAAACGGCGGCGGCGCCGGTGAGTCCCCTGCCCATAGGCACGTTATCGATATTGACGCGCTCGTCGTAACGGAGGCTGAAGCGGTGGCGAAGGGCCTGGGCGTCCGCATCGACGAGGAGGATGCTGAACGCATCGTAATTGATGAGGGCCCGGATGGTGCTGGCGATTTTGCGAAGCAGTTCGTTGAGGTCGAGGATGGAGGAGAACTCACGCGACACCTGCGCGAGGGTGCGGAGCGTGCGGTTGTGGCGCTCGACGCGCCGGTAGAGGCGGGCGTTTTCAATGGCGATGCTGACACGCCCGGCAATCAGCCGCAGGAGGGCGCGGTCATATTCGTTATAGGCATTGAGGCGGGTGGACTGCAGATCGATGACACCGACAAGCTTGCCGCGCGCCGTCATGGGTACGGCAAGCTCGGTGCGCACGGCATCGACGCTGTTCAGGTAGCGGGGATCGGTGCGGACGTCGCCGACCAGGACCGGTTCGCGGCGCGCGGCGGCCAGGCCAGTGATGCCTTCACCGAGAGTGAGAGACAGGTTAGTGACCACATCTTCGCGGTGGCCGACGGCGTAGCGGATGCGAAGGTCCTGGCGGCGTTCGTTATATAAGAGGATGGCAAATAGGTCATAGGGCAGGACGCGGTGAATGATGCGGGCGACGTCGCGGAGAAGTTGATCGAGATCGAGAGTGGAAGCGGTGGCTGCCGAGACTTCGAGAAGAAAATCGAGAAGCTCGGATCGCTCCCGGAAACGGACGACGGGTTTGCGGCTGGCTTGCATGGATTGCCGTAAATAGGGGCAGGCGTCGCAGCCTGCCGGATGTTTCAGGCGGCGGTGGCCTCCACGATTTTGACACTCGCGCTGGCGCCGATGCGGGTGGCGCCGGCGGCGGTCATGGCTTTCAAATCTTCGAGTGTGCGAACGCCGCCGGAGGCCTTGACGCCCATCTCCGGCCCAACGACCGCGCGCATGAGTGCCACATCGTGCACGCTTGCGCCTGCGGGGCCGAAGCCGGTAGAAGTTTTGACGAAATCGGCATTCGCGAGCTTGGCGAGCGTGCAGGCGAGGGCTTTCTGATTGTCGTCAAGCAGCGCGGTTTCGAGGATGACTTTGAGGATGGCGCCGGCATCGTGGGCGGCGCGGGCGATGGCCTGGATATCGAGTTTGACGGTTTCGTGATCGCCCGAGCGGAGCGCGCCTACATTGATCACCATGTCCAGTTCGGTTGCTCCCGCGCGCAGAGCCACGGCAGCCTCGGCCATTTTGGCTTCGGTGCTGGTGGCGCCGAAGGGAAAGCCGATGACGGTGCAGACTTTCACGGCGGAGCCGGCCAGTTCCGCCGCGACGACCGGAACCCAATAGGGATTCACGCATACGCTGGCGAAACCGTATTGGCGGGCTTCGCGGCAAACTTTGACGATATCGGCGCGGGTGGCTTCGGGCTTTAAGATGGTGTGGTCGATGAGCGCGGCGATGGAGGGATCGATTTTGGTGAGGCGGTCGCTGGCGGAGACGCGATCGGCGCCGGCGGAGATGATTTGCCTGGTGTTATGCGCGCAGGTTTGGGGGCAGCGCTGTTGACAGCCGGGGCAGGCGCTGTCGGGGAGGTTGAGACCTTCGCCTTTTTTCGGAGAGCCGGATCCATTCAGGCGTGCGAGAATCTCCTCACCGATCTGGGCTACGAGGCTATCGAGTTCGGCGGGGCTCACGAAGACACCTTTCTGGAGAAGCGCTGCTCGATTTCCAAAATTTTCTGGACGCGCGCCTGGTGCCTGCCTCCAGCGAAGGGAGTGGAGAGCCAGGTGCGGACGACGTCTTCGGCCTGAGTAGCGGTCAGCAGGCGAGCGCCAAGAGTGAGCACGTTGGAATCGTTATGCTCGCGGCTATTGCGGGCGGAGGGTTTGTCGTAGCAGAGGGCGGCGCGAATGCCGGGGACTTTGTTGGCGGCGATGGAGGAGCCGATGCCGGCGCCATCGACCAGAATTCCGCGAGCGGCAGCGCCGGAAGCGACCAGTTCCGCGACGGCCAGCGCGGTATCGGGATAGTCGGCCGGTTTCTCTTCGTGCACCCCGACGTCACGGACTTCGAGGCCCAGACCGGCGAGCAGCGGCTTAAGTGCTTCCTTGAGCCGATACCCGCCATGATCGGCGCCCAGAGCGACGGTTTTTTCGGCCGCGGCCGGCGGCATTTCCTCAGGGGAGACCTCGAGAAGGCGCACGCCGCGTGCAGCGAGCAATTCGCGGGCCGCAGGGGTCACGATGGCGCCCCGGAGCACCTTCAATTCGCCGCCGGAAGGCACATCCTGAGTTGTGACCACCTGCTTCATAAAGGCGTACAATAAGGACCATTGTAATGAAACGGTATAGGGCTCTGTCTGTTTTTGTTGCCGGCATCTTCGGCGGGGCGGCGGCGCACGCGCAGACTCTAGGGGCAGCTCCTGCAGGGCAGACCGAGTATCTGTCGCGCCTGCTGCATCAGGGGCAGCTTGGGTGGGAGGCCATCGCGATCGGCCTCGCGGTGGCGTTGGGATTGGGCGCGATTCATGCGCTTTCCCCAGGCCATGGCAAGACGATCGTCGCGGCTTACCTGGTGGGCACGCGGGGCACGCCCGCGCACGCGGTATTTCTAGGCGCGATGGTGACGTTTACCCATACCATCAGCGTGTTCCTGCTGGGATTCATTACGCTGTTTCTTTCGCGGTTTGTGCTTCCGGAAAAGATTTATCCGGTGCTGGGCGTTATTTCGGGGGTTTCGATTGTGTGGATCGGGGCGATTCTTTTGCGGCAGCGGCTGCGGGCGGCGCGGGGGCACGCGGCGCACGAGCACGATCATGTGCATGAGCATAGTCATGTCCACGCGCATGTGCATACGCACGATCACGTGCACGCGCACGAGCATCATCACCACGAGCACGAGCATCACCACCATCATGGCCCGGCGGCTCACGATCATGGCGACGACCATGTCCACAGCCATATACCGGACGACGTCAGCCTGGGGAGCCTGATCGCTTTAGGCGCGAGCGGCGGGCTGGTGCCGTGTCCTTCGGCGATGGTGGTTTTGCTGAGCGCAATTGCGTTGGGACGGGTGGGACTGGGGTTGATTCTGCTGGTGGCATTCAGCCTGGGTCTGGCGGGTGTGTTGATGGCGATCGGCCTCGTAGTGCTCTATGCCAAGCACCTGCTGCCGGATAGCAAGAAGAGCGCGGCTCATCCGGCATTCCGGCTGATTCCCGTGCTTTCGGCGGGCGTCATTGTTTGTATCGGAATCATTATGACGGCGGCATCGCTCGGCGTGATTCGCGGGCCGCTGGCGGGTGTGTAGACAGCTATGGGGAAAAATTTCGGCAGATGGGCGAGTCCCGCGGCACTGCTCTCGCTGGCGGTGATGCCGCTGGCGGGCCAGACCTATCGGGCGCCGCGCGTGGCCGGCAAGCCCGACCTCAACGGCATTTGGCAGGCGCTGAACGAAGCCAATTACGATATCGAACTGCATGAGGCGCGGCCAGCGCTGGCGCTGCGCCCGGGGCCGTACGGCCCGGTTCCGGCAGCGCAGGTCTTGGCGCTGGGCGCGGTGGGCTCGGTGCCGCCCGGAGTGGGTGTGGTGGAGGGGGGCGAGCTGCCGTATAAAGCGGAGGCACTCGCGAAGCGCAACCAAAACCGCGAAAACTGGTTGAATCTGGATCCGGAAATCAAGTGCTATCTGCCGGGTGTGCCGCGGGCGACGTATATGCCGTACCCCTTCCAGATTCTCGAAAGCGCCAGCGCGATAACGTTCGTTTATGAGTATGCGGGGGCGGTGCGCAACATATATCTAAAAGACCCGGGTCGCCCGCCCGCGGACTCATGGATGGGCCAGTCCGTGGGACATTGGGAGGGCGAGACGCTGGTAGTGGATGTGACGGGGTTGAACGACCAAACCTGGTTTGACCGGGCGGGAAACTTTCACAGCGACAAACTGCACGTGGTGGAGCGGTACACGCGCACCAGCCCGGATGCGATCGCATACGAAGCGACCGTCGACGACCCCGATGTTTTTACGCGTCCCTGGAAGATGAGCATGGCGCTCTACCGGCGGCAGGAAAAGAACGCGCAGCTTTTGGATTTCAAGTGCGCGGAGTTTGTGGAAGAACTGATGTACGGCCAGTACAGGAAGCATCCGCTCAATAGGTAAGGGGAGGTGATTGTATGCGGAGCCGAGTCATCGGAGCGATTGGCGGCGCGGCGGCGGTGTTGGCGTTGCTGTTTCCTGTTCCTCTTGCGGGCCAGGCTGCCAAGACCACACAGAAACCCGCTATTCGGCGCATGCCGGACGGGCATCCGGACCTGCAGGGCACCTACGATCTGGCCACTATGACGCCACTGGAGCGCCTGCCCGGGGCCCCGCCATTTCTGACAAAAGAAAATGCAGCGGCGCTGGAGAAAGCGGAGCTTGCGCGCAGAGCGAAGGACGATCTGCCTGACCGTGCGGACCGGCCTGCGCCCCCGGTGGGAGGCGACACGAGCGCGGCGAAGTCATTTTTCGAAGCTCTGGAAAAAGCAGGGGGCGGGGCGGTCGGCGGCTACAATCGCTTCTGGCTGGATCAAGGGAAGGTGTTCACGGTGATTGACGGGCAGGTGCGGACGTCCATTGTAGTCGATCCGGCAAATGGCCATGTGCCTCCGTATAATGCGGCCGCGCGGAAGCGGCTGGCGGCGGGCCGGACGACGCCGACGTCGGACACCCGCGAGAGTCAGGACCCTACGGCCGAGCCTCCGGGAGCTTTCGACAATCCGGAACAGCGGCCGCTGGGCGAGAGATGCCTGCTGGGGTTCGGGTCAACTTCCGGCCCTCCCGCTCTGCCGGATTATTTCTATAACGACCTGCACCAGATTGTGCAGACTCCCGAGTCGATCATGATTCTCTCCGAGATGGTGCACGATGCGCGCATCGTACGCATGAATGCGCAGCATCTGCCCAGCACGATTCGGCGCTGGATGGGCGATTCGGTGGGCCATTGGGAGGGGGACACGCTGGTGGTGGACACCACCAATTTCAACGACAAGACGCGGTTCCGGAATTCGACTGAGAATCTTCACGTGGTGGAGCGGTTCACGCGCCTCGACGACAAGACGCTGCTTTACCGGTTTACGGTAGAGGACCCGCAAACGTGGGATAAGCCGTGGACCGGAGAGTATACCTGGCCGGCGACGGACAAACCGATCTACGAATATGCCTGCCATGAAGGGAATTACGCGTTAGCGGACGTGTTGCGGGGGGCGCGCAAGCAGGAAACGGAAGCGGCGGCGAAGGCCGGGAAGTAGTGGGCCGGCAGGTTTCATCGGCAGATGGCGAACGGGGTCAATGTGTCGCGAACTGGCGTGTCTCTGAGCGTTTGAAGCAGAATTTCCAAGCTTTCCTCGAATGTCCGGCGCGCGGTATCGATCTGAATATCGGCTTTGCTGTAAAGCACCTCGCGTTCGGCAAGGATTCGTTGAAGGTCGGACATGGCATCGCGGTTATCGGCCATGGGGCGCATGTCTCCTTGTGCGATGACGCGCCGCATGTGCTCTTCGGGCGTTGCCCGAATCCAAACCGTGAAGCAGCTCGATAGCAGCCGTTCAAACGTGCCCGGCTCGGATACGAGGCTTCCTCCCGTGGCGATGACAAAGCGAGGGTAGCGGCGGAACACGTCTTCGAGACACTGGCGTTCGAACTTGCGGAAGCCGACTTGACCGTGAAAATCGAACATGAGGCTGAGGGTGAGCCCGCTTTGCTGTTCAATCAACCGGTCGAGTTCCAGAAAGGGCATCTCGAGGCGCTCGGCAAGAGCGGCACCCAGGGTGGATTTACCCGCGCCACGAAGTCCGATCAGCGCGATGCGGCGATGGCGGGCGGCTGGATCGGCGCCACCGAACTGATCGAGCAATAATTGGCGGGCAAGGTTCAGCTCGTCGAGAGAAAGGCGGCGCAGGAATTCGATGGTGTGGACCAACTCCACAGGCGGCTCAGGGCCTTCCAACAGGAGAACGTCTAGGGAAACGTTCAACGCTTTCGCCAGTTGGCGCAAAACCAGAACGGAGATGTTCCCGTGGCCAGCTTCGATTTGCGCCAGGTAACGTTCGGAAACGCCGGAGTCGCGGGCCAGTTGTTGGCGCGTCATGCCGCGGCGCGCTCGCGCTTGTCGGACGCGATCGCCAAGCAACTTCAGGGGATCAGGCTTAGAAGCTTTGCGCATTAGAACCCTGGGCTGCACACGAAGTTTGCAGCGTCGTCCGTGCTGCCGGCTCCCTTGTATTTGGCCACGAGCGGATAGCGGCAGAGGGGGCGCGACAGGGTGACTGCGCCGGACTGATCGCGGCGCGCGGCGGTTATTGTTTCGGGGGCCTTTCCGTTCTCCACCCAGGAAAGCAAGGCATCTAACTGGCCGTAAGGAGCAGGGCCGGCGCCTCCGGCACAATGGGCCACACCCGGCGCAAGAAACAGGCGCACGAACTCGGCGGTTTTTTGCGCGCCGCTCATTTGCTGTTGAACACGCTTGTAGTAGTCGATGGTTCCTTCCGGAGTGATGAGCTGATCGGCCCAGCCGTGCCAGAGAATCGCTTTGCCGCCGTGGTCGCGGAAGGCGGTGAGATCGGGATTATCGGTTCCGAACACGATGCCGTACTCTTCGACCGATTGATCCCAGAATCGCTCGTACGCGGCGGGTGTAATGGCAGCGAAATCGAGCTTGGGGTCTTGCGCGAGGAAGTAGCGGAACCAGTCGAGCGCAATTCCGAACGCGCGAGGCTTCAGAGGAGTTCCGCTGCTGCCCCAGAGGGCATTCAGGTCGGCTCCGCGAGCGAGGCCATACCAGAGGAAGCTGCCGTCCTGGCGGCGGGGACCTTCCCAAAACTTGCGAATGAGGTCCACATCAGCCTGGGTGAAAGCGCCGCAATCGCCGGCTGACGTCCCGAGGAGCGCTTTGGGATCGAAGTCGCAGCGATGGGGATCTTCGATTACGCCGTCTTTAACGCCATCGAGGCTATCGCAAGCGGCTACGGCGGCTGAGGTGGCGGCGGCGAGTTTGCAGGCGGGAAGAGGGTCATCGGTCGCGTTCATCTCAATTGCGCCCCACAGTTCCTGGGGAATGAAGCGCGTCCAGTTGATCGCGGGCTCCGGCAACGATGCCGTGATAATCCTGCGGATACCGTTGGGCCTCCATCAAGCCCTGCCGGCCTCCGGTGGAGCAGCCGTTGAAATAGGAATAGCGCGGGGCGACGCCGTACATAGCTTCGGTGAGCGCTTTGCCGGTCACGGTCATTTCGTGAATCCCGACGTGCGCATTGTCGCGGATGAGCTGCCAATTGAGACGGCCGCTCGAATCCAGAGCGAAGCTGCCGCTGCCGCCTTCGTGGCCGGTGTCGGTCGAGCCGGAAGCGTAGCCAAGCGCCACGGGTTGATTGATGCCGGCGGGGCTG
>DATBID010000374.1:0-17910 GCA_036557125.1 Bryobacteraceae bacterium | reverse complement strand
CGACTGGAGGCGGCAATTCGGCTGGATCCTATGTTCGCCGCAGCGTACACGCAACTCGGCATCGAATACATCCGTCTCGGCCGGCTCGATGACGCCCTGCAGTCTCTCAATCGCGCCGTGGAGATCGATCCCGACTCGTGGGATGTGCATTACGTTCTTGCGATTCTTTTCTACCAAGCCGGGGACCTTGCCCGAGCGGAGGCGAGTGCGCGAAGGGCGTTTCGATTGGCCCAGACAAACGCCGCCGTCCACTTGGTGCTCGGATACATCTTGTGCTTTCGCGATGAGACCAAGGCGGAGGGAATCGACTATTTGCGGTATGCGGCTCGGAGCTTACCCTATGCCGGGCAGGTGTTAAGCGACGTGGTATTACACGGCGCATCCCGTCCGTAGCGCGAGTAAACTGCGTACCTGAATGAGTGTAAAATCGGCTCGACGAGAGGAGAGCCATTTTGAGGAAGACCTTAATTTGCGCAGCCATGTTCTGCGTGTTGCCGATCCGGGCCCAACTGCGGAACGTCACCATCAATTACCCGGCTAAAGCTCCCGCGAACTGGCCGATTTTTCTGGCGAAAGAAGGCGGCTATTACCAGAGGTACGGTCTGGACGCGAAACTGGTGTTTGCGGTTCATCCCGCCGGTATCGCGATGTTGGTCAGCGGCGAAGCGCAGATGACGAATTATCCGATGGACCAGGCGATGCAAGCCGCCATGCGCGATGGATCTCTGGTGATCGTCGGCAGTCCGCTGAACCGCGGCTTGTTCGCGATGATGACGGCCCGAACCGTCACCAGCATGCGCGACTTAAGGGGCAAGCGGATCGGCGTCAGCCAGATCGGCGATCCGCCATACAGCTTCGCCGAGGCGCTCCTCGGAAAAGCCGGCATCGGCCCGCGGGATGTCAAATGGGTTCCTTTGGGAACGGACGGAAATGGCCGAGTAGCGGCTCTGGTCGGCGGCCGCGTGGATGCGACCATGGTCCCGCCGCCGGCGTATTTCAAGCTCGAACCGCAGGGATTTAAGGAGATGGCAAATCTGGCCGATAATCCGGATCTCTACGCCCCGCTGGCCTACGTCTTTACCAAGAAGGAGATTGCCGCCAATCCCAAACTGCCGGAACTGATGATCAAGGCGCAGGCGGAGGCCATCAAGCGCTATTACGATGACAAGGCCCTGGCGGTAAAGGCCTATGGCACGTACGACCCGCAGACTCCAGCCGATATCGAACGAATCTACGATCATGACCGGAGAGCTAACACCTATGAGCGCGTGCCGTTTGTATTGGCCCCGGCGGTCCAATACATCGCCGCTCATCAGGCCGATCCCAATCTCGGGGCGCAGATGAAGGCATACGATTTTCACAAAGTCATCGATAACAGCTTTGTGGAAAAATTAGTGCGCGAGCACTTCTTTGAGCAACTATTCGGACCTGGGATTAAAGCGGAGGAGGATAGCAAAGCTCGAATGGCATTTCACTAAGCACCGAGCTATCGCCGCTTATTTGGTGATCGGGATGCCGGACCCCTATGTCGCCGCTGCCCGGCCCAGGTTCCGGCTCCGCAAATGGGTCTCCATCGCGTTTCGTCCCGCTTCTACCAGGGCATGCAGCTTAGCGTCCTGCATATCGAATTCCGTAGTTCCGTATCCCTGGACTGGCAGACGGCAGATTTCGGAAGCGTGCTCGCGCATCTCGGCATTGTCCTGCGCGCCCATCATAGTGTCCATTAGGCGGCTGAGACGCTGCACAACGCGCAGGTCGTTTATCGGCATGGGCGGCTTGGCCGGAACCCCGGGTACGCCCAGTGTCTCATCCAGCAGCAGGCCCAGATTCAGTGCTCCATTCGGGTCGGTATTTCCCATGATCTCAGGCACAGATTCGGCGATCAGGCGAATCGGAAAATTCGAAAGGACCCCGCCATCGACGAAAACGTTCCCGGTCTTGCTTCGCCCGCAATACGGCCCCCACGAGGCATCCCATACGACCTCTCGCCAAACCATCGGAATGCTCATGGACATCCGTACGGCCCACGCGAGCGGCACGCCCGGAGCCGTGCGGTGGTTGAGCACCACCATTTCCATGTCAGTGGTGTCGGAGGTGACGACGGAAAGATCTACCTGCGTCCTGGCAAATACGGTTGCCATGGTATCGGTGGCGGTAATTCCCTTTGCCGCCAGCTTTTCGGTCAGCCACTTCAGAAAAGCCATTCCCGCGTATACTCCGCCGCATTCCACAATCGAAAACAGCGTGGGGTATAGGGGCGCCTTCAGCAACACGTCCAGCAGCGCGTGTCCGGCCAGCACGGGTAAATGAACTGCCTGCAGAGCACGCATCGTGTCGCTGTTATCTTTTTGCTGCTGCGTGAAATCCGACGCTTGCGGGTGATCCATGAAACTCGCGAAGCGCGGTTTCCCGTTTTGTTTCTCATTCACTGCATCCAGCATTTCCTCCGGCGTATAACCGGCAGCCGTGAGGGCCGCTGTAATGGCGCCCGCCGAAGTGCCAATCAGGCGGCGCGTGCTATGCCCTTCCGCCCGTAGCGCCGTAAGGGCGCCTGCAAACGCGGAGCCTTTCGCCCCACCACCTTCGAAGACTACATCAAATAGAGCCATGGCGTCTCCTCTTTCTCGTTCCTTCAATTATCTACACATGATAGTTCCCCGACGGTGAATTGTGCGAGAATGCGCTGCATGCCGCCTATGCTCAAAACCATCGATGTCTTCATTGGTCTTTCGTTGATCATGCTGCTGGTCAGCATGATCGTTACGGTGATTACCCAGGTCGTCACGAATATCCTCAACAGCCGTGGTAAACACCTCCTCAAGGGTGTGGGCGATCTCCTGCAACAGCTCGATCCAGCCATCACGCGTGACATCGCCGAAGAGATCGCAGACGCCGCCCTCCGCAATCCGCTGGTCAGTGACGCCAATGGCCGGTTGGGAAACGTGATCCATCGTGAGGAACTGACCAAGTTATTGCTGGAACTGGGAGCCGGAGACGGTCCGAAGCAGCTTTCCGCACGCGCGAAGAGCGCGCTCCAGACCGCACTGGCAAACGGGGGGATTTGCTCGACGGAGGAAGCGGGTGAGATCCAGCAGCAGATCCGGAGCAAGTTGGCAAATATTCGCGCCCTGGCTCTGCAGTTGGAGCTTACGCATCCGGAGTTGACCAACGCGGTGCGCGCGCGGGTGGCTATGATCCAGCAGGCAAACAGCCAGTTCCTGGCCAAGATCAATCTTTGGTTCGACCAGACTATGGACCGGGCTTCGGAGCGCTTCACGGCTCACACGCGCTATGTAACTTTCTTCGCCGGCCTGGCTGTCGCGCTCGCTTTGCAGCTCGATACCGCCGCCCTGGTGAGCCGTCTTTCGGTAGATGATGATTTGCGTAAGTCACTTGTGGACATCGCCCAAAAGCAAACCGCCGCAGGCACGCAGAACGCTTCGAGTGACCCCTTTTTGCTGACTTCTCTCGATAAACAGAATTTGAAAGACCTGGTCGTGAACAATGTCATCGGTATTCCCCAGTCCCTGAGTGACTGGACGAGCCGCTGGACTGGGGACAATTGGACCATGAAGCTGTTAGGAATCCTCCTGAGTACGTTCTTGCTCAGCCTGGGAGCGCCCTTTTGGTATGGCGCGCTGCAAAACCTGCTCCGCCTGCGCTCGGTACTCGCCACTAAGGACGACCAGCAACGGCAGGAGCGGCAAGTCTCCGGCTCGCCCGGGCCCGCACCGCCCGGGATTGCGCCGGACGGAGTGGGACTCACGGATGAGCGCGGCGATCTTGCAGCCATTGCATAGCAGAGGCGGGTATGTACAAACAATGGATTGGCTGCTCGTCCGGTAATTTTCAGATTGGCCGCGCCGGTCTTCGCCCGGAAGCCGTGGTCGTGCACCGAACCGGAGGCTCGCTCGCCGATATTGATGCGCGATTCCTCAAAGCCGGTACCTTCAGCTCGGCGCACTATGCCATAGGAATCGATGGCTCCGTTCATCAGTACGTCGAAGAGGCGGATACCGCGTTCCACGCGGGTATCGTGGTGAACCCGACTTGGACCTTGATCAAAACGGGGAAGAATCCAAACCTGTACACCATCGGAATCGAGCTGGAAGGAAGCGCGGGCGAGCCAGTGCCGGAGGCTCAGTGCCGCTCTGCTGCCGGATTGATTGCGGAAATCGCCGGGCGATGGCAAATTGCCGTGGATGCGCACCATCTCATCCTGCATGACGAGATCCGGGCCGGCCGCAACTGCCCGGGAGCTGGCTTCGACCGCGAGGCGTTGCTCCGGAACCTGCCGGCGCCGCAAACTGCAACGCCAAAGACAGTTGTGGAGCGGCAAGTGCGCATTCTTCGCAATACGAATGTGCGCGAGGGGGGCCCGTCCACCAACGCGCGCATCGTGCGGGTCGCTCCCGGCAATTCCACCGAGACCGTTTCGGGATTCACTGATCAAGGCGAGCGTGTACAAGGCAACAGCTACTGGTATCGCACGCAGGATGGAAACTATCTATGGGCCGGCGCTACGGATTCCCCGAACCCGGTCCAGCCGGAACAGCCGCAGCCAATACCGCTCCCGACGGCTGCCGGCGCAGCGTCCAATACAGGCGTGCCATGCGGCATTCCGCGGATCGATCAGCTCATGGCCGGCCAGCTTATGAGTGGCGATCCCGCGCCGCCTCTCCAGCCCTTCGTACAGGACCCGCTGGCCCATGGTGCGGTCCAGGACCTACTGACGGGCCTCGGATTCACCGGCTTGCCGACTCCGCTTTCCAGCGCGTACGGAGTGTGCGGCCCCAGGACTACTGCGGCTCTCGCCTCCTTCCGGCAGCAGCAAGGGCTGCCGCAGTCCGAGGATATAGACAGCACAGTGCTGCGCAAGATGGTGAGCGTACCGGCTTCCGATCCGCGCGCCTCCACTGTGTATCTGTCGCTGGTTCTCGGATTCACTCCTAACGGGATGCAAAAGATCCTGAGTCTGGTTTCCCAGATGGAAGGCGCCGGTAAATTCTCAGCTTTGAATCGCAATACGGACCGGGCCGGCCTCTCCTTTGGCTTGATCCAATGGGCACAAAGGCCGGGCCGCCTGGCAGGTCTGTTGGCTGCTATGTCTGAGGCCGACCGCGCAGCTTTCGTGAACACCTTTGGAGCTGGAGACGGGGATGTGGCGGACGCGCTCCTGGCGCATTGCCGCAAACCCTCAGGCGGAGTGGACCCGAAAACTGGACAAACCGTAAATCCCAGTTTCGATCTGGTTGCGGAGCCTTGGATATCCCGCTTCCGGCAAGCGGCGCTCACGGCCCGTTTTCAGCAAATCCAGGTCACCGAGGCGCTGGTCGCATTCCAAGCCTCATATGACTCCCTGCGCCGCTACGCTCCCGATATCCGTTCCGAGCGAGGCGTGGCATTCATGATTGATGTGGCCAATCAATTTGGCGATGCCGGAGCAGCCAGGCTGTATTCGTCGGTCCACCGCTCCGGAATGAATGAAACAGAGATCCTGGAAGCCGTCGCGGACGCCTCAGTGGAAGAAGTCGGGGACGCGTTCCAAACCGGTGTGCGAGCGCGGCGCGATCATTTTCTCAATTCCAACCTTCTATCCAGTGCGATTGCATTCTCCGAAGCTCAGGCGGCCGGCGCGGGTGCGGGCGGGTAAGTGGGCTGTTCCACCCAGGCCCGTCCGCCTGCGAATCATCCTCAGCTATCATCAAGTCATGTCCTGGCCTGAGCGCATCGTGATCGACTCCGAAATTCTGGCCGGCAAACCAGTAATCCGGGGTACACGGCTGGCGGTCGAGTTCATTCTCGAACTGCTCGCAGCCGGCCAATCGGAGGCCGACATTCTTTCCAACTACCCCGGCCTGACGCACGAGGACATCCTCGCCTGCCTGGCATACGCCAGCCATCTCGCTCACGAATACAAAGCGTACCCGCTACCCGTCTGATGCGCCTGGCAGCAGACGAAAACTTCCCGCTGCCGACTGTAGCCGCGTTGCGGCGGGCTGGTCACGATGTGACTTGGGCGCGGACTGATCTCCCCGGCACCAGCGATGCCACACTCCTGGACATCGCCGAGACAGATGGCCGGGTTCTCTTGACTTTCGACGCCGCTAGTGCTACGCACAATGGCCACTGAGCAGGAATGGAGCGGCCACCCCAGCATCATCACAGTGGATCGCGTGCTGATGGTTCGGCCGGGGCGATTGGACACTCCGTAGGAGACTGTGCGGAACATCGGCGGTTACGATCCGAGCCGCGACCGTCAGGGAGCGGTCCTGCCGCGAACCGAAATGTGCCAGGCTCTCAGACAAGTACGGTTATCCTCCGGAAACCGGACGGGACCTCGCGACGTCCACTACTTGCCATTTTCGTGAAAGGGTGGACTATGCGTTGGGGAACATTCCTGATTTCCGCCGCAGGGCTGTGCGGCGCTTTCGGCACCGTAAAGGCACAAGTTGCTGTCCCATCCAGCGTGACGCGTACTTACTCTTTTCCGCCGGTCGGCCTCGGTAGCACGGAGACGGCCTCTATTACTGTGGTGAACTCGGCATCGGCGGCATCGGACACCGCAACCAGTGGAACCGTCCCCACGCCGGCGTCTTGTACCGGCACGATCTCATTTTTCAATGCGAACGGCCAAACCATCGGAACATCCACTCCCTTCACAGTGGGAATGCAGCAATCCAAGACCGTTGTTCTGCCGTTTGCGAACGCTGGCCCGCTGAGGACAACCCGGCAATGATACACATCCGCGGGCGATGCCGGGCCTTTGTCCTGCTCGTAGCTGCGGTGTCCGCAGGCGGACCAGGGCTGGCGCAGTCCCGAGGAGCTGCGGACGTGCGCTCTGAATTTTCTGCGTTCCAGGATCTGGAACTCCGGCTTGTCCGGTTCGTGGTCAACGGAAGGGAAATTGCGATTCCTGCTAGGGCCACGATTACGATTACATTTCAGAGGGGCGGCCAGATCTCGGGCCACTCCACGGTCAACAACTATGCGGGAGTGTTCCGGGTGATGCCGGACGGGAAAATCACCGTACAGCTCACCGCGGCAACCCTAATGGCCGGTCCTCCGGAATTGATGCAGCTAGAGAGAGAATACTTCGAGGCGCTACCGCACGTGACTCACATCAGCATCAAGCCTGATCGAATTATTCTTGAGCATGAAAAGAGTTTACTGGAGTTTGCGAAGAGCAGAAGTTGACGCGATCCAATTCTGACTGCAAATGCGGAAACGCAGAAGATCCTAATGGAGGTCCTCTGCGTCTCTGCGTTTGCTGCCGACAGGAGTGAAGGAGTCACTCCACTCCTCATCGGCCCGATTCGTTGTCAGCAGTTGCCTGGGTAGTAAGTGCACGCGCCAGGGGTGCCATACAGGAGCGACTGAATGTTGTTCGCGGTGAACGGGCTCGCCCCCGCCTCCTTCGGCCCCGTCGCCGTATAGCCCCAACTAGTTACCCCAATGATCGTATTCTGCTGGGGAAAACTACCGTTGGTTTCACCGGTGAGCGCGGACGGCAATCCAAAGTTGGCGATCCACGGGCCACCGCTCGACCCCCCATTCATATTCGTACCGATAATGGTGTTGCCGGAAAGACTCGAATTGATGTAGCCGTACGAGTCATTCCGTTCCATATATTGGCCGGAATCCAGGCCGCCGGGATAGCCGAGTTGCGTGATCTGTTCCAGGCCCCCCGAAGTGAATCCGCCGCCGTACCAATACCCGAACCAGCCAACCGTGTTGCCGATGTCGCTCGTCAGGACCATAACCGAAACGTCATCGGGACAAATCACGCCATATTGGGCGCAACTGTCGGTCCCGTTGTAATAGGCGGTCTTAACTAGCACGTAATATACACCGAAAACACCGTAGGGAGCCACGCCGCCTCGATAAGCTGGATAGAACTTCCAGTTACTGTAGAACTGGCTTTTTCCGTAGTTTGCCGCACAGTGTGCCGCGGCGACGATGACACCCCTCTTGATCAGAGAAGCGGAACAATACGCATTGTTTCCATTCGGGCAACTGCCGAGGGTGCAGAAAGTCAGCAATCCCGCGGCGCGATACGGGTAGGTTGTGTTGGTGTTCTCTGTAAAGAGGTCGGCTCTGGCGGTGGTGAATGGGTGATTGTTCGTGCCGAAATCCTGCGGCGATCCGCCCTCTTCAGCCGCGGGCGTACCTACAAAAACCGGGCTCATTTGGGCGCCAGTACCTTGAGAACCAGCCGAGCCTCCACTCGGCCCTAATGCTGCTGTGGAAAGCAAAGCCTTGATCTCGGCTTGGATTGTATTCGCAGGTATGTTACTAAGGGGGAGCCCTATGGGTTTGGCACTCGCAACACTAGTGCTGCCTGCAAAATTTCTCACGGTGAGGGCCGTAACGCCATTGGCATTTGCAATTGCGCCGGCGTCCGCCGTCTGGGCATTCGCCAGTCCGGCGCCTGCGGTGGCGGTGACCGCCAGGGCCAGCATCGCACTGGATGCCCTGCGGTGAAATGGGAACGACTTGCTTGTTTTCGGCACTTAGTTTCTCCTCGTTGTGCTTGACCTGGATTCTTGTTGGAGTTCCGGTCGACGACCGATCACTCGTGCCTAAGTGATAGCCGGCACTGGGACGTTTCATTTCTACCTGGCTCATCAGTACGGGCTGGTTTTCTAATCAAGAAAATTCATCACGTCCTGAGGTCGTTCCCGTATGGCTCTGTTACGCTTTATGCGCTCGGCCGGCCCGTCTTCGGGATTTGCTGCGTAGAGTGAAGCCAGTCCTCGAAGCGCGTCTCACCGAGCCGCGCTCCCTCATTAGGAACCAGTGTTGTCTCGCTCACCTGGATACCGTAGTACCGCGCGTGCGGATCGGAGATTACCTCGCGTGGATCCTTGCGCGCCGCCAGGTATCGCCGGACGAGTTCATCCAGACGAAATTGTTCGGGACCCTCTATTTCCATGGTGCCATTCAACGGTGAGCTCATTGCGATTCCACATATTGCACTGGCGACATCATCGGCGGCAATCGGCTGGAAGAGCACAGGGGGCAGCCGCACTTGGTCGTCCTCGGTCGAAAAGTCGGGGATTGCCTTTACGAATTCAAAGAACTGAGTCGCCCGGACAATTGAGTAGGGAATGGAGGAGGCTTTGATCAGGTTCTCCTGAACGAGTTTCGCGCGGAAGAAGCCGCTTTCGAGCATACGTTCCGTTCCTACAACCGACAACGCAACGTGATGTCGCACGCCGGCGGCCGCTTCATAGTCGAGGAGGTTACGGGTTGATGTCTCGAAGAACTGCAGCACTGCCGCGTCCTCCCAGGAAGGCGAGTTCGTTACATCGACCGCCACCGAGGCGCCCTTCAGCGCATCCGCGAGTCCCTCGCCTGTGAGGCTGTTTACGCCGGTAGAAGGCGCCGCGGCTACTACTTCCTGTCCGTGCTCACGAAGTTTGGTGACAAGCTTCGATCCAATGAGTCCAGTACCGCCAATAACTACGATTTTCATGATTGTCCTTGTGGATCTGCTGGTGAGGAGGGCGTTGGAGAACTTCTGTTACCAGCGACCGCGCCTCCGAGTTGCTATCCGAAGCTACCGCTCAATTATCGACTTCGGCTTGCCGGACTACAAGCGGCGTACTCTCCTCGATGTCTCGTAAAGTACCGGCGATGTACTTATGATATGCCCGCATCGCCAAAACAGTCGTGAGAACATTTCGGAGCAAACATTTCATAGCTGCCCCGGCGTGTAGCCGAACGTGCGTTTGAACGCGGCGATGAATGCGCTGACGCTTGCATACCCGCAGTCGAGCGCTGTGTCCGTCACGGACGTGCCCTCCGCGAGTAGACGAATCGAATCAAGCAAGCGGGCTTTCTGGCGCCATACGCCGAAACTCATTCCGGTTTCATCGCGGTAGCGCCTCTCGAGCGTCCGGCGGGCGACGCCATGTCGTTTCGCCAACTCACCCACGCGCTCACTAGTCAAGGGTTGCATCAGTAAGGAATGGGCCAAGGCGAGAGCGCGCTCATCCTGGGGCAGAGGCAGCGCCAGTGGCGAATCTGCGGCTGCGGCCACTGCCAGGTTTACTTCGTCTTCCAGCAAGCCGATTAATCGGGAATCGTACGCAACTCTGAAATCGAGCCCCAGTCGTTCGACAGCCCGCAGGATCAGTTCCCGGAGGAGCGGCAGAACTTCCAACACACGGCATTCTAATGTCTCAAACCGGGTGAGTGCCGGAGAAAAATAAAGCGTACGCATTTCAACCGTGCCCCACATCCGAATGGCATGAGCGCTACGAGCCGGAATGAAAACGGCGCGGGCGGTCGGGATCATCCACGAGGACCGCTCGGTGGAGACGGTCATCGCTCCGGAGGTCGCATACAGCAGTTGATGCCACGGGTGCTGATGGGCGGCGATTTGATAGCCGCTGAAGTAATTTGTGGCTAAGGATCGGACCGCGAGGAACGGCTCCTGCTCCGCAGTCAGCTTAACAGGCGGCCCGGGCGGCCGGAGAGCCTGGCGGGGTTGCGACACTTTATGTCAATATATCGCAAGCCGTCGTCAGTGCGGCTGCCCTATACTGCCGCTATGTCGTATATCTCCTGGTTTGCGATCAACGCCGACGATGTTCCCCGTGCCCGCGACTTCTATCAAAAAGTCTTTGGCTGGACATTTGAGCCGTGGGGACCTCCTAACTTTTACCGAATCCAGACGGGCGAAACACACGCTCGCATGGGTGGACTACAGGAGCGCCGCGAGCTCGTCCCCGGCGGCCGCATGATCGGGTTTGAGTGCACCATTACCGTGGATAGTCTGGACGAAACGATTCGCGCCATCGAAAGCAATGGAGGAAAGATGGTCACGCAAAAGTTTCGTATTCCCGGGATTTGCATAGTGGCCTATTTTCAGGACACCGAAGGCAACGTTGCAGGCATCAGCGAATTAGAGACGGCATGACGGGCATCGTCGTCCAAGTCAGCATTTCTGCTGGAGGCGTACCCAAACAGGCGATTACTAAGGGGAGCGTTACGACCAGCGGGATCGCCGGCGATGCATGGCGATATCCGTTTCACGGCGGTCCCAAACGTGCAATTTTGCTAATCACATCTGAGGGTATCGATTTACTGGTCGCGCAGGGCTTCCCGCTTTACCATGGAGCACTTGGCGAGAATGTGACTACGCGTGGCCTGGACCGATTGTCGCTTCGGCTTCGACAGCGATTCCGCGCCGGCCAGGCAATCATCGAACTGACACAGGTGCGCCTTCCTTGTGAAACGCTGAGTGTGTACGGAACGGGAATCCAAGCCGCAATGTACGATGGTCGCGCGCAGGCAGGCGACGTGGCATCGCCAGTTTGGGGCCTGAGCGGATTCTACGCCTCCGTTGTGGAGCCTGGCATCTTACGGCCGGGAGATCCGATCGCTTTGCTGGGATAACGACGCATCAGAAGGCCAAGTGCTGTTCGGCTGCGGATGGTTATTCGCACTCACCGATCTCCTCGCCCAGCACTCGCGCCCCCGGCCAGCCGGCCTCGCGGAACCGCGCCGCGAACGGTGTCAGCACGATTTTGTAAGTTGTTTCTTCGAGTGGACCCTCTACTTCCCGAAAGCGTTGCGGATACACCACTGCCAGGTACTTCAGGATGGTGTAGATCTCGCCCTCCTGCGGCTGGCGGAAATGAAATCCCTGTGAACGGAACAGGATGGCCGTTCCGCGGATCGCCAACTCCCATGCCAGGAACGCGCAGCACTCCACCGCGCCTTCGAACCAAGTGTCCATGTCCGGCGGGAGATCCCGGTCCAGGAAGATCTCGACGGTCTGTTCCTGCTCGCGGGCGAACTCGCGAATTTGCAGTGCCCCTACATGCGCCGTAGCCTTCCAGTCCACGTGCCGCGCGCTCTCAAATGCCTCATACGGCCGGATGCGATAAAAGTCCTTTCCCAGGCCGCGGTAGTGTGTCTCAATTTCCCCCGCGATGCCGGCGAGCATCTCTTCGAACCCCGGCCGCGGATCGACTGAGGGATACACGACCGTGTCCCGGCGGAGAGTGACCCGCGCCGATTTTTTCAGAAAGCCAAAAGGAAAAGCGGTGGAAAACGCAAAGCTGTTTTGCCGGTAAGCGCCGCGCTTCGGAAAGCAAACGTCAACCCTGGCTTCGATAGCCGCACGCGCCTTCACCAGCGGGAAATAGACGCCGCTGCGTAGCGTGGGACCACCGCTTTGCGGAATCGCCTCCACCCGAATCGAAAACGAAGGGATAAGCCACTTTTCGTTGCGCACAATCAACCTGCCGGGAACGTTCCGTCCGGCGCAGACGTGCTCAGGTACCAGAAAATCCAAGTCCAGTCCGGCCAGACACAAGCGGCTGACCAGGCCCGAGACCAGCACCGTTGCCATCATCGCGGCGAGGATTAGGAAAAGCAGGTTGTTGGCAGAAATCACCGCCCCCAGGCCTACTAA
This sequence comes from Bryobacteraceae bacterium, assembly GCA_036557125.1. Taxonomy (GTDB): domain Bacteria; phylum Acidobacteriota; class Terriglobia; order Bryobacterales; family Bryobacteraceae; genus PSRJ01. The sequence continues at coordinate 5,480 of DATBID010000374.1, read as the reverse complement.
CAGCATCCCCAGCGTAAACAGCGCTCCACCTTTGGTTACCCGATAGCGGATGCGGCCGGCCACCAGCCGCCGCACAGTCTCCCAACGAATCCGCATGTGTCCTGATTCTACTTTGGGGCGCGGCACGCCCGAAACGCAAAAGCCAGGCCGCAGGACCCGATCCGGTCGCGCCTCCGTGCATGCCTTCCAGCACCAAACCTGCGCCCACCAGAAGTGTAGCCGCTGCTTTGCCTGCCAAAACCCAGCCATGGAAATCTTCGCGCAGCCAGTTCGGCCGCCAGTTCGTGATGAGGTAGGCTCCCAGGAAAATCACCACGTACCGAACCGCCGTAATTGCATCCACCACCGCGGGACTAGTTAAGCTGATCGCGTAATACATCAGAAACGAACCGATGCCGTTGAAGAAACGGTTGACGAAGTACCAGAAGCGGCTGCTGTGCCCCCGCTCCTGCGGTTTTTTCGATTCTCCGGTGTTTTCAAAAATCTGCCTTCGCCACGAGGGCCGGATGAGCAGGCACAAAGCGGCCGTAAATGTGCCTAGCGTGAAAAACACATAAGCTGTCACGAAATTGCTGTGATTGAAGGCGATCTTTTGCGTAACGTCCACCAGCCCGTAGGTCCCGCTCGCCCACAGTACAGGCCCGATCAGCCTCGGAAAATCCAGCTTCTCGGCGGCAAACATGGCAAACCCGCCCAGCACCATCAGCGCGAAGCCCACCACGCTGTGATTTCCTAACGGGGTTCCCAGCAGTGGCCAGGCGATCAGGGCTGTGGCCACCGGCGAGAACCCTCCCATTACCGCCAGCGCTTCCGAGGCCTCCCCGCGTTTGAGCGCCAGGTAATAAAAGTAAATCCCGGCAAGCTGCAAAGCCCCGCTGCCGAAAGCTATTGCTGCAACCCAAAGCGGGGGCCAGTGAAAACCGAAAAACGCCAGAATTACGCCCAAAACGCTCATCGCGCCCATCCAGAAGATGTAAGAAATGAGGTTTTGTGTGGCCGGCCTTTTCAGCAGCACCTTATCCCACAGCAGTGACAGCCCGATCGTCCCGTGGGCGACGATTGCCACCAGCAAGCCGTTTTTCAGCAAGTGCACGGCATTTCCGCAGCACGTATACCGCCCGGGAGGGCGTCACGCGGCCGTGGCGTATAATAAAGAATAACAATGCGAAGGTTTGTGTCTCACCGCACCCTGTTGCGCCTCTTTACCCATTTCCAGATGCTGCCGATCCTGGAGAGCGGCGAAGAGACTCTGGTCGGCGGTCAGGCAGTGCTCGAAGGCGTGATGATGCGGGCCCCGCACAGTTACTGCGTGGCAGTGCGCCAGTCGGATGGCCATATGGTCACCGAAGAGCTGCCGGTCGCGCGTATGTCGGAAAAGCACAAAATTTTCAAATATCCGATTCTGCGAGGCTTGGGGACGCTGTATCAGGCCCTGGTGCTGGGTGGCAAAGCCTTGCGATTTTCCGCCTCGGCAGCGATGGAAGCGGTAAACGGCGCTCCCCCGCAAAAACCGGCGGCGGAAAAGAAAAAGCCCGAACCTATTCCCGGATGGGCGTTCCTTGGGCCGCTGCTTTTTTCCCTCGCGTTTTTCCTGTTTGCTTACAAATTTGTGCCCCTCTTCGTCGCCACGCAATTGGGAAAAGTCTGGCCGTTTTTGGCTGAACGGATTCCCTTCAACCTCGCGGATGGCATTGTCCGCCTGGGAATTCTGCTGGCCTTGCTATACGGCATTTCGCGCATGAAAGATATCCACCGCACGTTTGAATATCACGGCGCGGAGCATAAAGTCGTCTTCAATTTCGAATCAGCCGAGCCGGTGACGGTGGCCAACGCGCAGCGCTTCACCACCTTCCATCCCCGCTGCGGCACGAGTTTCCTGTTCGTGCTTTTTTTCCTCGCCATTCCGGTTTACGCGCTCATTCCGTTTGATGGCTTCCTGGCCAAGTTTTTGTCCCGCATCGCCCTGCTCCCGTTGCTCATCGGCGTGAGTTACGAGCTGATCCGCTTCGCCGCCAGGCGGCGGGGCTCGCTGCTCGCGACCCTCACGGCTCCGGGCCTGTGGATGCAGCGCATCACCACTCAGCCTCCTTCAGACGATCAGACCGCCGTCGCGATTCACGCGCTCGAGGGCGCGATGGCGCTCGAAAAATCCCAGGGCGGCGAACTGGTCATCGCCTAACCCCCCATGCAATTCCGCCAAAAACTGGACGAACTCGAAAAGCGTTTTGAAGCCCTCAATGCGCGCATGGCGGATCCTACGGTGATCGGCGACGCTGCCGAGTACCGCAAGGTGACCAAGGCGCATAGCGAGCTTTCCGAAGTAGTTGCGAAATTTCGCGAGTGGAAGCGCACCGAAAATGCGCTCGCGCAGGCGCGGGGCATGCTCGATGAGTCCGATGCCGACCTCCGCGCCATGGCTCAGGATGAGGTGCTGCATCTCGAACCGGAGCTGGCCGCCATCGAAGAGCAACTCAAAATTCTGCTCCTGCCCCGCGATCCCAATGACGAGAAAAACGTCGTGCTCGAAATCCGCGCAGGCACGGGCGGCGACGAAGCCACGCTGTTTGCGGCGGAGATTTTCCGCATGTATATGCGCTACGCCGAAACGCAGGGCTGGAAAATCGAAGTCACTTCGAGCAGCGAATCGTCAGTAGGGGGGCTTAAAGAAGTTATCGCTTTAGTCAGCGGCGAAAAGGTCTATAGCAAGCTGAAATACGAAAGCGGCGTCCACCGTGTGCAGCGCGTGCCGGTTACCGAACAGCAGGGGCGGGTGCATACTTCTGCGATTACGGTTGCCGTGCTGCCTGAAGCGGATGAAGTGGAGATCAAGATCGATCCCAAGGATATCCGCATTGACACGTTCTGCTCCTCCGGCCCTGGCGGCCAATCGGTCAATACGACCTATTCTGCTGTCCGCATCACACACCTGCCGACTGGCCTCGTAGTTTCGTGCCAGGACGAAAAATCGCAGATCAAGAACCGCGCTAAAGCCGAGCGCGTGTTGCGGTCGCGCCTGTACGAGATGGAACTCGAAAAGCAGCAAGCCGCCCTCGGTGCCGAACGCCGCAGCATGGTGGGCACCGGCGATCGCAGCGAAAAGATCCGCACCTACAACTTCCCCCAGAACCGAGTGACCGATCACCGCATCGGCCTCACACTGCACCAGCTTGACTTTGTGATGGATGGTAGGCTCGACGCGATCCTCGATGCGCTCACCACCTACTACCAGACGGAAAAGCTGAGACAACAGACGGAACAAACCGCGGCAGATTAGTGCAGCCCTTCCGAGCCGCGACCGAAGGGAGCGGTCTGGCCGCATTAGATCAGTCGGAACGTAACGCAGCCACAGGATCAAGCAACGAAGCGCGCCGCGCGGGGAGGTATGCGGCTAGAGTAGCGGCGAGCGCCACAACCAGCGCGGAGCCGCACACAATCAGCGGGTCGCGCAGGTCCACGCCGAGCACTACGCTTCCGATAAGACGCGCAGCGCCGAAGAGCAGAGGCGCGCCGGCCACGAGTCCGATGGCCAGCAGGGCGAGCGATTCCGATAAGACCATGGCGAAGACGCGGGGCGGGGAAGCGCCCAGCGCCATTCGGATTCCCATTTCGCCCGTGCGGCGGGTCACCGCGTAGGACATCGCGCCGTAGATACCGAAACAGGCAAGCGAGAGGGCGAGTGCGCCGAAGATAGCGGCCAGCCAGGTGATGACGCGATCCTGGCGAAAGTTGCCATCCACTTGTGTGCGGACTGTGTGGATGGAATCGATGGGCAGGTTGCGATCGACTTTCATCACCGCTTCGCGAATTTCGCGGATTCGCGCAGCAGGATCGCCGGCGACGCGCACTTCGACAGCGCCTCCGTAGACCGTATGCTGCGCCAGCGGATAAAAGGCCATTGGCAGCGCGGCTTCGCGGGCGCTGTTGACGCGGGCATCGGCGACGATACCGATGATCTCGATATTCGGTTTGCCATAACCGAAGCGCTGGCCTAACGCGTTGCGGTTGGAGAAGTAGCGGCGCACTGCCGCCTCATTCACGATGGCGACGGGCGCGCTTTTGGCGGTGTCGCGTTCGGTGAAATCACGTCCCGCGAGCAGACGCATGCCCACTGTGGAGAAATAATTCGGGCCGGCGATGTTCTCCTGAACCTGCACCTTCTCACCGGGCGCGGGTTGGTAGCCGGTAATATCGATGTACGAACCCGCGCGGCAGCCGCTCGCCAGACCGCACATGGCAACTGCAGCGGATTCGACGCCAGAGAGAGCTTCCACGCTTTCGACAAGGCGGCGGTGAAGCGCAGGTAGCTGGGCTTCCGGATAGCCCGCGGATTGGGGATTGATCCACACCGTGATTACGTGGTCCTGGTCGTAGCCGAGGTTTAAACGGGCCAGATAGCGCAGGCTGGCAGTGAACCACGCGGCACCCACGACCAGTACAAAGGTCAAGGCGATCTGCGCGGCTACGAGGAATTTCTGGGAATTGAACCGCGCGCCGCCGAAGAGCCCGCGGGCACCGGCGCGGAGAGCAGCTTCCAAATCGACGCGCGTGGCGCGAACGGCCGGGAGTAACCCGAAGAGCAAGGCAGTCAGGATAGAGACTCCTGCAGTGAACCCCAGCACTCGCGCGTTGACGCCCGTGGTGAAAGGCGCCGGGCCTTCGGAAATGCCGAGTGTGGCGCGGACCAGCAACAGGCTGGCAACGTGAGCCAGGCCGAGGCCCACGATTGCCGCAATTCCGGCCAGCAGAAAGCTCTCGGTGAGCAGTTGGCGCATGAGCCGCGCGCGTCCGGCGCCGACGGAAAGACGCACCGCGATTTCGCGCCCCCGGGCGGAAGCGCGGGAGAGCATCAGATTTGCAGTATTGAAGCAGGCGATGAGCAGAACGAGCGCGACCATGCCGGCCAGTGCGAATAATGGTCCGCTGAATCGGCCGCGCAAATTGGAGAAGCCGCGCTCAATAGGATCGAGGATGACGCGCTGCTGGAGAAAGATCCGCCGGTTGTCCGGGTTGCTAATCTTTTCCGCGCGGGCAGCGAGCCCCTGGCGGAAAACGGTATCGATTGCGGCGGCATCATGCCGGCTGCGCACGACAATGTCGAGCCAGCGGATGTTTTCCTGAGGCGGCCAAGGCTTATCGTCGTTCGAGTCATCGTCGGAGCTGAAGTTCTGGGCGTAATGCGCGGCTGCCTGCATCATGAGAGGAATCCAAATATCGGTTGGAGATTCCAGCCAGAGTCCGCGGAATCCTGGGGCTGCGACTCCAATAATGGTGAAATGCGCTCCGTTCAAAGTGAGGCCGCGGCCGAGAACATCGCGCGCCGAGCCGAAACGGCGCTGCCAGAAATCGTGGCTGATGACGGCCACGGGGTGCTCGCCGACGCGTTCGTTATCGCCGGGCCCAAATACGCGGCCAAGCGCGGGAACGATTCCGAGCATGCGGAAATATTCGCCCGAAACCAGTTGCACAGGTATGGTTTCGAG
>DATBID010000373.1:0-3491 GCA_036557125.1 Bryobacteraceae bacterium | reverse complement strand
GGCAGCGTGACGGTTTCCACCGGCGGAATCTGAACGGGCTTGAGCGGAGGAAATTTTAGGCTTCCGACGGAAGGAACAGGCGCGCTGCCGCTTGAGGCGGCGGGCGGCTGCGCATATAGGGCCGAGGCGGCGAAGAGGATTGCTAGCGCCGAAGCGTAGAAAATGGCGTAAGACCGCTCCCTGACGGTCGCGGCTCGGATGCGCAGGGTCGCGGCTCGGATGCGCGCGGGGTTCATTGCTGCACCCCCGCGGTTTTAGCCGGCGCTGTCGTGTACGCCATGGTCTCCGATGAATTCACAAAATATTTTTGCGCCACGCGCTGGACATCCCCCGCGGTTACCTTGTCGAGATCGTCGAGTGAGGTGAAGAGCTTGCGCCAGTCGCCATAGGCCGCGTAATTGGCTGTCAGGAGCGTGGCGATTCCGGCATTGTTATCGAGTTGCCGAATCACATCGGCGCGCGCTTTGGTCTTCACCCGGGCCAAAGTTTGCTCATCCACTTTTTCGGCCCGGAACCGATCGAGGACCTGCTCGAGCGCCTTACGGTTCTCTTCCACCGTGTGCCCTACGGCGGGCGCGACAAAAAACAGAAAGATGTTGGGGTATTTTCCATCGGGGAACGTGTCCGCCGATTCCACTTCCGCCGCGACCTGCTTTTCCTGCACCAGGGAGCGGTAGAGCAACCCCGTACGCCCTCCGGAAAGGATATCGGACGCGATGTCGAAAACCGGATCGTCTTTGTCCAGCTCATCGGGACGCTTGAAGCCGATCATCAGCAGCGGCTGCGCGGGAGAATCCACGATTGCGGTCTTCGGGCCGGGCTGAGGCGGCTCCAGGGTGTGGAGCAGCGGAGGCGCCGGGCGTTTCGGAAGCGGTCCGAAGTACCGGTCAGCCATCCTGCGGGCCTCGGCTGGATTCACGTCGCCTACGATGGCAATCACGATGTTCGTGGGTGCGTAATATTTCGCGTAGAAGGCCTGGGCATCTCGCACGCGCAGATTCGCCACATCGCTCGGCCACCCACCGGGAGGGTTTCGGTATGGATGCGCGGCAAAGGCGGTCGCCAGGAAATCCTCGATGAGCTTGCCTTGCGGGCTCGATTCGACGCGCATCCGGTTCTCTTCCTGCACCACGTCCCGCTCTTTATAAAACTCACGGAACACTGGATGCAGGAAGCGCTGCGATTCGAGCAGGAACCACAGCTCGATCCGGTTGGAGGGCAGGCTGTAATAGTATTGAGTGGCGTCGTAGCCGGTGCCGGCATTCATGCCGACGCCGCCGTTTTCCTCGATGATGCGGGGATATTCGTTCGGAACGACGTAGGATTCGGCCTTCTCGACTGCCGCCTGAAGCTGGTTGGAGAGCAGGCTGAGCCGGGCTTTGTCCGCCCTCGGCCCTTTGTTCTGCTCGGCATCCAGGCGGTCGTAAGCGATCTCGATGGTGTCGAGTGCTTTCCGCTCTTCCGGCCAGTTGGTGGTGCCGATGGTCTCGGTGCCCTTGAACGCCATGTGTTCGAACATGTGGGCAATTCCGGTGGCGCCGGAGGGATCGTCGACCGACCCCGCGTTTACATAAGTGTGGAACGAGACTACGGGAGCTTCATGCCGTTCGGCAATAATGAAATGCAGCCCGTTGGGAAGAGTGAATTCGGTAACCTTTTTTTCGAATTCCTTCAGGATCTGGGCGGGTAAGATCCCGCTGACCACAAACAGGACAGCGAGCAGGCGCAATATTCGCACGCGTGGAGAATACCTTTCTCCCCAGAGGATAGCAAGACGGAGGTTGAGGCTCCGCGGGTGGGGAAACGCCAGTCACCAGATCAGCGGCGGTTGTGGATCGGATCGACCCACTGCACGGTGCTCGGCTCTTCCACCGGTTCGATATCGAGATTCACTACTACGGCTTCGTTATCGCTGCGGACCAGGACACATTCCAGAGTTTCGTCAGGGGAGGCATTGATTTCCTGGTGCGGGACGAAGGGCGGCACATAAATGAAATCGCCGGGGCCGGCCTCGGCGGTGTACTCGAGGCGATCACCCCAGCGCATGCGGGCGCGGCCGCGGACGACATAGATGACGCTTTCGAGCGCCCCGTGATGATGCGGGCCGGTCTTGGCGTTGGCGTGGATGCTGACGGTACCAGCCCAGAGTTTCTGCGCGCCTACGCGGGCATAATTGATAGCGGCAGCGCGGTTCATGCCGGGGGTTTGGGGAGTGTTGGTATCGAGCGAACCGGAGGGGATCACTTTGACGCCCTGGGTTTTCCAATCGACCGGTACGGGCTCTGGCATGTATCGATCCAGTTTAGCCGGGTTTGCGGGATTCGGGAATTCACCGCAGAGACACAGAGACGCAGAGGAGGGCAATAGCAAAGTCAAAACCTGAGGGCGCGGAGGGGGCAGAGGGAATAAGTGTTACCGAGTTTTTTGGGCGGGAGGCGTGGCGGTTGGCATCGGGGTCCAAACAGGAGGCCAAACCGGCCGCTGGACAGGGATCCCGTGGCTGGGCCGGTTTTGGGAAGGGTATCCAGCCAGCGCGGCGGTCTCGGCTGCGTGGACGATCGAGTTTGGCAGGATGGCATAAGCACTATTCACCGTACAGACGCGGAGTCGCAGAGGAGGCAATAGCAAAGTCAAAACCTGAGGGCGCGGAGGGGGCAGAGGGAATAAGTGTTACCGAGTTTTTGGGCGGGAGGCGTGGCGGTTGGCATCGGGGTCCATAGCGGATTCGCGGCCGCCGTGGACTAGGACCCACTTCAGCGCTAAGCCGCCTGCTAGCGCGAGGAGCGATGGAAGGATCTTTCGGGGGCGGGCGGGGCGGCGAAGACTCAGGGCGAACGGGGCTACTATGCCGGCGCCGACTGCGCCGATCCAAAAGAGCGGGCCATAACGGCCGCGGGTCATCGACTTCCCGGCTGGGCCGGCCTCGGAAAGGTATCCAGCCAGCGCGGCGGTCTCGGCAGCACGGGCGATCTGACCGATTGTTTCCATCTCGGGATGCCTGCGAAGCAGAACGAGCGAGAGCGCGGCTTCGGCTGTGGATACGGAACTCGCGGCGATGAGCGGTCCCAAGAAACGGGTTGTGCGCCAGGCGGGGACGCTGGTGGTTTCGAGCAAGACGCCGGGATAGGCCATCATAATGAGGCCGAACGGAATGGCGGAAAGCATCAGGAAGCGTTCCGGAAGCCAACTGAGAAGCTTGCGGAGCGGGCGGGGCAGGCGGGAGGCGAGACTGATCAAAGCGAGAGCCGTTACCTGCTGGCCATAGGCATTCAGCGACCAGGCGCCTACGCTCATAGGCGATTGCAACTTGAGAATTCGCAACATGTGGAGGAAACGCGCGGGGCGGCCGAGGTCGTGGATGAGCAGGAAGGGGCAAGGGAGCATGGTGGCGCAAGCGAGGTAGCGAGCTTGCCGAACCAGATTGCGATGGCGCTTGCCGCCGAACAGATCGGCCACGGCGGAGAAGAGGAACGCGCCGGAACTGACGCCTT
>DATBID010000372.1:0-8286 GCA_036557125.1 Bryobacteraceae bacterium | reverse complement strand
CAATTGTTTCCGTCCGGCAGGGGTAAGCCGGTAGTACCTTGCCTTGCGATTGTTCTCGGAAGTACCCCAAAAAGAGGCGATCCAGCCGCGATCTTCGAGGCGATGCAGCGCAGGGTAAAGTGAGCCGTGTTCGATCTGCAGCACGTCCTGGGACCCATGCTCGATGGAGTAGGCAATGGTATGGCCATGGGCGGGACCCAGGACCAGCGTGCGCAGGACCAGCATATCGAGCGTTCCCTGCAGCATCTCGCTTCCCAGAGGAGATTGGCGTCTTGGCATTGGTTGAGTATACTCCACTCGATGATCGACTGGAAGCACAAAGAATATACGTAGAGAACTGGATTTGGTTCGCAAACTTTTTCAGGAGATGTTCTTTCGGGCGGTTACTGGTAGCGCAGCGCTTCTACCGGTTCTATGACCGCCGCCCGCCGCGCTGGAAACCACGTTGCCGCGAGAGCGATCACGAGCAGCAGTAGCGCAACCGCCGCGAACGTCAGCGGGTCGAGCGCTTTGACGCCAAACAGCAAGCTGCTCAGCACGCGCGTCAGCGCGAAGGCAAATGCCAGCCCGAGCGCAACTCCGACAGCGGCCAGCTTCATGCCCTGACCGAAAATCAGCCCGAGCACGTTTGCCCTTCCCGCACCCAGCGCCATGCGCACCCCGATTTCCTGCGTGCGCTGCTCCACCGAATAGGAAATTAGCCCGTAAATACCGATTGCGGCCAGTAGCAGCGCGATTCCGGCGAAGATGCTCAATAGCAGCATAGTGAAGCGGTCGCGGGCGATCGTCTGAGCAACGACTTGTTCCATCGGCCGCACGCGCGCCACCGCCATGAGGCCATCCACGGCGCGGAATTCGCCCTCAATCGCGCCGGCGAGCGCCAGCGGATCATTTTTGCCGCGTACCGCCCAGGAAAGTGGAATCACACTGTTGGCGAGTTTCGTGAGACCTTCCGGCATCTGGCTCTCCGGCACGTACAACACCGGCGGATCGGCCTCGCTCAGCCGCTTCTCGCGGGCATTCGCTACGATCCCGACAATCTGCCGCGGCGGGTCGTCAAAGTCCGGCCCCAGTCCTTTTCCGATCGTGACTACGTGTCCGAGGGGATCTTCCTTTTGCCAGTATTTGCGAGCCAAGGCTTCATTAATGATCACCACTCGCGCGGAGTTCGGCTCATCGGTCTCCGTAAACTCGCGCCCGCGCAGCAGCGGGATGCGGAACACGCGAAAGTAGTGTGGCGAAATGGGGCGGTACTCCTCATCGCCGTTATATTGATCGCCCTTGGCCGGGGGCTTGCCGGCAATGGTGAAGGGCAGATCGCAACATTGGTTGGCCGGAAGGCTGATGGTAGAAGTGGCGTTTTCCACTCCCGGTAGCGCCTCAATCCGCCGCAGCACTTGGGTTTCGAAATTCGCCACTTTCGCCGTGGTGGAATAGCTGCCGCCGGCCATTGAAGTTTGCATCGTCAGCACGTTGTGCGCGTCGAAGCCCGGATTCACCGTTCGCAAATCGATAAAGGTGCGAATCAGCAGCGCCGCGCCAATCAGCAGCACTAATGCCAGCGCGACTTCGCCCACGACAAGCACCGACCGCGCCCGCGCATGGCGCACCCCGGCTCCCGCGCGTCCGCCCTCTTTCAGATTCGAGACCAGATCCGGATTCGAAATCCGCAGCGCGGGAAACAGGCCAAATACCAAGCCCGTCACCAGCGCCAAGCCAATGGTAAATGCGGCCACCCGCCAATCGAGCGGCGGAATGATGGCCTGGCCCTCCGCGTTCGTGAGCCGGGGAATATTTCCCGGCACCACCAGAAGCAGCGCCCGCACGCCCCAAGACCCCAGCACGAATCCGAACGCGCCGCCGCAGCCTGCCAGCACGATGCTTTCCGTCAACAACTGCCGGAAAACGATTCCGCGGTTTGCGCCCACGGCCGCGCGGATGGCCATTTCCCGCTGCCGCCCCGAAGCCCGGGCCAGCAGCAGATTCGCCACATTGGCGCAGGCGATCAGCAGCACCAGCAGCACCGTGCCGAGCAGAATGTAAAGCGGCGTGGTAGCGTCCTCAACCAGCGCATCCTTTAGAGGCACTACCGCCACGCTCTCATTCTTGTCCATCCATTTCGGATTCACCCGCCGGAACTGCTCGCCCACAACCTTCATTTCCGCCTGGGCCGCCGCCAGCGTCACTCCGGGCTTTAGCCGCGCGGCCGCCGCCAGATAATGACCCTGATTCGTGCTATTCGGATCGGCCTGGAGCGGAATCCACACATCCTCTTGCGTCTCCGAATGAAAGCCGGGCGGCATGATGCCGATGACGGTGTAGGGTTCCCCATTGAACGGGATTGCCCGGCCGATGATCTGGCGGTCGCCGGCAAAGCGCGATTGCCACAAGCCGTAGCTGATTATGGCCACGCGCGGGCCGCCGGGAGCATCTTCGGCACTTGTGAAGGTGCGCCCAATCAGCGGCTGGATGCCGAACACGTTGAAATAGTCCTTCGACGCGTGCGCTCCGCGGACTTGCTCGGGCCGGTCACCATAGCCTAGGTTCAGCCCCAGCCCGCCCTGATCGAAAAGCGCCATCCACTGAAACACGTGGTTGTTGCGCCACGCCATGAATTTGGGAATGGAATTCGACCAGCCGTGTCCTCGGGGATATAACCTTCCCAACCGCACCAGCCGGTCTGGCTGCGGATAGGGCAGGGGCTCGAAGAGTACGGCATTAACAACAGTGAAGATGGCCGTGTTCGCGCCGATTCCCAGTGCCAGCGCCGCCACCGCAACCGCGGTAAAGCCCGGACTCCTCCGCATCATCCGCAGGGCATAACGTAAGTTGGCTGTGAGCGCACCCATGAGAAGGCAAACGCAGAAAGGGCGGGCGGGGTTCCAAAAAGAGGCAGCCGGGCACAGCAAGGTTGACAGGCGGAAGCGCCTGCCCCACGGCTATTCTCCGGGTTCGATTACCGGGACGCCGCCCGACCCTGCACGAGGCTTGCGCCCGCCGCGCCAGGCCTTCCATGCTTCGTTGAGTGTTGGCAGCACAGACAAGAAGACGATCAGTAGAACCACCTGATCGAAATGGCGCCGCACAACGGGGATGCTGCCGAGCTTATACCCGGCCAGCGTCATGGCGAAGACCCAACCAGTACTCCCGAAAACACTGAACGACAGAAAGCGGCGGTAGGGCATTCCGCTGACTCCGGCCATAAAGGGAGCAAATGTGCGGATCACCGGGACAAACCGGGCCAAAATGATTGTCTTGCCGCCGTAGCGATCGTAAAACTCGTGGGTTCGCCGCACATATTCCTGCTTGAAGAAGCGGGAATCGGGCCGGGTAAAGATGCGCGGGCCGGTTTTGCGGCCGAGGAAGAAACCGGTGGAATCGCCGATGAGCGCCGCGGCCATCAGGGCGGCGTTGATCCAAACAATATTCAACTCTCCCGCGCCCGAAACCACTCCTACCGTGAACAGCAGAGAGTCTCCGGGCAGGAAAAATCCCAGCAGAAGGCCGGTCTCCGCGAAGACGATTCCGGCCAGCGCGGTGTAACCTAGCCAGCCAGCGAGCAGCGTGCTCAATAAGTGAATCAGCCGCTCGGGATCAGTGAGCGACCGCAGGAAACCGAGCACGCCGGCAATCATAGCGTCAGCTTTGCCGGTACTGCGCGACTAGCGTGTTCAACACATCCTGATGAACTTTGATGATTCCCCGCCGCCTGAGATCTTCCCGCAGGCCGGCTTCGAAAAGCGAATTCCGGTCGCGCGCGTTCTGGCTTTTGATCTGGTCGCGAATGGCATCCCGCTCTTGAGCCAACTTCGACATGTCGGGGGGCACGTGGCCAACTACCTTTCCCACCAACGTACCAGTGGGTGTGGCTACAGGGCCGAAAATTGTGCCGTCCGGCTTGCCAAATGCTTCGGCAATATATTGCGCTGTACCCAAACCTTCCACCGTGCCCGTCCGTTCGACTTCCGGAGAGGTCTTGGGAGCGGCGAGACCGAGAGACTTTGCGGCCTTATCCAGGTCGCCGCCATCGGCTTTGGCCGCGGCGAGCAGTTCGTCAGCCTTCTTTTGCATCGCCTGGCGCGAGCGGTTGCTGGTGATCAGATCACGTATCTGGCCCTGAACTTCTTCAAACGTCGATGGCCGGGCAGGAATTACGTTGGTGACCACCGCCAGTGCGATGCGATTGTTGGGCAGAGCCACAGCCGACGAGACGTCGCCTTTCTTCAAGCCGGCAATGGACTGATCGAAATCGGCATTCGTTCCGATTTCCGGGACCGGTTTGCCCGCTTCGATGCCATTAGCCTGGATGAGCTGCATGTTGAAATCGGCTGCGACCTTTTCCGGATGATCCGGGTCTTTCATCAGTGCCGACTGCGCTTTGTCGGCGATATCCTGCATCTCCTGAGCGGCATGCTGCTTTTTGAACTGGTCCGTCAACTGCGCCTTCACTTCCTCGAAGGGCTTCAGGCGAGGCTGATCGTGCTTCAAAACCTTAACGATGTGATAGCCGTACTGTGTCTTCACCAGGTCGCTGATCTGACCGGGCTTGAGCGAAAAAGCTGCCTGTTCGAATTCCGGCACCATCTGGCCGCGCGTCACTCCCGCGTATAAGCCGCCCTTGTCCTTTGAGCCGGGGTCGTCGGAATATTTCTTTGCCAGCTCGGCAAAGTCCGCTCCGGCTTTGGCCTGCTTCAGAACATCTTCCGCTTTGGCTTTGATTGCCGGCTCTTCGCTGGCCGGTTTTCCCTGCGTCATCAGCAGAATTTGTTGGACGTCCACGGTTTCGGGCGTGCGGAACGAATCCTTGTTCTGGTTATAGAGAGCCTGCAGTTGGGTATCGGTAGGTGTGAAGCCGGCCTCCAGCTTGGTTTGATCGGCCAGCAGAACAGCCAAATCGCGCTTCTCGGGTGTCTGATAGTTGGCCTTGTTGGCGTTGTAGTAGTTGCGCAAATCCTGGTCGGTGGGCTGGGAATCCTTGTTGAACATCTCCGGTTTCAGCTCCACCCACTCCACCTTAACCTTCTCGTACTTCTTCTTGAATTCCTGTTCGATTTGGGCCGGAGTCACCACAGTCCCTTCGATGGCGATGTTGCGCAACCGGGTGATCAGAATTTGCCGGCGCAGGTCGGATTCAAAATCCTGGATGCTGACCCCCTGTTGCGCCAGCATGGCCGCGTAGGCTTCTTTGCCCACGAACTGGCCGTTGGGGAAAAGGCTAGGCGCCATCTGGCGGATGGCATCGCGCACTTCTTGGTCGGTGACCTGGAAGCCCATCCGCTGCGCCTGGTACGCTAGGGCCCGCTCGGTGATCATGTCATCGACCATCTGCGGCACGAAGGTGGGGAGGATCTCCTGAGGCAACTGCCGCTGTTGCTGGCTGGTCTGCACGACCTTCTGCACATCGGTCGTAGTGATGACTTGCTTGCCGATCTCGGCCACAACCTGGTCCGAGCCGGAGTTGCCCGAGCCGTAGTTGGGGATCAAGTAAGTAAGCATCGAGAGGCTGACCAACACCAGGATGGCGCCCAGCAGGATGCGGACAGCCTTTTCGCGGCTCCGAAACAGATCAAACATTGTGAGTGAACTCCTGTGAAATCAGAGGGAAATACCATTATACCGTGCGATCCCGACTAGGATCCCGGCCCAACGATCCCTACTTGATGTGTCCTTCGTTGGCGTCCTTATTGTTCTCCTCGCAGGAGTATTCCATCAGCTCCCAGCCGGGCTTCAGGGTAAAGGTGCGCTTGTTGGTAAAGGGCTTTGAATACGTCTTGGCATCGTCCACCGTCACTTCGTAAGCAAGGTGCATGGCATCGGTGCGTGTCAGCCGCTCGACGATGTGCATTTGATCGGAGTGCGGATGGCCGATGGTATCGAGGCGCGTCTTATCGTTGAACCCGATCGAATCCACCACCAACGTGTCACCCTCCCAGCGTCCGACGGAATTGCCCAGCCAGGTGGGATCGAGATTGTTGGGGTGGGCGCGCCCATCGGTGGGAATCACTTTGAACGTGTTCCACGCCTCGAACAGGATGGCGATGCGGTTCGGCTCCTGCATGATCTCCATTGGCATGGGGGCGTTCATCTGGCGCGTCCAGCCCATCGGGAGACAATGGCCGGTGTAATCGAATTTCGCCGGATCGTAGGCCTTCCATTGCGCTTCGCCCCAGGCAGTGAACGGCAGCGCGCCCACGCCGCGGGACATATCGGGAACGTAGGGGACCTCCCAAACGCCGCTCAAGGAAGGCTTCCCATCGAGAGCGCGCGGCACGGGGCCGGCCGACTGCTCGGCTTTTACCGTGCCCGGGCCGGATTGGGCCTCGACGTTCACAGCGGCGCCCAGCACCGCCAAAGCAGCAGCCATTGCCATCGAAACTGCTCTCACTGCTTGACCTCCTTACACACGAAGTTCGCAGCGTCATCGATGCTGCCGCTTCCCTTATATTGGGCCACTTGCGGATACGGGCACAAGGGGCGGGTGCGGTCCACTTTGCCGTTGGTCAGGTGCGAAGCGACGATTCGCTCCGGCGCCTGGTTCTTCTCCACCCACTGCTCCATCGCGCCGACTTTATCGAACACGTTCGGCCCGTCGCCGCCCGCGCAATGCCCCATCCCGGGTTCCAGAAACAGCCGCACGTTGCGCGAGGTCTTGGCCATGCCGCCCATCGTATCCACTACGGTTTCGTAATACTGGATCGTGGAAAGGGCAGCGATGTTCGGATCGCTCCACCCGTGGTACAGCAACAGCTTCCCGTTATGCGCGAAGAAGGCCGAGAGATTTGGGTCGGTAGAGTTCATTACGACGTTTTCGGGCTCGTTAGAGCGAACGATATCCTTATCGAAATCGAAGGTGCGCCAGTCCCAGTTGGGATCTTTGAAAACCACGTATTTATAGTGGTCGAGCATCACGCCGGAAGGCTCCGGACCGCCCAAAACACCCCAGCCCATCTCCGTGCCGGGAACCAGAGAAGGGAAGAGCTTTTCGCCCGTGCGTGGATTCGTCGCCGCGCTGTAGATTTTGCGGACGGCCTCCACTTGCGGGGCGGTGAGGCACGAAGGGCTATCGCCGCCCTGGCACAGCAGCACCTTGGGATCGAAGTTGCACCGGCGCGGGTCTTCGATCAAGCCGTCTTTCAGTCCATCGCGCGCATCGCACGCCGCGAGCACCGCCTGGTGAACCACCGGATATTTGCTCGCCGGAATGTAACCGGCCGGATCTTTATGTAAAGCAAAAGCGACCCATAGCGCCAGCGCGGTGCGGTTCGCAGGCGCGCCGGCGATGATGCCGTCGTAATCGGCGGGATAGCGCTGCGCTTCTTTCAGCCCTTGCCGGCCGCCCGTCGAGCAGCCGTTCCAATATGAATATTTCGGCGCGCTGCCGTAGAACGCATTCACGAGGGCTTTAGCTTTGAGCGTCATCTCGTGCTCGGAGCGATAGCCGAAATCGATCAGCTTCTCCTGATGCCCATAGGCGAACCGCCCGTTACCGCCGATATGCCCGGTATCGGTCGAAGCCGTGGCGTACCCAAGCTTCAGCGCCGCGGCCATGTCGCGATAGCTGATTACGCCTGCCCATCCCCCATTGCCCACCGCCTGAAACTTTCCGTTCCAATTCGACGAGGGCAGCCACACTTCAATGCGGATATCGGAATCGCTCGAGGGCCGCAGCGTAGCCGCCACTCTGCAAAACGCGGGAAGGTCTTTGTAAGTAGTTGTTCCCGCCGGGCCGCGCCCGCCCGGAAGGGTAATCTCGCCCGCCGCCACCGGTTGCGCCAGCATGATGGTCGTATCGGGCAGATTAACGGCAGCCAGATCTTCACAGGTTGCCGCCAGAGCAGGAATCGCAGCAAGCATCAGCAGGGCAAGACGCAGCATCACCACACCTCCAGGGTTGCGGAAATTATATCGCAGGCAGCTCTATCTCTTGGCGGCCTTTCCGCGAAAACGCCATAATAGAACCATGCCGTCGCGGCTTCTGCCCTTGTTTCCGCTCCAAGTGGTTGTGTTTCCCGGTTCTCCGCTGCCCTTGCATATCTTCGAGGAGCGCTACAAGGAAATGGTCGGCGACGCCATTCGCGACAACTCCGAGTTCGGTATCGTCCTGGCGCGCGACGACGGGATTGTCAATGCCGGCTGCACCGTGGTGGTCGAAAAGCTTACCGAAATGCATCCCGATGGGCGGATGGACATCCTCACCCGCGGCCGCCGCCGGTTTCAAATTCTCTCTCTCAACGAGGAAAAGTCCTATCTGCAGGCCGAGGTGGAGTTTTTCGAAGACGAGGATTT
>DATBID010000371.1:0-6562 GCA_036557125.1 Bryobacteraceae bacterium | reverse complement strand
CCTGCCCATGCCGACGGCAACGCAGGGGGCCGAGGTACCGGCCGTGGAAGAAACCCGGCCGCATTAAAACCAGCTTTCAGCCATCAGCTATCAGCTTGGCGATATTCGAGCTGAAGGCTGGTCTGAGCCGCGACCGTCAGGGAGCGGTAGGATTTAGCAGCTAGCTGATGGCTGAAAGCTGATCGCTAATAGCTGTTTTGAACGCCGAGTTTGTTGTTAGCGCTGCCGGGCCCGAGATGTTTCCCCAGGATGGGCTTCCGGAAATCGCATTTTTGGGGAGAGGTAATGTTGGCAAGTCCAGTCTCATTAATTGCCTGACGGGCTACAGGAGGCTGGCTTTCACTAGTAGCACGCCGGGGCGAACCCAAACGATCAATTTTTACCGGATCGATGACTCTCCAATTGGCGCGGCTTTTCTGGTGGATTTGCCCGGATATGGATATGCGCGCGTGCCCCTGGAGCAGATCCAGCGGTGGAAGAAGAATATTGACTATTATTTAGAGAAGAGGGAGTCTCTGAAGTTTTCCTGCCTGGTGCTTGACACCCGCCGCGGATGGATGCCCAAAGACCTGGAACTGAAGCGTTGGCTGGATCACTACGGCAGAGAGTACCTGGTAGTTGCCACGAAGACAGACAAATTGAATCGAACTGAATTAGGGCGCGGCCTCGACGCGATCCGCCAGGAAGGCGTAGAGCCGCTGCCGTTCTCGGCCCTAAAAGGCCGGGGAGTGAGGGAAATTTGGCAAGCAATAGCGAAAACACTCCAACCACGGTAGGAACCGTCCCACCGGAAAAACCCGCCGAAAAACCAAGCACACCGCCGCCCGCCTCGGGCAATGTGACGGCCACGACCGCGCCTGACGGTACAGAAAAAGCCGGCACGGAAAAAACCGAACGCGAGCGGCCCGAACGCGCCGAAAAACCGCAAGCCGAACGCCCGCCCGTGAAGGCGGCGCCGGCGGCGGGAAATGCTGCACCGCCCGCCGAGGCCAAGCCGGCTGATGGCAAACCGACCGAACCGCCCGCGCCTCCAACCCCAGAGGCGGCCGCCGCAGCGCCGCCTGCAGCAGTGCCTGGAGGTCCTGGCGCCCAGCGCCGCAAGCAGGCCCAGGGAGTCAAGAACGGCACTCCCACGCTCGACTTGGTCGAACTGAAGGATATGAGCATCCAAAAGCTCAACCAGGTCGCCAAGGATATGAACATCGCCGGCGCCGCCGGTTTGCGCAAGCAGGAGCTGATTTTCAAAATACTGCAGACCCAGGCGGAAAAGAGCGGGTTGATTTTCTCCGAGGGCGTACTGGAATGTCTGCCCGATGGCTTCGGCTTCCTGCGCGCGCCCGAATACAACTATCTGCCCGGCCCGGATGACGTATATGTCTCTCCTTCGCAGATCCGCCGTTTCGACCTGCGCACCGGCGATACGATCTCCGGCCAGATCCGCCCACCCAAAGAAGGCGAGCGGTACTTCGCGCTAATCAAGGTGGACGCGATCAACTTCGAGCCGCCTGAGGAAGCGCGCAACAAAATCTTCTTCGACAACCTGACGCCGCTCTACCCCAATGGCCGCCTGAAGCTTGAAACCGTGCGCGAGAACTACTCGGGCCGCGTGATGGATCTGCTCACGCCGATCGGCAAAGGCCAGCGCGGCTTGATTGTATCGCCTCCGCGCACCGGCAAAACGATGCTGCTGCAATCGATCGCCAACTCGATCACCACGAATCATCCCGAAGTGACGCTGATCGTGCTGCTCATCGACGAGCGGCCGGAAGAAGTCACCGACATGCAGCGGAGTGTGCGCGGCGAAGTGATCAGCTCGACCTTCGACGAACCCGCCACCCGCCACGTACAGGTGGCCGAGATGGTGATCGAAAAGGCCAAGCGCCTGGTAGAACATAAACGGGACGTGGTGATTTTGCTCGATTCCATTACCCGCCTGGCGCGCGCTTATAACACCATCGTGCCGCCTTCGGGAAAGGTGCTTTCGGGCGGCGTCGATTCGAACGCTCTGCAGAGGCCGAAGCGCTTCTTCGGCGCGGCGCGCAACATCGAAGAAGGCGGCTCGCTGACCATCATTGCGACCGCGCTCATCGACACCGGCAGCCGCATGGACGACGTGATTTTCGAAGAGTTCAAAGGCACTGGCAACATGGAAATCCACCTGGAGCGGAAGCTGGTGGATAAGCGCGTATTCCCGGCGATCGACATCAACAAGAGCGGCACGCGCAAGGAAGAGTTGCTGCTGCCCAAAGACGAGCTCAACCGTGTCTGGATTCTGCGCAAGGTGCTGAATCCGCTCTCGCCTGTCGAGACCATGGAACTGCTGCTTGACAAGCTCGGCAAGACCCGCACCAACGGCGAATTTCTTGCGTCCATGAGCGGGTAAACTGAACAGCGGAGGCCCACTTCAAAAACCTCATCCGCAAAAAGGACCGCTACCGCCACTGGGGCACTTCGGAGGTGTGGAGAGTCTCCCCGTTTCCTCGTGAGATTCGCGTCACCCGCCTATTTGAAACCTTCTGACTCTTCCGCGCTTTTCATCTTGCGCGCAATGAGAAATGCCAGCTCGAGCGATTGCTCGTAATTCAGCCGCGGGTCGACTTCGGATTCGTAGGCGCGGGCGAGGTCTTCTTCGGTAGGACCCCCGGCGCCGCCGATGCACTCCGTCACATTCTCGCCGGTCAGCTCGATATGGACGCCCCCCAGTTGCTGGCCCATGCGGCGGTGGATATCGAACGCCTGTTCCACTTCCGCGTAGATATCGGCGAAATGTCGCGTCTTGACGCCCGCTGAAGTCATTTGCGTATTGCCGTGCATAGGGTCGCAAACCCACAATGCGGCGCTGCCTTCGGCGCGGGCGTATTCGATGACGCGCGGCAGCCCTTCGGCAATCCGTTTGACGCCGAAGCGATGGATGAAGGTGAGGCGCCCCGGGGTGCGTTGGGGATCGAGCTTTTCGATCCATCCAGCCACATGATCGCAAGTTGTGCCCGCTCCGATTTTGACGCCCACCGGATTTTGGATGCCGCGCAGGTATTCGATATGCGCGCCATCAGGATCGTTGGTACGCAACCCAGCCCAGGGAAAGTGCGTGGCGAGATTGAACCAGCCGGCCTGCCGCGGAGCGCAGCGCGTCTGCGCCTCTTCATAGGCCAGATGCAGAGCTTCGTGGGCCGTAAAGAAATCGATGCGGCCGGTTTCGCCGGCGCGAACACCGAGGACGTTTTCCATGAAGCGGAGGGCTTCGCCGATCGTTTCGACCATGCGGTTATATTCGTCGGCCAGCGGCGACTGATCTGCCCAATCCAAATCGAAGTACTCGGGGTGGTGCAGATCGGCGAAGCCACCCTTTACCAGCGAGCGGATGAAGTTGAGGGTGAGGGCGGCGCGTTCGTAGCCGCGCAGCAGCAACTGAGGATCGGGGCGGCGGGCTTGGGCCGTAAATTCGGAACCGTTGACGTTATCGCCACGGTAAGAGGGCAGCTCGACACCATTGCGCTTTTCCATATCGGCGGAGCGCGGTTTGGCGTACTGGCCGGCGAAACGCCCGACTCGAATCACAGGGCGCTGCGCCCCCACGACCAGGACTAGGCTCATTTGCAGCAGCACTTTCAGCGTGTTCTCAATGCGGTCCGGGGTGCAGTAGACGAAGCGTTCGGCACAGTCGCCACCCTGCAGCACAAAGCTGCGGCCGACGGCGGCATCGGCGAGTTGCCGGCGGAGCAACAGCACCTCCCAGGGCGATACCAGAGGCGGGAGGCAGCGCAGTTCTCGAAGCACGCGGCCGAGCTCCGCGGCATCCGGGTATTCCGGTTGCTGCAAAGCGGGGCGGCGGTGCCAGGAATCCGGTTCCCAACTCACCGCATCAGGTTAGCATGAGCATAAGGATATTAGCGGGGCCGCCGAAGGCGGCACGGCGAGGATGGCGTACGAAGGGTTGGAGCCGGAGATGTCGGTCCCGAACCGTCGCGAACGCACGATCGTGCCGCCCGCGCGATGAATCATTTGGTCAACGTCGTGGATGAAGGCTCCATCTGATGTGCGCATGACGGAGGGTCCGGATAGCGTGCGTGTGCCTTCAGGATGGGCCAGGCAGATGATTCCGACGAGATGCTTCGCGCGCGAAAGCATGGCGCGGACCACCTCGCTCGCGGTGTTCTCGTTCCCATACATCAGGACACCGCAGCAGAGCATAAGGTCGTAGGTGCGGTCGCCGATGATTCCTCCTGCCGCGGCCATGTCGGCCACGAATAGCCTGATCTTTGATTGCAACGCGGAGAGGTGTGCCATGCCGGCGGCGATGGCGTGTTCATCGATATCCAGTCCGTGTAGAACGTTGGCCGAAGGGAACACCTCGAGTTCGAGATGGCGCAGCAGGTAACCCATGGAACAGCCGATTTCGAAGACGGAGCGAATGTTCCTGCATGGATCAATCCCACGGGAGAGGAGGTAAGAATGCATTTCCTCAAATAGGATGCGGCGGCTGGCGCTGAGGTTGGACGGCCCGAAGCGCTGCGAGACTTCATAGGTGACGGCATAGGCGAGATGATTCGACCAAAGGAAGCGGTGAAAGGCGTCGGGGTCGCGGCGGCGAAGGTCGTCCAGCACACCGAGGGAAAAGAGCGCTCCGGCTTTGGTTCTGCAGCACACGGGGGAGCGGACGATGATTTTTCGCACGGACAGCGGCAGGGCGACACCGAACACTTTCGCCACGCACCGGATTCCCGATTGCACCCAGGATTTGTATCGGCTCCTCATGGCCAGCAACTCGCGGGAGAGGTACTCTCTACGTGTTCTCAGAGTGGATCGGGACGCATACAGATCCAAAACATTTTGGGCCGGCGGCCGCGGTGTGCCGGCAGGGCGAAGCCGGCTCTGCCTAGCCGCACCGGGTTAGCATGGGCATAGGGACATTCGGAGCCCAGCATGCCTGCGAAGAGCGAAACGATATGCGCGATTTTCAAAGCCTGTCGGAACGAGAGATTCTGGCGTTAGCTATATCGCTCGAAGAAGAAGACGAGCGGATTTACGACGATTTCGCTGAAGGATTGCGCGAGTCTTTTCCCGCGTCAGCAGCCGTGTTCGATGAAATGCGAAAAGAGGAATCCGGACACCGGCGCCGCTTGATGACGCTATACCAGGAACACTTTGGAGACCACATTCCCCTGGTGCGCCGCCAGGATGTGCGTGGTTTTGTGAACCGGCGGCCGGTATGGCTGGTGCGCCCGCTGGGATTAGATAAGGTCCGCAATCAGGCCGCCGCCATGGAAGTGGAAACACGCCGTTTCTATGAGAAGGCTGCGGCGCGCACGCGAAACCCGCGCATCCGCCAATTGCTGGACGACCTCGCACTCGAAGAACGGCACCACGAGAACCTGGCCGAAGAACTAGGGGAAGAGAAACTGCGCGGCGGAGCAAAGGAACAGGAAGATGAAGCTAGCCGCCGCCTGTTCGTCCTGCAAATCATTCAGCCGGGTCTGGCGGGCCTGATGGATGGGTCGGTCTCTACGCTGGCGCCGGTGTTCGCGGCGGCGCTGGCTACGCAGAAGCCGTTCGATGCGTTTTTAGTGGGCTTGGCGGCTTCGGTGGGCGCGGGCATCAGCATGGGATTCGCGGAGGCACTGTCCGACGACGGCACGCTGACGGGCCGCGGGCACCCGTGGTTTCGCGGCGCGATTTGCGGATTGATGACGGCGGTGGGCGGAATCGGGCATACGCTGCCATTCCTCATACCGGACTTTCGGGTTGCCATGACGGCCGCGGTAGCGGTAGTGATCGCGGAATTGGGGACGATCACTTGGGTGCGCCATCGCTACATGGAGACACCGCCGCTTGCGGCGGCCCTGCAGGTCGGCTTGGGCGGGGCGCTGGTGTTTTTGACGGGAATCCTGATCGGGAGCTCGTAAGCAGGGCGTATGAATGTCCTCGTGCTGAATGCAGGAACCTCGAGCTTGAAATTCCAGGTGATCGCGACCGATCTGGAGCGCATCAAGCGGGATGACGACCAGCGGCTATGCCGCGGCGAGGTAGAGCGGATCGGCGGGGAAGCGATCGTTACGATTCAAAAAGGCAATCAACCGAGGCAGAAGTCTACAGCGCCCATCCGCGATATTTCCGCGGCACTCGACTACGTGCTGCGGTGGCTGGTGTCGGAACGGTCGGGCATCAACGAGATTCGCGGTCCGAGCGACTTGCACGCCGCCGGACATCGGGTGGTTCACGGCGGAGAACTGTTCCACGAATCGGTCATCATCACGAATGAGGTGCTGAAGGGAATCGAGGAATGTATCGATCTGGCTCCGCTGCACAACCCGCAAAACTTGAAGGGGATTCTGGGAGTGCGGGAGGTCTTTGGGGAAAAAATGCCGCAGGTGGCGGTGTTCGATACGGCGTTTCACACATCCATCCCCGAACATGCATACCTGTATGCGCTGCCTTATCACTTGTACCGGCGTCATCGAATCCGGCGCTACGGCTTCCACGGCACATCGCATCGTTATGTGGCCTACCGCTACCGCGCTCTGCGCGGCTTGACTCGCGAACAGACCAATGCGATCACGCTACA
>DATBID010000370.1:0-3023 GCA_036557125.1 Bryobacteraceae bacterium | reverse complement strand
AGCGCGCGGATCGGTTTCCTGCCCGGGGTAGTGGAGCAGTAGATCCTGCGCGGGCTTTCGAGCCGCCCGTACGCGCAGGATGACTTCCTCCAGATCAGCCGGCTGGCCCGTGGTCAGTTGCGTCAGGCGGAGAAACGCCGGAGGGCGTTCCGCTCCTTTCATGTTGGGTGCGATTTCCCGAAGCACACTCAGCGTGTCCGCTATTCCACGCAATGCGGACTCATCCAGAAGGGGACGCGCGGCCAGTTCATCGCAGCTGGTCTCGAAAGTCCACAGGCTGGCGAGCAAATTGCCGCTGTCCACGGTAGAGACGTAGCGCGGATGCAAAGGCTCGAGCGTGCTCAGGTCGTACCAGTTAAAGAGATGGCCTTCGAAACGCTCGAGTCGGCCCACCGTTTCAAGCGTGCCGAGATTGCGCGCCACCAAATCATCGATTGTAATGTAACCGAAATCATTGGCCGCCACGGTCGCCAGCATCCACAGCCCGATGTTGGTCGGTGAAGTGCGCAGGAAAATTTCCCGCGTAGGCGTTTCCTGGACATTGTCCGGTGGCAACCAGGAGGTTTGCGGCCCCACAAACTCATCGAAGTATCTCCAGGTTCGTCGCGCGGCTGCGCGCAAGAATCGGCGATCGTCTGCCGTTAAGATTCCGCCGCGCCAGCTCTTCGCGGGGCGATTCATCACTATGACTGCCACCGGAAACAGCACCCACAAAAGAAGGAACGGACCCGCGGCTACCATCGCCGCTGTTCCCCGCCAGGCCGCGACGGCGAAAAGGATCACGGACACAGCCGGAATCCAAAGCCGACTGAAAACGAACCGTAGCTCCTGATTTTTTGCGCGCCGGTGGGCGTCTTGCGCTGTCTCCCATTCCAGCAACAAACGGTGCGATGTGATTCGCCGGTAGGCGACGCGAGCGATCGCATCGAGTGCCATGCCCGCATAATCCGCCAGAAAAACAACCGCGAACACGGAGCGCAGCAGGCGGTCGCGCGGTTCGCGCCAGAATCTCGTGCCGGGCGGCGGCGGATGGAACAGAAGGCCGAGGAGAGAATTCAGCACCGGCCACAACATCAGGCCCGCAATGATCCCGCTCCACAACATCGGCGCGGGCGTGCAAAACCAGCCCGCCAGGAGGAGGGCCACGATCGCTGGCGGCACCAGACTGCGGCGCAGATTGTCGAAGATCTTCCACCGGTTGAAGGCGGAAAGCGGGTTGGGTTCAGTGCCGCCGCCGCCCACGGGCACGCGCGGTTTGAGCCAGTCAATGATTTGCCAGTCGCCGCGAATCCAACGGTGCTGCCGATTCCACCACGCGATGTAACTGCTCGGAAAGACATCCAACAGCTCGATGTCCGTCGCGAGCCCCACGCGGACATAGCAGCCTTCCAGCAGATCATGGCTCAACAACTGCGCCGTTGGAAATCGTCCGGACAAGAGACGGTGAAACGTCTGCAGTTCGTAGATGCCTTTGCCGTGATAACTGCCTTCTCCGACCAAATCCTGGTAAAGATCGGAGACTGCGTGCGTGTAAGGATCGATCCCACGCGGATCAGCAAAGATGCGTGAGAACCATGTCGCCCTCGCGCTCGGCAGCGAGGCGCTGACGCTTGGTTGAATGATCGTGTAGCCGCGAATTACGCGGCGGCAATCCGGCGAAAGGCGCGCCTGATTCAGTGGATGCGCCAGGGTTTCGATCATCCTCCGGGCGGTATCGCGCAGCAGTTGGGTATCGGCATCCAGCGTGATGACAAACCGAATGCCATCGAGCTGCGCGCGATCGCCCGCACAGAGAAATCCTTCCAGCTCGGCCGCGGATTCGCCGATGAGGAATCGATTGAGCTGCTCGAGCTTGCCGCGCTTGCGCTCCCAGCCGATCCAGCGTTGCTCGCTCTCGCTCCACGAGCGTCCGCGATGAAAAAGAAAGAAGCGCCCCGCTCGGTGCCGGCGATTCAATTCCTCGATCCCGCGGGCCACGATGTCGATATCCTCTGTGTCCTCCGGCATGCTCTGACGCGGTGCGTCAGCAAAATCCGTCAGGAGCGAAAAGCGCAGATTCGCATCCTTATTTCCGAGGTAACGAACTTCAAGGCGGTTGAGTTCGTTTTGGATCGCGTCCGGCGTGGTCAGCAACAGCGGCACTACCACCAGCGTGCGGCAATCATTGGGAATGCCTTCTTTCTCGAAGGACATTTTGGGCAAGGCCTGCGGCGGCAGGAGCAAGGTCACGAAATAATTCACCGCAAGCACCGCCAGCTCACTCGCGGGCAGGACAAGCAGAAATCCCAGCAGCCCGTGCATCCGCCAATGAACCGATCCGGCGCTTAAAAGGAGAGGCGCCGCCACCATGGCGATCGTGAGCAGGAGAATACTCCCGAAGTACGCCACCGCCGCGTGCGCGCGAAGCCATCGGCGCGACCGTTCGGCCAGCGGAACTCTGGCGCTCGTAGTCCGCTCGAGCACCAGCCGGCCCGCGTCGATCAAATAATAGCTGACGTTTCGCGCGACTTCGTCCTCGCTGGCTTTCGCCAGCGCAAGCGCTTGGTCGATGGTTTTCTGTTCGGAACACTTTGACCATCTGGCGATCTCCTCCACCGCGCCCCGGCATCGATCGCGCGTCTCAAAATCTTGCCGGGCATAAACGCCGGCGGGATCGGCCGCCAATTCGCTTTCCGCCCAACTGGTCGCTTGGAAAAGTTCCCGCCACTGGAGTTGCGCAAGGCGGCGGCAACTATTGATCATATTGGCGAGCGCCGTCTGCTGGACGGCCTGGCGCCGATGTTCGTGCTGAATGACTTCGAGCAACGGCGTGCGGAGCGTGCGTTCCAGCCAGCCGCTCACGATCGGGAGCGCCGTCTCTTCGTCGTAGAGGTGCGCCACCAGTTCGCTGGCAAAATGGGGCGTCGGCTCGGGATACCGTTCCACCAGTTCTTCCATTATTTTGAGCAGTCGCGGCGAGCTATGACGTACGGCCGTGATGAGCCGATTTGCCCAAAAGTCGGCCTCTTCGCTTTGCCTTTGCT
>DATBID010000369.1:0-11472 GCA_036557125.1 Bryobacteraceae bacterium | reverse complement strand
GTTGTCGCCAGTAACGCTCCTGCGAATACGAGCGTGACTGTCGATACAACCAGTCTCGCGATCGCCTCGGGAGCATCCGCGGCCTTGAATGTCACGCTATCGGGGTCGGTCCCATCCGCAGGCGCTTATACCGGCCAGGTGACTTTGCAGGGTACGGGCGTCTCATTGGTCGTCCCATACATGTTTCTCGTGGGTAGCGGCGTTCCCTACAACGCGATCCCGTACGTAGGAGGGGAGGGAGTGCCGGGCCAGGATATCGGCGCCGGTGTGATACAGGTGGTCGATGCATACGGTGTGCCGGTGGCAGGTGAGCCGGTCACTTTCTCCGCGCCGGCGGGTTGGATGACATTCAATTCGGTAAGCGGATCTCCCGCCTGCACGGGCAGCGGCAGTAATTCGGTAGTCTGCAACACGGACAATTACGGCTTTGCCTGGGCGGATGTGGTGCTCGGTTCCAAAACGGGGGGGCCACCAATCAATGCAGGACCGAAGGGTTTGATGCAACAGGTAAGCGCGCTCATTCTGCCTGCTCCTGCGATCACCCAAGGCCAGATCCTAGATAACGCTGCCTACCAGCCCGTGATCGCTCCCGGCTCCATCGCAGCTATAAAAGGCGCCAATCTCATGGACAGCGGAGAACTGGTCAACACCATCGCAGGCTACGATCTTTCGAGCGGCCCCTTCTGGCCTCCGGCGCTCGATGGCGTCAATGTCAGCTTCGATGTGCCTTCGGCGGGTATTAGCGTGCCCGCGCCCATCGTAGCGGTCAGCCCGGGGCAAATCAACGTACAGGTTCCTTGGGAGTTGGAAGGGCAAACCTCCGCGCAGGTGAAGTTGATTATTGACGAAGTCATTTACAGCAACGTAGTGACGGCGACCATGGCCAACTATACACCTGCCTTCTTCACTAATAACGGCAATGTTGCCGACGCGCTAGACACCAGCTTTCACGTGATTTCCGCCAGCAATCCCGCCATTCCCGGAAACTATATTCAGCTCTACGCCAATGGCCTGGGACCGGTAACCAACACTCCGGCGGATGGATTCGCCCCATCGGCGAACGCCACCACTACCCAGACCTGCAGCGTCACCATTGGCGGCCAGCCCGCCCAAGTGGCCTTCTGCGGCCAGCCACAAGGATTGGCGGTTTATCAGGTGAATGTGCAGGTGCCCACGGGCCTTAGCGCCGGGAATCAGCCGATCACGATCTCGGTGGGCGGACAAACGTCGCCGAACGGGATTACGATTCCGGTGCAGTGAAACCAGGTTGGCAGGCGAAAGCGCCTGCCCCACAAGGGCTTCGTGGACATGGTTGGTTAATAATAGAACACTGAGTTCCGGCCCAGAACGTGCGCCAGATAGTTCAGGAAGATTCCTATGCAGTGGAGACTGGCTCTTTACATCGCTGCCTTCTCGTTCGCCGTTTTCTTGGACTCCAAGACGCCTTTCGGTCCCGCGGAATGGCTGATTGAAGTACTTCTTGCCTGGGTTGCCACCACTTTTGGTGGAATCCGCGAGATGATTCTAGTGGCCGTGATTGCGACCGTCTCCATGTTGGTCGGCCTCTGGACCTCACCAGCGTTCGGAATCCCGGTCTCTGCGGAGGTATTTAATCGGCTGGCTGCGATCGGCTTCATCTGGCTGGTCGTATATATCGCGCGCGCCCGCCGTATGGCCGAAGCCGAAGTCAAGGTACTGCGCGGTTTGCTGCCGATCTGCGCCTCGTGTAAGCGCATCCGGCGCGGAGACAATCAGTGGGAAAGCGTGGAATCCTACGTCACCGCACATTCCGAAGCCATGTTCACCCATGGGCTTTGTCCCGAGTGCTTCGAAAAGTACCGTTCAGAGATTGGGAAACATTAGTTCTCGTGTCACCGCGCCGTGTAGCTCTTGCTGAAATTGTTGCGGCTGTTGGTGATGGTGAACTTGCCGTCCTTTGCAATCGAGGCCTTGAGCCCCTGGCCTTTGCACTCGGCTGTCTCCTCTAAGTTGACGGTCTGATCGTCACTGGTATTGTGCGCGGCATCGTTTTTTAGCGCGCGGTGCAACTGCCACGTGCCTTCCAGGCCGCCGATTTTGCTGATGGTCTCGTATGCGTTTCCTTCCAGACCCTTCCGCGGCCCGTTATTCACTACCACAACCTGCGGCTCGATAGCCCAAATCAAAGCCGGCGCTCCCGAGAAGCCGTTTACGAAGCCGTGGTGCGTCGCCTGGAACAGCGTCACGCGGCCCACTTTATTCTCAGGGCAGGCGAGCATCATCTCCCGATCCCAGGTCAGGTCTCCCACATCCAGAAACTTGAATTTGCCATACGTCAGTAGAATCCCCGCACTGCGTCCGTTTTCAGTTTTGTCCGTGTCTTTGGTCTGCGCGTCTTTGCAGAATTCGTTCGGACCGCCATGGTTTATCGCCTTGGAAATCACTTCGCCGTTGGCCGAAACCACGGTCACATCCATGCCCTTCAGCGGAATCTTATCGCCGGGCTTAACGATCACGCGCTTGCCTTCCGAGATCGCCTGATAGTCGTGCCACAGCTTCGCGGTATTCGGGTTGTTCCCCGCTTCAATCGAATCGCCGTGATCGTAAAACTTCCCGATCGGAATCATCTTCGAGAGAGCCGGCTCGCCTCCTACGTGATCGCCATGAAAGTGCGTGGTCAGCAGGATATCGATCTTGTTCAGCCCCGCGGCCTTCGCCATTTCGAACACCCGCTTGGGATCGCGATCGTTCGGTCCCGGGTTGCCGGCATCCACCAACATCGACTGGCCCGAAGGCGTCACGATCAACGTAGCCCCGCCGCCTTCCGTATCGATCCAGTAAATCTCCAGGTCACGAGCCTGCGCGCAGATCCATGCGCCGGCGAAAATCAGGCAGAATCCCAAAATGCGTTTCATTTGGCGGGGATTCTATCACGTTATGGAAGAGCGAAGCTGTAGCCGGCCCTTACTTTACGTTGCCGAACTGAATGCTCGATTCGCCCGTGTATTTGTGATAGTTCCGGAAATCGATGGTATTCCGGCTGCAGTAATTGCTGCCGCGCTGGCAGCTTAGAATTTCAGCGTGCGT
This sequence comes from Bryobacteraceae bacterium, assembly GCA_036557125.1. GTDB lineage: Bacteria > Acidobacteriota > Terriglobia > Bryobacterales > Bryobacteraceae > PSRJ01. The sequence continues at coordinate 8,406 of DATBID010000369.1, read as the reverse complement.
CGGCAGCAGGTATTGCTGCGTGTCTCCCAAACGGACATAGGCGTAATCCGTGGCGGATTCCACGTGGTCGCTCGGGAAGCCGGTGGGCAAGCCCTTGGCTTCGATCTCGATCCGCAGCACGCGCCCGGTTTTTGGATCGATCCAGGTGGATCCTTCGAAGGCTGGAGTATAGGCTTGCGAACCGAAGTGGATATCCCAGTGCGAATTTTCGCGGCGCACCGAGAAATTGTAGATTTTGGCATCCACGCCGCTGGTGCGGCCGTCGCGCAGGAAGTGAAATTCGGCGTTGGTTGCGGGCGAAAACAAATCGATCAGCAGCGTGCCGAATTCGCCGGTGGACCATGCGCCCGTCTCCTCGAGCGGCTTCGTGGTGGGCTTGCCATTCACCATGATATTGCGGTAATTCTCTTTGCCCTGGTCATAGACCAAGTCAGTGGTAACTACATCGACGTCATGCCAGCTCGGCGGGCTGGTTTCGCTCTCATACCGCGACACCACTTCCTGACACACATAGTTGGGCAGCGATTCCGTGAACTGCAATGCCGCTTCGGTAGCCTTGCGCACCAGAGGATCGAGCTGGCGGTTCTGCCCTAGCGGACGCTGATCGTCGATGGAATCGTCGCTGAAAGGCGGCGCATCTTGCGGTTGCTGCGGCCGGGGCCGGCTGATGGTTTCGTTCGGCAGCTCGACGACGTTGGGCGGAGGGCCAGGCTGAGTTGGCTGCTGAACTCCCGCGCCGCTCGGAGGCAAGCTTACCGTGCTCGGCGGCAACGCGACCGGATTGGGAGGCAGATTAGCGGGAGGCAGATTGGAAGCCACCTGCGTAGGCTGCTGCCGCTGCGGCTGGGCCGCTCTCGGTTTCGCGGTGGCGGTTTGCGCGGTTTGCGAGGGAGGCGTCGCCGAAGTGGAACTCTTGGACGGCGCGACATCGGATGGCAAAGGCGGCGGGGCGCTTACAGTGGCCGGCTTGCCGCGCTTTAGTGTGGGCGGTCCGGGGTCATCCAGATCGCGCGGCGCGGGCGGGGGCGCTTGTTCCGTACCGCTCTCTACCGGCTTATCTTTCCAGGTGTCCGGCACTGGCCCATTTTTGTCCGCATCTTTATCTTTATCCGCGGCGCCTTTATCGCCAGCGGTGGACGCTGCCCGCTCCCAATAAACATTAGCCGCCACCAAGTGGCCAGTGTTGTCCTCGTTACCCTCCACAGAGAGTTGATCGCCCTGTTGGAAGTCCGGCTTTTTGATCTCCTCGCCTTTTTTGAAGTATTTGGTTTTCGAAGTCAGCCGGAACTCCACCACCCGATAGTCGTCCATTTCGAGCGCCAACGACTTCGAGTCCATGGTTTTCAGCTTGCCGCGGAAACTCGCCAGTGGCTGGCCGGCGGTGCCGGTCGGGGTCCTGGGCCCGCCGGTTCGGGGAATCGGTACGCCCGTTCCCGGATACCCGCCTCCTGGATACCCTCCTCCCGGATATGGATATTGACCCGGCAGCGGATATTGACCCGGATACCCAATCTGGGCCTGCGCCAGACACGCCGCCGAGAGTGCCAGTAAGAGAATCCTCAAGCTAGATGGTGAGATGCAAGGCCGCATAGCCAGGTTACTTACTCCCGCATTCATTTTCGCGCGTTCTAAGATATTTGGCGGAGCGGCTATCCGTGTTTTCTAATACCGCGCACTTGGATACAGTGGAATTGTGAGCTTGCGGCGCTTCCTGGTAGTGGCGGATGACCCCCTTCGCGAATCGCTTTCCGCTGTGCTGGAGCACCACCACGGCGCGCTGGAATGCGTTTCGAAAACCGCCGAAGCTTTAGCCCGCCTCCGGTCGGCTTCTTACGACTTGGCTGTGGCCGGCCATGGGGCCAACGGCGCCGATCCTTTGAAATTACTTCGCCGCTTGCACACCATCTGCCCCGATTTGAAGGTAATCGTCACCGGCGAAGCCAATCCCTCGCGCGCCCTGGATGCCATTCGTTCCCGCGCCTTCGGTTATCTGCATCTTCCGGTTTCCCCCGCGCACGCCGGAGAGATGGTTCAGCAGGCGCTCGATTCGGTTGCCTGGCGCGACGATATCCGCATCACATCCGCGCGCCCGGAATGGGTCACACTCGATGTCCAGTGCAAACTCGAGGCCGCCGAGCGCGCCACCCACCTCGCCCGCGAGTTGGCCTCCGATCTCGAACCCAATGCCGCTGAAGACCTCACTTCCGCTTTCCGCGAACTGCTTCTCAATGGCATCGAGCACGGCGGCAAATCGAACCCGCACAAACGAGTCCGCGTTTCCGTTCTTCGCGTAGCCGGATGCCTTATGGTGCAGATTCGCGATCCGGGAAAAGGATTTTCGTTCGAAAAAATCAAACACGCCGCCGTCTCCAACCCTGAAGATTCGCCTACGAGGCATGTCGAGATCCGCGCGGAACAAGGCCAGCGGCCCGGCGGATTCGGAATCCTCATGGCACGGAGCCTGGTCGATCAGTTGGTTTATAACGAACGCGGCAATGAACTGGTTTTCGTTAAGAAGCTACCTAAACGACAAACGGTTCCTTCATAGCATTGACGAAACGGACCCGGCGATTCCAGGTTACGGTGTACCGATTGCGGCCCGTGTCGTGCGGGAACGAAGGGTACGTACCTGCGCCGGCTTCCTCTGTCCGTTATCGGCATCGCGCCCGCAGGCGGCCTGACAGCGCACTAAAGGCGGGAATATGGACCGCAATAAAGCGAAGCAAAGAATCGCTCACGAAATAACGGAGTTACTGATCGTATTCCTTTTCGTCGCTCCGTTCTTTCTCTCGTTTGAAGCGTATCGGATTTACTTGCTCCACGAGCCGGGCAACATGCTCTTCGAATACGGGGCAGCACTGGTAAGTGCGCTAGCGTTGTCCAAAATCATCCTCACAGGACAATTGTTTGGCTTGGGTAAGAGATCCGAGCATCAGCCTTTAATCATCTCCACGGTTTACAAGGCGGGAATGTTCACTCTGCTTTATATCCTCTTCCATGTCCTGGAGCGCACCATTCACGGAGTTGTTCACGGGGCCCCGTTTTTAGGCGCATTGCACGGGGCGGTCGCGAGGAAGGGTGAGGTGATCGCGAGGGCTTTAGCGGTCTTCTTCGCATTCATCCCCTTCTTCGCCCTGTTCGAGACGCGGCGAGTGATGGGCGAGGTGAGATTCCTTTCTATTTTCCTCGGGCGGCCGCGGCAGTCGGACCCGGCGAGAGATCCTTACGCCGATGCGATGTAAGTCCCCGTGCAGAGCACCGCTTGTCGATAAGGAGGCTCCCCGTTAGATTCCCTCCATCCTCCGAAACATCCTAAGATGGTCGAGGGGTGATGGATACATCGAAGAATCGCCGTAACGAAGAGCGCATTCTCCTGATTTTGACCGTCGTCATCGGCGCCATTGTGGGGCTGGTGGTGGTGGCATTTATTCTGCTCACCGAAAATCTGGGCTCGCGTCTCTATCCTTCCGGCGGAGCAGCATGGCGCCGCGTGCTGATTCCCATCGGTGGCGCGCTCATCTCCGGGTTCTTTCTGGCGCGCTATTTTCCCAACGCCCGGGGCAGCGGCATCCCTCAGACCAAAACCGCACTTTTTCTCCGCGACGGTTATATAGCCCTCCGGACCGTGCTCGGAAAATTCTCCATGTCCTGCTTGGCGTTGGCCAGCGGCATCGCGCTCGGCCGCGAAGGCCCTTCGGTGCAAGTAGGAGCAGGCATCGCCTCCGTGCTGGGCAGACGGTTCGGTCTTTCGCCGAGCAGCGTGAAGGCGCTGGTTCCTGTGGGAGCATCGGCGGCGCTCGCGGCGGCCTTCAATACGCCCATCGCCGCCGTGCTGTTCTCCCTCGAAGAGGTCATGGGTGACATGAATGCGCCCGTGCTCGGTTCGGTCGTGCTGGCGTCAGCCACTTCGTGGATGGTGTTGCACCTGCTCCTCGGGGATGAGCCGCTGTTTCATGTGCCCGCCTACGAATTGGTGAGCCCGATCGAATTCATATGGTACGCCGTGCTGGGAATCATCGGCGGACTGGTCTCGGTGGCTTTCGTTAAGGCCGTCCTCTGGCAGCGCAAACTCTTCCTGCGCATGCCGAAATCAACGCTCTGGGCGCAGCCGGCTGTGGGCGGTTTGGTAGTCGGTCTACTTGGCTGGTTCTTCCCGCCCGTGCTTGGCATCGGCTACAACTATGTCGGTCAGGCGCTCAATGGGCAGATAGCTGCCGGCATGATGGGCATACTGGTCTGGCTGAAACTGATTGCTACTTCCAACTGTTATGCCACGGGCAACGCCGGCGGCATTTTCGGCCCAAGCCTCTATATCGGCGCCATGACTGGCGGCGCCGTGGGAGCGCTGGCGCACTTCGTGATGCCCAATCACACCGCCAGCGTAGGAGCTTATGCGCTGGTAGGCATGGGCACGGCCTTTGCGGGGATTGTGCGGGTGCCGTTGACTTCGGTCATCATGATCTTCGAGACCACGCGCGACTACGCCATCATCGTCCCGCTGATGATTTCGAACCTCGTGGCTTACTTCATTTCCAGCCGCCTTCAGGAAGAGCCGATCTACGAAGCCTTGCTGCACCAGGATGGCATTCACCTGCCGCTCGGCGCCCGCGCTCGCGAAGCGTTGCTCATGGTAGGCAACGCGTATCATCCGGCAGCAGTGTTGCTCAGCGCCAATCAAAACGTCCGCGAAGCCGCGGCCAAAGTATCGGACAAATCCGGCGCATGGCCCGTGTTAGAGAACGGGTTGTTGCGTGGCATGCTGACCGCTAAACAGATCGAAGACGCGATGAGGACAAATCGCGGCGACGAGCCGCTCCGCAACCTCGTGCCCGCTCCGCCGCCTCCCGACCAACTGGTAAGCAGCAGCTTCCCTCACGTGCATGCCGATCACACCCTTGATATGGCCATGCGCCGCATCGCGCAATCCGGCCTGGAAGTTTTGCCGGTGGTAAGCCGGACTGATGTGCGCGAACTGAAGGGCGTCATTTCCTTCGACGATATTCTGGCCGCCTACCGCATGGGCGAGCGTAGCGACTCGCAAGCCATCGCAGACGAGGGCTAATCGCGCGGTCTCAGCCGAATCTTTCGGCCGCGCGGGCCTTGGCCTTCCGTGCCTCTTCCTCCCGGTTTCGCGGCGCCGCCGTAGTTTCGAGCGATTCGATAAGCTGCGCCGAAATCGCGGCGATTTGATCTACCGCGGCTTGGAAGGATGCCTCATTCGCCTTCGATGGCTTCGTAAACCCGCTGATCTTCCTCACGAACTGCAGCGACGCCGCCCGCACTTCATCCTCAGTCACCGGCGGATCGAAATTAAACAATGGCTTGATGCTCCGGCACATCTCGAAACCCCGGAAACACTATAGCGCCCCGCGGCGCTTTACGGCTCGATCAGGAAGGAACGGTACAGCAGCAACTCCGCGGGCTGCTCCTCGGCTGACCGTACCAGAGCGCCTCGTGGCCCGCGTTGCAGCAACGCCGCGAACCGCGAAAGCTGGTCAGGCGGGCCGGTTGCGTACACCTCGACATTGCCATCCTCCAGATTGCGCACGTACCCGGTGAGATTCATTTCTGTCGCGGCCCGCTGCGCAAAATACCGGAAACCGACTCCCTGCACGCGTCCGCTAATCAGCCAACGCTTCGCCGATCTGCTATCTTTCAGCATTCCGCTTCGAGAGGATAGCATGGCCGAGCGCACTGATAAGTGTATCGATGCACGATTACGATATCGCCTTCAAATTGGTCCTGCAATCCGTAGACCTCGCCATGCGGGAATTGGCCGGCGCCACCGTTACGCGCTGGTTGAGCGTGGAGCTTCCCGAGGTTCGCAATACCCGCGTGGACCTACTTGGAGAAACCGAAACCGGCGAACTGCTGCACATCGAACTGCAATCCTCTAACGACCCGCGGCTGCCCTTGCGTATGGCCGAGTATTGCCTGGGTGTGCTGCGGCTCTTCGGCAGGTTTCCGCGCCAAGTGCTGGTTTATGTAGGCCAAGCATCGTTGAAGATGGAAGCTGAGCTCAAAGGGCCGGCGTTGCGGTATTCGTACCGCTTGGTCGATATCCGCGAACTGGATGGCGAGAGGCTGCTGGAGAGTCCGAGCGTAGGCGATAATATAGTTGCAATCCTGGCGAGGCTTCGCGATCCGCGGGCGGCCGTCCGGCGTGTTGTTGATCGGATCGCCAGGCTGTCGCATGCAGAGCGCGAAGAGGCGCTCGCACGGTTGGCGATACTGGTAGGTCTACGAAAGCTCGGAGAGGTTCTCGAAGAGGAGGTAGCGAGGATGCCCATTACCGAAGACATTATGGAGCACGATCTTTTCGGCCCAAGGCTCCGGAAGGCCAGGGCAGAGGGCTTGCAAGAGGGCGAACTAACCCTCCTCCGCCGGCAAATCGAGAAGCGGTTCGGGCCAATTCCGCCCGGGATGCAAGAACGCTTGAGCGCGCTTTCCCCTTCGCAACTGGAGGATCTCGGCGAACGGTTGCTCGACGCTGCCTCCCTCGAGCAATTGTTCCAGTAGCATCGCCCTCTCGCATCATGCTATGAGCGAAGGTTATGAAGCCCTGCGCCGCGGAGCCGCGTGGTTCGATGTTACCGCGCGCGGCCGGCTGCGCGTAACCGGCCGCGATCGCGCCCGCCTGCTGCATAACGTGACTACCAACGAAGTCAAGCAGCTGGCGCCTGGTTCGGGCTGTTACGCTTTTCTCCTCACGCCGCAAGGGCGCATCCAGGCCGATCTCAACCTGTTCTGTTTTACTGATCATTTCTTCATCGATACCGAACCGGAACTGCGCGAAACGGTGCCGCGCCTCATCTTGAAATACAAGGTGGCGGATCATGTGGAAGTAGAAGACATCAGCGGTACGACTTGGGCCATCGCAATCGAAGGTCCCGGCGCGGTCGAGGCGCTGTCCGCAGCCGGGATGCCTGCGCCATCCGAGCCTTACTCCCACGTGCCATGGGGCGAGTGCACCGTAGCGAACATCAGTGAAACGGCTCAGCCAGGTTTTCGGATTTTCGTCCCCGCCAGCCATCCGCGCCCAACGCTTGATGCGATTACGCTGGCGAGTGAGGCCGATGTCCGCCAGGTCCGCATCGAAAACGGCCGGCCGCGCTTTGGCGAAGATATTCGCGAAACCACCTTGCCGCAGGAAACCGGCCAGATGCACGCGGTGAACTTTCAGAAAGGCTGCTATATAGGCCAGGAAATTGTAGAGCGCATTCGCGCTCAGGGACACGTGAATAAGCACCTGGTCCGGCTCGCGGTGGAAACCCCAGCCCCGCCGCCCCGCGGCACTAAGTTGATGGCCGATGGCAAAGAGGTGGGAGAGATTACCTCAGCCGTATGGTCGCCGCAATATGGCGTCGCCGCGCTGGCCTATGTGCGCGTGCCCCACACAGAGCCGGGCGCGGTGCTGGACACGGGCGACCTTCGAGCGCGGGTAACGTAGGTCAGGCTTTACAAGTGTACCGGCTCAAATCTTGATCCTGCCGGGGTGTGATCACTTACACAGTTTGCGCTGGTACATGAAACGTTCGACGGGCTACGATAACGTTACCCGCAGGAGGGTTATTGCATGCGTTCAAGCGATACCCGGTCTGATCAGTGCGTCCTGCTAAAAATCCCGGCGGTGCTCTGGGCAACCGCGATTATCATCAATGCGACTGCAGCGCCCGCTGCTGCCGACCTGATTGCTCAAGCAACCAGTTGTAACGAGCAAAGCGTCGCTAACCCGTGCATGGTCGACACAGAATCTGGAAAAGCGACTCCATTCGGACCACTCGCGAATGCGGGCGTCACAGACTCTATCAGTGCTCCCCCTGTTTTCGGCTACCTGGGCCAGGCAACTGGGCAAGCGGGATTCGGCCACGTCGGCACATCGGCGGAGCTTCAGGTAAGCAGTCTCGGACGGCTACCGGAGGATGGGGTTGGAGCGAGCGGCACTGCGACCGCAACGGACATCTTGAGGTTTAGCGCCGGCACAACGGTGCGGTTTGGTTTCACATTGCACGTCCCGGCGGTCGACGTTTGCGGATTAACTAGCGGACCCAGCGGGCCGTGTGACCAGACGTTAGCTCGCGCGGCTTCCGCTTTTGGGGGCCAAATCAAGCCGGAGTATACGTTTGGGAAAAGTGCAACCCTCGTGGATTTTGAAACCGACGATAATATGGGAGCGGTCAGCACAACGATTACTGGCAATTGGAACCCCCGGACGGGCATTCTCCTATCGGACTCCATTTCGCTTATCGACCCGTTCACAAACATGATCGTGCCCGGCGTGGACGTGCTCATGAACTCCACATCGTTCGCTCTGGCTATGGGATTTGACCCGCATACGCCCGAGCAAATCACGCGCGCTGCCGCAATTTTCGGGGACACTGCGATCCTTAGCCAAATCCTGGTGTT
>DATBID010000368.1:0-5558 GCA_036557125.1 Bryobacteraceae bacterium | reverse complement strand
AATCCGCAGGCAGCACAAAAGCGGGCGGCTCGTCTGGTGCGGCAATTACGGCATCTTGGATATGAGGTACAACTGAATGCCCCCACAGCAGGGGTGCCCGCATGATCACGAGGTTTTTCAATGGTGCCGCCGGGCTTCTGCCCGGCGCGATCGAGCCAGCCAGGAATCCGGTCCGCCCACGGCGCTTTCGCCTGCCAACGCGCGGACAGCCTCTTCTCGTTCCACCCGGGAACCGCCCGGAGGCCCCGCTGAGCCGCGACCGACAGGGAGCGGTCAACAGTCACGTATCTCCCTGAGCGCCTTCCCAAACTCCTCATAAGCCCTCTTCCCGAACAGCACAAAAATCGCGTGCCGCACCTTCCCATCCCCACGCTCCAGATGAGCCACTACTTCGCGCAGCGCTATCTCGGCTGCCTCTGCCAGAGGATATCCGTAGATGCCTGTGCTGATGGCGGGGAAGCTGATCGTTTCCACCCCATGTTCTTCCGCCAGCTCGAGAGACTTGCGGTAACAGGACGCGAGCAATTCCGCCTCTCCGTGCCGCCCGTCCCGGTAGACCGGTCCCACCGCGTGGAACACATACTTCGCCGGCAGTTTTCCGGCGCTGGTGACTACCGCGCTCCCTGTTGGGCAACCGCCCGTGCGCGCGCGAATCTCATCCAGTTCGCGCATGATCGCAGGCCCGCCGGCGCGATGGATCGCTCCATCCACGCCGCCGCCACCCGCCAGCGCGGAGTTGGCTGCATTGACAATGGCGTCCGCCGCAACCCGAGTAATGTCGCCTTCCACCAGCGTCAAAAGGCGGCCGCTACCGCTTCGCCATTCCTGCTCCACTTACTTTCCGTTATAACCGTGCGGGCTTCCCAAGCCGGTACAAAAGTCATAACCGGCCTTGGCCTGGTAGCCGGCGAACGGCCCGCATACTCCGGCGGTCACGTCCCTAAAGAATCCCAGAAACGAGAGCGAGTAAACCGTGGTGAGTTCCGCGGTCGTCGAGCCGAAGAAATGCCCAGCCGTATTCACCACACCCGCGAGCGAAGGGGAGGCTACACTCGTGCCGCCCACGATCCACCAGGGTGAACTGGGACCGCCGAGGCCGTTCACTGGAGTGCTGTCATCGACCCACACACCACTGATCAGATCCGAATCGAAGGCCATATCCGGCGTGCCGCGCGCGCCGTTTAACCCGGAGACAAGGCTCTGAAAGATCGGTGTAGTCTCAAATCTGCTCGGGCCCCCGCCGGTGTATTCCCAAGCCTGTTCTTGCTGGAAAAAGCCCGAAATGAGATTCATGCTCAGCGTGGTGCCGCCCGCCGACACCACATGCGGGGATGCGCTAGGGTATTCCACCCCCGCGCTATCGCCGGCAGAAGCGAAGTAAACCACCGTCGGCGTGGTGAAGAACGAGTCAAACGAATTCTCGCCCTGGAATTCCATCGATCCCCAGCTCATCGATACTTCTCCCCCGCCGGCCCCGGCCACCAGACCACTGGCAAGCTGCACTGCCGGGTACAGGTCGTAGAAGAAGTTCGAATTCGCTTCCACCAGATAAATGTGGGCACTGGGCGCCATGGCGTGAGCCCACTCGATATCCACCGACTCTTCAAGTTCCCAGCCGCCGGTTGGGTCCTGCGGAGGCCGGGCGCCGCTGGCGTAGACGACTGTCAGGTTCGCGGCCGGTAATCCGAACTGTGCGGAAAACGTCGCCAGATCGCTGACCGCGTTCGGATCGTCATACGCGTCCACAATGGCGATCGCCTTCGACCCGCCTACAGGGTTGGTGGTCACCAGGTTGGGATTGCAACCGGCAGCCACGGGCACGAACCCGTAAATGCAGGCGATCGAGGCGGGAGTCTGATACAGGAAGCCTGGGAACGGAGGTCCGGGGATTGTAGCTGCCGCCCGCGGACCCGCCGCTGGAACGATCGCTTGCACATTCGTGTGAGCGCGAATGCCGGCTTCGGCTCGTAGAGCAATGCTGGAATTCGGAACGATGATGCTGCTTGCCGGATTGGCGTATTGGGCAATCGCCAGACCGGGTACTAGAAGCCACAAGGCTGTGGCACAAACTGCTGTGAGCTTCGTTCGTCGCATCAGGTGTTCTCCTTGTTGTTGGGTCCATACAACGATCAGGCCCGCGGCGAGTATATATCGCAGCGGGCCTGATGGGAAGGAGTTTTGCGAAACGAAGGTTCACTCGCGTACTGTGAAGCCTTGCCGGAGTGATGCCTACTTACAGTGACCCTACTTACCGTTATATCCGTGCGGGCTGCCTAACCCGGTGCAAAGGTCGTAGCCCGGCCCCGCGATGATACCATCGAAGAATCCGCAGACGCCGTAAGTCACATCAGTGAATGTCCCGGTGCTCGCCAGGCTATAAATCGTCGTAAGTTCGGCATTAGTCGAAATGGCAAACTTACCCGCGGCGTTCACGACGCCTGCTAAGGATGGCGCCGCGACACTGGTCCCTCCGACGATCAGCCATGGGTGCTTGGGACCGCCGAATACCTGGCCGCCGGCATACCACGGGGTGCTGTCATAGACCCACACGCCTGTATCCGGGTCGGCATCGAAGGATATGTCGGGAGTGGCGCGAAGGGTCAGTCCAGGAAAGCCGGATTGATAGCTCGGCGCCGGCTCATAAAGGCTGACTCCGCCGCCGGTATTCAGCCAGGCGAGTTCCAACTGGAAGTTACCGGTGACTAGGTTCATACTGAGCGCGGTGCCTCCCGCCGAGACCACAAACGGAGAGGCGCTGGGATATTCGACACCTGCACTGTCGCCGGCTGAAGCGAAATAGACGACGCCGGGAGTTTGCAGAAACGAATCCCAGAATTTTTCGAACTTGAATTCGGCGCCGCCCCAGCTCATGGAAACTTCGCCGCCGCCCGCTTGGGCCACCATTTGGCTTGCGACCTTGACAGCCGCGAACAGATCCGGGTTGAAATTCGATGCCGCTTCCACGAGAATGATCTTCGCGTTCGGCGCCATAGCATGCGCCCACTCGATGTCTAGAGATTCCTCGCCCTCCCAACCTCCAGTAATATCCTGCGGCGGCTTCGTGCCGGTGGCGTAGACCACCTGGAAATTCGGTGCCGGCAATCCAAATTGCTCCGAAAACTGACCCAAGTCGTTGGCCGCAGTCGGGTCATCGAAAGCATCGACTATGGCGATCGTTTTCGACCCACCCGTAGGATTCGCAGTAACCACGTTCGGGTTGCAGCCGGACGCCGGGCTTGAGGTCACGAATCCGTAAATGCAGGCTGCGGATGCCGGCGTCTGGTAGAGATATCCGGCGAACGGTGGACCACTCGTATTCGGAGTGCCGGTCAATCCGCCCGGTGGAATGAGAAGGTGGATGTTTGTGTGTGAGTTCACTCCGAAGTCACTGGCAAGCCCAATGCTCGATGGCGGAGTGATTACGGTGGCGTTGTCCTGCGCAAATGCCATACCCGCGAAGTACACGACTGTAGCGAAACCAATTCCTATGTGTTTGAGTTTCATAGTCCCCTAGTTTTGGTTCGATATTGCACGCAAAATACTGTTTGCAATCGTACCAAAACTAGTTCAGGCTGTAAATCTCCTTTTAGAACCGGTAGTGCGCCCCGAATTGGAGCAGGCGCGAACCGAAGTCGCCGGCCACCAACCCGAAAGCAGTGCTGTTGATGTTCTGGTCACCGCTCCAAAAGGAGGTATGGTTGAGCGCATCGAAGGCGTCCATGCGGATTTCCAGGGCTTGCCGCTCGCGCACCTTCACGGTTTTGAGCGCGCTCATATCGAAACCGAAAATCCAGGGGCCATTGAACAGGCGCCGCTGCAGTACGCCCAGTGTACCCGCGCCTGGATTGAAGAAAACCTGCCCGGGAAATGCGGAGCTTCCATCGGTGTTAACGCCTGTGCCATCGGCCGGATTGATTGCCGAAGGAGAGACGATATAAGGGCCGTTACCAGTCATCTGGAACTTCACGATGCCGTTCAGTTGGGCCATAGTGAGGGCGGTACTGGCAGTGTTGTAGTAAGAGCTGTTGGAAAAGGGAAGGTTGGCCGTGGAGCGGTTCAGTGTGCCGCGGCTCGAAAGAATCGAAAACGGCGCGCCGGAAGCCAGTGTCCAGACGCCGCTGATAGTCCAGCCGCCAATCAACCGGTTGAGCGGGTGGTAATGGATTAAGTGGCCTTCGCCCACCGGCAGCTCGTAGAAGGCGTTTGCCTTGAACATATGAGTTTGATCGAAGTTGGCGCGCGACCGCTCGATCGACGCATTATGAATGTCCAGAAAGTCCTGCGTGCGCGCCTGACTGTCGCCATCGGCATCCGAAAGAACTTTGGAGAAGGTGTAATTCCATTGGAAGCTCAGTCCGGAATGCATCCGCCGCCGCACTTCAACCTGCAGCGAGTTGTAACTGGAGCTGGAGTAATTGGTCAATAACTCCGCGCCAAGTGCATACGGATTCGGGAAGAAGTTCACCGAGCCGTTCAATCCCTGCGTTTGATAGAGAGTCGCCAGGTCGCCAACCTGGCCGGTCTCGATGTCTGTGCGCACTTCGGCATTCCCGAGCAGACCGCCGCCGGTCAGCAGTGGGAAAACGGTAAGCTGCTGGCTTCCGGGAATGGATCGATTGTAGGCGGGATTGAAGGTCCCGTTGCGCGCCAGTGCCAGGAACCCGTTGTTTTGGGCTCGAAGAAAGTCCTGGAGGAATCCGGAGGCCTGAATATTGACCTGGTTCAGATCGAAGGACCGGTAGCCGCCCACCATGTGGTTGCCCACGTAGCGCACTTCGAAGAGCGTTCGTCTAAACTCGTGCTGAATGCCGGCGTAATACTGCTGCACATACGGGCGATAAAGGTTCGGGTCGATCAGGCCGACAGTATTGAATGGGTTGCTCGCATAATCGGTGGAGAGAGTGATTGGTATCTGATAAGGAGCTGTAGGGATTGAGGGCAGGGAAGAGACAAAATTCGAGAGACCATTCTGGTAAGAAATCGATTGCAGTCCGGAATTGAGTTCTGTCGCGGTTTCCGGGGCGACAATCGCCTGGTCGTTGACATAGCTGATCGAGTAGCTGGCGCGGAATGCCGTCTTTCCATCGCCGAACATGTCCCACGCCAGCCCTACACTCGGTGCGAATTCCTTCCAGTTGCGAACATACCAGGAGCGTCCCGCCGATGACCCTGCAAAATTCAGCGTGGCGTTGGACAGCAGAGTTTGTGACAGGCTGCCCTGGATTTCCGGCAACAACTCCAGAGAATTGGATTCGTCAACGATCCCCGGAATTTCGTATCGTAAACCCAGTGTGACCGAAAGCCGCGGTAGCGCCTTCCACTTGTCCTGAACGTAAAGGGCATAATTGTTCAGAAGGAAGTGGCGCAAATAAGCGGCGCCGGGAACGAACCCGGATGTCCGGCTGGTGACGTTGAAGGTTTGATCGTAACTATCAACATAACCTCCGAGTGTGGCCAAAAGCTCTTGCGCCGTGATGTAGTCATTGTCGTCAATTCCCGGCAGATCGCGTTGAGGCAGCACGTTGTGGCCGGTTCCCAGCAGGAGGCCATAAGTAGGA
>DATBID010000367.1:0-5462 GCA_036557125.1 Bryobacteraceae bacterium | reverse complement strand
ACTGGGTGCAACAGGGCGGACGACGCCTCCCCGTGCGCATGCCGCTGTTTCCGTTCACCACGATCCTCGGAGGCCTGGCGGTGCTGGCGATCATCATCTCGACCTGGTGGGTCGACGGCATGCGCCCGACGCTGGAGTCAGGAATTCCGTGGCTGGCGGTGCTGACGATGCTCTACTTCGTGTCGAGACGTCGGGCAAAGAAGCAGCCTTGCCATGAACTGTCATCCCGAGCGAAGTGAGTCCGTCGTGGCGGGCGAAGAACCCTTCGCGCATCTGCCGTCCCTACGGGACTCCGCCACATTGGCTCCAGCACCCAGCACTGCGCTTCGCTTGTGCTGGGCTAAGATGTTTCGCGCCTGCGGCGCTCGAGTGCTCATACTCCGGGGCCGTTCTGTCAGGCAACGACTGCCACACAACTTGATCCTGAAAACGGCATGGGCTCCTGCGGATAGGCGCAGGATTCAAGCCAGATTCATTTCTACCCTTTGTAGGCACGACAGTCGTGCCCCTGACACGAAGCGGCGCAATTTGTGAGCCGCAGCGTGCCGAGCCGATGCAATTTAGCCCCTAGGTTTATACTGCGCGCTTGGCACTTCTCTCCTCCGAGGCGCTATGAACCACTTCTTCCGCATCGCTCTCTTCCTATCGCTCGCAACCACGTTAAGCACGGCGCAGGACATGAAAGCAAAGAACACCTCCACGACCGCGGCCAACGCCAAGTTCGCCCAGATGACCGACCAGTTTGTGAAGGAGTCGCTGGCGCTGTCGCCGGTGAACGCCTCGCAGGCCGGCTACCACAAGCACACCGATCCCAAGACCGGCAGAACCATCGACCTCGATGCGCAACTCGACGACGTGAGCCCCGCGGGCATGGGGGCGCAGGATAAGTTTTACCGCGAGTGGCGCAAGCGCTTTCAGACGGAGACGCCAATCGCCTCGCTTAACGCCGATGACGCCGCCGACTTCCGCCTGATCGACGACCAGATCGCGCTCAACCTCCTCGAGTTCGAGAAGATCCAGAACTACAAGCACAATCCCACCGTCTACGTGGAGCTGTTGGGCAACGGCCTTTTCCTGCCGCTAACGCAGGAGTACGCATCGAAGGAGGTCCGCGTCGGCGATGTCATCTCGCGCATCAGCCAGATCCCGCGCTTCCTTGACCAGGCGAAATCCGAGCTGACTGATGCCGACCCCATCTTCATCTCGACCGCCATTGAGGAGAACGAGGGCAACGTCAACCTGGTTGACAGCGTGGCTGCTGATATCCCAGCCGGATCGCCGCTCAAGGCGCAGTACGACAAAGTCGCGCCTGCCGCCAAGCAGGCGCTCAACGACTTCAATTCGTGGATGAAGAACGATCTTGCTAAGAAACCGACCAACGGCCGCACCTGGCGCCTCGGAGCCGAGTGGTACGCGCCGAAATTCCATTATGTAATGGAAACCTCGATCCAGCCGGCGCAATTGCTGTCCGACGCCGAGGCCGAGATGACACGGGTTCGCGCCGAGATGCTGCAGATCGCGCTGCCTCTCTACAAGCAGATGTATCCCGGCCAGGACGACTACGCGAATCTTCCAACACAGGAGCGCGAGAACAAGATCATCGCCGCGGTGCTGAACAAGATTGGCGAGGAGCATCCCCAGCGCGATCAGCTGATCGAAGCGGTGAAGGCCGACGTCGACGGCATCAAGCAGTTCATCATCGAGAAGAAAATCGTTACCCTCAGCAGCCGCGACAATCTCAAGGTGATTCCCACGCCCGAGTTCGAGCGCGGCATCTACTCGGTCGCCGGCTTCCACAGCGCGCCGCCGCTGGAGCCCACAGCCGAGGCCCAGTATTGGGTGACGCCCATCGATCCCAAGATGCCCGAGGCCAAGGCCGAGAGCAAGCTGCGCGAGTACAACAACTACACGCTGAAGTGGCTGACCATCCACGAGGCGCTGCCCGGCCACTACGTGCAGGCCGAGCACGCCGACGACGTGCAGCCCCCGACGCGGCGCGTGTTGCGCAACTTATTCGGTAATGGTCCCTATATCGAAGGATGGGCCGAGTACGGAGCCGACGTGATGACGCAGGAAGGCTACCTCAACTTCGATCCCAAGTTCAGGCTGGTGCGGCTGAAGGTGTGGCTGCGCGCCGTGGCCAACACGGTCCTCGACATTCGCCTCCAGACGATGAACATGACCGATCAGCAGGCGCTCGACCTGATGACCAAAGAATGCTTTCAGACGCAGGCCGAAGCCGACGGCAAGCTGGTGCGCGCCAAGTTGAGCTCAACGCAGTTACCGACCTATTTCCTCGGGACGCGCCAGTGGTGGGTTCTGCGAAAGAAGTACCAGGGGGCCAAGGGCAGCAGCTTCACGCTCCAGGAATTTCATGACCGCGCGCTCGGCCAGGGACCGTTGCCCCTCGAATACCTGGAGAAGATTATTTTGCCGCAGAGCAATTAGCTGATTGTGAAGCGCTAATCGATTGTGACGAAAGTGTCACTGTGAAGATTTGTAAAATCGGTGTAACGGCTCGAACTTTTTCCGCCCCGGTGCGTCTATACCAGTAACCCAAATCCAAGGTGGGCGCCAAACCCCAACAGCAGTCAACCGGCGCCCACCGCCGTTTTTCCCGCAAGGTTCTCTTTCAATTTTTATTGCGTCGCGTACAGCGCGATGATGCGCTCGATGGCGCGGCTGCACACAGCGCAAAACTTGTCATAGCGCGTGAACATGATGCAGTTTTCCTGCGGCCGGTAATAACCTTTCGGCTCATAGTTCGCTCCCTCAAAGGCCCCAACGCGATCCGAGTACTTGTCGGTGGCCAGCACCTCGTCCTCGTGCTTCTTCTCTTTTTCGAAGAGCGCGTCCATCTCTGCCTCTGGCCGGTTCTCCTTGCGTATCTGGCGCCGCTCCGCCTGGATGTCGTGCTCGTAGGCTTCGAACTCCGCCTTGCGCCATGGAGTTGGAATGGGAGTGCCCGCAATCACCAGGTCCTTCCACTTCAACATCGACGGATTGAGCAGCGCGGTCACGTTCGGCTCCCATGGCTCAATCCGCCGGGTTGTCGATTCAATCGCAACGTCCGAGGTGTAGTACTCATCGGCGAGGGCGGCGAACTCGTGCCCGAATTCATGTACGAAGACGTAGGGCATCCATTGGCTGTCGGCGGCGACGGTCGCGTAAAGGTTGTAGATGCCGCCTCCCCCGTAAGTCTTGGAATTCGTCAGGATCTCGATGAACTCGTAGGGCGCGAAGGATGCGATTTCGCGCAGCGCCTTGTTTTCGGTGGTCATGATGTAGCGTTCGCTGTCGAAGGTGTCATACGAGGTTCCGAGCGGAGAGTGGCGATAGACGCCGGTTGACGGCCGCGAGATGCCGGATTCCTGCGCGGGTGGGCACAGGCCCCACACATTGAAGTCCTTGCGGTGCTCCTTGAAGGGCGAGCGCGAGAAGAGGATCTCGGTCGCGCGCTTGGCGTCCTCTTCGAACTTGCCGGACTCGGCGGCGGTGTAACCGTCGCCCAGGATCAGCAGATCGACCTTGGCCGCCGGCTCACCCATCTTCTGAATCGTGAGGATCGGCGACGGGGGCGACGAGAGCGTCCGGTCAACAAACTTATCCAACGGATCGACGGTCGTCGTCCAGACCTCGTGAAAGCTAACGTCCTTTCCTTCCCGGCGCTCCTTCAGCACGATCTTCACCGGAGCCTTGGGGGCCGGGAAGCGTAACGACTCGGAGAAGGTGCGGCTGAGCTTCTTGGCCTCTTCGGTTTGAGCCCATTCGCTGAACAGTGCACCGAAGCCGCGCGAGTAGAGGATCTTTCCGCTGGCCAGGTCATGCACCTCGAAGAAGTAGTTGCCGAGGTTGGTGTTGTCGATGGCCTTCGCCATGTCGCCCGGCCAGGGCAGCGGCTCGATCACCACACGGTCGAAGCTCCACGTCTCCTGCGTGGCATTGCCGGTGTGGTAGTAGTCCAGGCGCATGGTGGGAGGATTGGCGGCGAAAGCGGCAGCGGCCAGCAACAGAAAACTGAGACACAGACGGAGTACAAGCCTTGACGGCAACATGAGCAGTCCTCGCGTGTAACGGACCAATGTACCGGTTGCGAGTAGTCAACGTAAGGGAAAATATCACCCGGAAACGTGATGACATTTCGCGTGGCCGAGCACTCGATTCGGCGGTAAAATAAGAACAAGTAGTTACTATGCAGTTAACAGCCGAACAACCTGAAGTTCACGAGGGGCGCTGGTGGGAGACGATGCCCGACGGGCGCATCCATTGCTATCTCTGCCCGCGTCACTGCCACATTGGAGAGGGGCAGAGCGGCTTCTGCTTCATCCGCAAGAACGACGCCGGACGGCTGATCCAGCTTGGATACGGCCGACCCGCGGCGCTCGCCATGGATCCGGTCGAGAAGAAGCCGCTCAATCATTTCTTTCCCGGAACCAAGATCCTCTCCATGGGCACTGCCGGATGCAACATGGGCTGCTTCTTCTGCCAGAACTGGGACATCTCGAAGGCGAAGTCCGACCAGGTGAACTCGCTGAGCCTGGCACCTGAAGACGTAGTCGAACTGGCGCTCGAGCATCGTGCGCCGCACCTGGCCTTCACCTACAACGAGCCGACCATCTGGGGCGAGTACGTCATCGACATCGCGCGCGAGGCGCACAATGCGGGCTTGAACACCGTGATGGTCTCCAACGGCTACATCACGCGCGAGGCCTTCTTCGACGTGTACCGCCACATCGATGCGGCCAACATCGACCTGAAGGCCTTCACCGAAAATTTCTATGGCAAGGTAACACTCACGCATCTGCAGCCGGTGCTCGACACGCTGAAGATGCTGCGACACGAGACCGGTGTCTGGTTTGAAATCACCAACCTGATTATTCCCACGCTGAACGATGGCGACTCGGAGTTCAAGCAGCTGTGCGGCTGGGTACTGGAGAATCTGGGCGACGACGGTCCTCTGCACTTCACCGCGTTTCATCCCGACTTCAAGCTGCGAGACAAGCCGGCGACGCCTCCCGAGACGCTGCACCTTGCGTGGAAGATTGCCATCGGGATGGGGCTGAAGTACGTCTACGAAGGGAATATCTACTCCGACGGCGCAAATACTGTTTGCCCCGGCTGCAAGCAACAGCTCATCACCCGCTCCTGGCACTCGGTGATGTCGAACCGCCTGAAGAACGGCTGCTGCGCCAGCTGCGGTACGAAGATCGCGGGCGTCTTCAACAAGCAGGAAGCGGAGATTCGGCGGGAGTGGGCGCAAGCGCGTCCGTAGCGACCTTCATCACCGTCATCCTGAGCGGAGCGTCCGCATCGGTTCCGGCGCCGATGTCGCGGCGGGCGGACGCGAAGCCGGAGGATCCGCGGTTCGGTTGCGGGGCATCGGAGCGCGAGGCGAACCACAGATCCTTCGACTCCGTTCGAGTGCTGACGCACTCTCACTTCGCTCAGGATGACAACTTGGT